>JBOHZD010000204.1:0-21054 GCA_050738315.1 Woeseiaceae bacterium
CCCTTATTCCGGCACGTACTCCTTCGGCTTCTCCGAACCCCCGCCGAAAAAGAATTTCTCCATTTCCGTCTCGAGAAACTTGCGGGCCTCGGGTTCGATCGGTGTCAGCCGGTATTCGTTGATCAGCATCGTCTGGTGTGCGAGCCAGCGTTGCCAGGCCTGCCTCGAGACATTGTCGTAGATGCGCTGGCCGAGCGGGCCGGGGTAAGGCGCGTAGTCGAGCCCTTCCGCTTCCTGGCCGAGCACGACGCAGTTAACCGTTCGCATTGGCCCTCACCTTCTCGATCAGCTTCTGGACCGGCGCCGCGAGGCCGAATCGCGGCGTGTCGCAGTATCGGTGCCAGATACCCGCATTGCAGCTTTCAAGATGACTCGTTGCGCCCTCGAGACGCACGGCGACGGGCAGGATGTCGAGGTCGTAGTGTGTGAAGCTGTGGCGGATGGGCGTCCAGCGTTCGAGCCGGACTCGCTCTGCGTTCAACTGTCGGCGGCACCAACCGAGGAGACTGTCTTCGCTCGTGAATTCAGGCAGGCTCCACAAGCCACCCCAGATGCCGGAAGGCGACCGCTGCTCCAGGTAGAGATGCTCATCGCAGATGGCAAGCACCATGTGTGTGTGGCGTTGCGGCTTTTTCTTTTTTTCCCGTTTGCCCGGGTAGTACGCCTGGCGTCCTTCGAGACGCGCTTTGCATTCCGTCGTCAGCGGACAGGCAACGCAGGCCGGGTTGTTCGGTGTGCACACGGTCGCGCCCAGGTCCATGATCGCCTGGGTATATTCGGCGACGTATTTCTCGGGCAGGTGCCGTTCGGCCTGCTTCCAGAGTTCCGCGGTTACGGACGACCGGCCCGGCCACCCCGGGATGGCGTGAAAGCGGGCAAGCACGCGCTTGACGTTGCCATCCAGAATCGGATGGCGCTGGCCCATCGACAGCGACAGAATCGCCCCGGCGGTGGAGCGGCCGATGCCGGGCAGTCCGACAGCATCGTCGAAATTATCCGGAAATACACCTGCATGGCGATCGCGGATGTCACGTGCCGCCTTGTACAGATTGCGCGCCCTCGCGTAGTAACCCAACCCGGACCAGTGGTGCAGAACCTCGTCGATCTGGGCGTTCGCGAGCGCCTGCACATTCGGGAACGCTTCCATGAAACTCAGGAAATAGGGGATCACGGTCGCCACCTGCGTCTGCTGCAGCATGATCTCCGACACCCACACGCGATACGGCGTCACGTCCTGCTGCCAGGGCAGATCCTTGCGGCCGCCGCTGCCGACCCAGTTCAGGATACGTTCTGCGAAATCAGCGCCCATTGCCGACCGGCTTTGGAGTGCGGCCTTGCGCCAGCGCCTCGATGCGATCGATCGCATCGATGCCGCCGGTTCTGAGCGAGCGCTTGATGACATACGGTCCGATGACGGGCGGGACCCAGAAATCAGGTTCCATTTCGAAATCGTAGATCAACAGCGTACCGTCTCCGTCTTTTTCCAGGCGCCAGCGTTCGTGACTGTATTTGAAGTCGCTCTTTTCCGGTTCGGCGACCGCGACAATTTCCGTGTGCGGCGTCAGCTCCAGGTAACCATAGCGGATGAGCGACTTGCAAAATAACAGAACACAGCCTTCCATGCGCGTATAAAAACGCGGCCGCCCTTGCTTGTCAGGTTCGACGTTATGTGTTTCAACAAAGGCGCTTGTAAACTTTTCAAACAGGTCGTAATCGGTCAGTACCCGATACATGTTCTGCCGGTCCGCCGCGAACCATGCTTCCGAGCGCAGATGATATCGTTGGTTCTCGAATTCGACAGAAATGGTCCGCAAATCCGCCGGGACCACGCTCTGTGCCGTGAGGACCAGGGCAAATGCGAGCGGCCAGCGCAGCAGCATGCGATCGGGCAGGCGGGAGTGCATCATTCCGGCGCGAATGTCGCTCAGTGGTCGAACAGGTCCTTCAACTTGTCTTCGATGTCCTCTTCCTTGTCGTTCTCGTCCTCGTCGGCCGGCTCGTCTTTTCCGCCCAGGACCTGGTCCAGCACCCGCTGTTTCAGTTCGTCGCCCTTCTCCTCCACGGCTTTCTTGACTTCCGCTTTCAGCATTCCCTGGATATCCGGTCGAACGCTGGGCGATGCAAGCGGACCGGTGACACTCAACGGAATGACGGCCTCGGTGAAGTCGTCGAGTTCGCCCTGGTTTGCGCCGTCGACAAACTCCGGCCGCTCCAGCACTCTTGCCTGCAGCGAGTAATCGATCGCTGCCTTGACGAGATCCACCGTGCCCTCTCCGGTTACCTGCATAAACGGCAGTTCCGCGAGCAGGTCGTCGTTCTTGAATATGCCGTCAGTGACGGTGCCGGCCACGACGACGGACGTGAATTCGGTGCGCGGCGGATTGCGGCGCTCGGGCGGCTGCTCCTTTTTCAACAACGCACGCGCGGCGCGCAAGTGATACCAGATGTCCGTGCCTTCCCAGGCGCCGTCGGCGAGTTCGAACGCCATGTTGCCGTCGAGATCGCTGCGGATTTCCGCCAGGTTCTTGCCGCTGCCGCTCAACTTGAAACTCCCTGCGATCGTGCCGCTGATGTTTTCCTGGTCGAACATCGAGCGGGCGAGCGGCGTGAGCTTGACGCCCTCCACTTTCTCGTCGGCGGAAATCGACGGCGTCTCTTTCGACGCATCGATTCGAACGTCGCCGCTGTAGGTACCCTCGAACAGCGTCGCAGCGATCGGATGCAGCCGCATTTTGCCGCCCCGGCTCACGAGGCCCAGTTCCATTTTCTCGAACAACATGCCGGAGAGCGTCGCCCGATCGAGCGTCACCTTGCCCTCGGCCTGCAGCGATCGAATGAGATCGACCGGTATCTCGATGTCGTCGGTGCTCGCCTCCGCCGTTTCGGTGGCGCTCTCGTCCGCCGGCGCCATGTAACGGTCGAGGTCGATGCTGTCGGCGGCCAGGTCGAAGCGGATCAGGCCTTCTTCCGTCGTCGGCAGGCTGAGTTGGCCGGAGAGCGCCGTGTCGTCGAGTTTCAGCGCGAGCGATGTCAATGCGATGGCCGTCTCGGTGACGGCTGCATTGGCATTGAAGGAGACGCGGCTGAGCGCGGCCGGATCGGCCGTCACGGGCGGCTCCGATCCCATTGCCTGCATCAGTTCCCGGAGCGAGAACGGGGCGACCTGCAAGCTCATCTTCGGCTGCGGAGTGCCCGCATAGCTGAACGGCTCGACGTTTGCGGACATCTGCAGGTTCAGGGCGTTGAGCGTCATTTCGCCGACCGACACGGTTTCGGCATTCATGTCGACCGCCATGCGCGGCGCGTTGAATGCAATCTCCGCCGGCTTTGCGGCAATGCCTTCGAGCTGCCCTGCGACCTGGAGATTCTCGAGTGCCAGGCTTTCGAATTCGCGGCCGAGGGTGCTGGTGCCGTCGACGCGCAGGTGCCCGCCCAACTCACCGGGATCGGCTGCGAAGTCGAACTCGGCAGTCAGGTCGAACGGCACGCCGGCGGTAATGCCGCCGCTTTCGAGCGAGAGACCGGTAATGGAGTAGGTACTGCCCGCCGCGGCATCGCGGTAATTGATTTCCGCGTTGCTCACCCGCAGGTCGGCGATACCGAGCGAGGTCGGTCCGCCCGCTTCTGCCTCCGGTTCGGCCGGGGCAGTCTCTTCGGCCGCCAGGTCCTCCCAGTTGGTTTTGCCGTTTTCCGCCACGGCGAGATTCAGCACCAGCGAATCGAGGGACGCGGTTCCGATCGCAATCTCCTGCCGGAAAATGAGCGGCAGCAGGCGCACGCTGAGCCGCGCCTGCTCGAACGTTGCGAAGGGCTGGTCGCCGAAGCCTTCTGCGTTACCGAGCGAACTTCGGCCGACTTCAACCGCGAGCCAGGGAAACAGTTTCAGTCCGAGATCGCCCTCGATGACGAGGTCGCGGCCCGTCGCTTCCTTGACCTTGGCGGAAATCTCTTCCCGGTAATCGTTGGGATCGAAAAAGAGCAGCAGCGCGACGGCGGCAACGACGACAATACCGACGAGGCCTGCAATGACGAACAGCAGTATTTTGAGGAGGCGGCCCATGCTTTGCTTACCCTTGGGGAAGGATGGAAAGCATAGCAAATTATGGGGGGGTGGATTGGTGGGGTCCCTGTTAATGCCTGGCTGCGGCGTTCGGTCGCCCGCTGTCACTCCTTGCACAGGTGCAGGTCGCCGTTCAGCGTGCGGATCGTCACCCGGCCGGTGCCGCCGCCTTCGGTGAATTTGAGTTCGCTGCCCGGCGTGTACTGGCTGGTCCTTTGCGGCTTCGGCCCGAAGCAGTTACGGATCTCGCCGTTGAAGGTTTCGATATCGAAACGCGCGGAGACGTCGCCGTTGAACTGGATATCGACATCACCGTTGATCGTTTCCAGGTCGAGCCGCGCTTTTCCGACCAGCGCCGCGTGGTACACCACATCGCTGGAGGTCGTGTTCGCCTGGACCCGCTCGAAACTACCATCGGCGATGACCAGATCCCCGCTGACCGAGGTGATCTCGATCTCGCCGGCAAGATTCTCGACGTCGATGTCGCCGCTGACCGTGCTGAAGCGCGCGTAACCTTTCTCGCCTTCGCCCTGTATCTCCACGTCGCCGCTGACCGTGTTGACATCGATGTCCGAGGCATACACCTGGCTGTCGATGTCGCCGCTGATGGTCTGCAATCGTTGTGCGCCCCGCACGTCCCGCACACTGATGTCCGTGCTGATGCCGCTCACCTGCAACGAGCTGTTTTCCGGCACCTGGATCACCAGGTCGCTGCCGCCGCCGCTGTGGCTGCCTTCCGTCCGGACGCGAATCTGGACTGTATCGCCGTCTTTCTCGAACACCAGTTCCTCGACACCGCGGCCGAGGTCGCCGGTGAGCTCGACTTCGTTGCGCGACCAGCCGCGAACTTCGACGGAGCCTGACTTGTTGTCGATTGTCACCAGGCCGTCGGAGGCGGCGTCGACTCTCCGGTTTACCTGTTCGGCGGCAAATGCCGACGCGAAGAACAACGTCAGGCAGGCAAGCCGCAATACCATCAATGTCGATTTCATAAATACCATGTGTCCGATTCCCGAATTCAGATTCGTTTCCGAAATTCTCGAGTCCAGTCGCTCGACCGCAAGCCGACCCGTCAAATATCCGTCCTGTGCATGACAGAGTTCGCCAGTCCGTCGACTTTCCTCATGAGCGTCAACTCCTCTTTATAGGCACTCAGCAGGAGATCCTGCAGCAGGACGTTGTCCGGTTCGTAGGCGAGCGCCAGGTTGATTTCGTTGATTGCGCCACGAATGGCGGCAATGTTCTTTTCGACCGCGGCGCGTGTCTCCGGCGACAACCGCGCCAGTTCCGCGTCCATCCGCACCGCCAGGTCGTCGCGCGCCTCCATGAACTCCGGACCGAGGTGGTAGCTGCCGCCGAAACTGCCGGCCACGGTCTCGAATTGCCGCGCCTGCATCCCGGTGACCGCAGGCTCTGTTTGCGTATTCTGCGACAGGGTCAGCCAGGTAATGCCGGACGAGCCGCCGACCAGCAGGACCACCGCCGCCGCCTGCGCGAATATCGTGTTCCAGCGGAAGTGTGACGGCTGTACCGGCTGCGAGATTGCTTTCTCGATTCCGGGCCAGAGGTCCCGCCGCGGAGCGATACTGTGCGGCAGCTTTCGCGCCGCCTGGATCAGCTCGTCCCGCTCTTCGTTCGTTTCGATGTCGTCTGATGTGTTCATATCAATGCGAACTCGTATTCAGTTGTTGCGCGAGCAGTCGTCGCGCGCGATGCAATTGTGCCTTGCTCGTTCCACTGGCAATGCCCAGCATTTCACTCGTTTCGTCATGGCTGTACCCGTACACCGCGTACAGCACGAACACGTGCCGCGCCCCGCTCGGCAATTCGTCCATGGCCTTTTCGATATCCTGCAGGCCGCCGCTGTCGCCGATCGATTCCCGCGCCGGCGCGACGTCCGAAACTGCCCGTATCCGGTCCTGTTCGCGGCGCGAGCGGCGCATGCGGCCCAGCACCGAATTGACCGCGACCCGATGCATCCAGGTGCCGAACGAACTCTCGCCGCGAAACCGGTCGAGCTGCGTCCAGGCCTGAATGAAGGCGTCCTGGGTGCAGTCTTCGGCTTCGCTGACGTTGCCCGTCATGCGCAGGCAGAGTCCGTAGACGCGATCGACGTGCTGCCTGTATAGCTGCTCGAAGGCGTGCGTATCCGACTGTTGGGCCCGCTCCACCCATTCCTGCTCCTCACTCAAGGTCTGTTGCGTCACCGTTGCAGTCTCACGTTTCCATGCCTCTGCTGCGGCGGCCAAGGGCGCTTCCAATGACAAAATCTCCTCATGCTTCAATACTCTGATGCCCGCCGCGGACGGATGGTTTAATTCCGCTCCCGCGGGCAAGGCAAATCGTTGATTCCAGACCGGGTTATGGGGCGTTTCTGGTATGATGCGTCCAGCCTGGCCGGCGTCGCTCACGGCGCCGCCGGTTCTTAAAAAAACAACTATGGCACACGAAGAAGCCTGTCCGAGTACCACAAGCGTAAGACAGACAAGGAGTCCGGGTGGTGGGCATCGGCCTGCCGTGCAGATTCCTACGGACGGGTCGATAACGGACGGGGCAGGAAAGCGCCGATGACGCGTTATTCGATACTTTATCTCGGCAGCGATGAGTTCGCTGCCGCCTATCTGGCACATCTGCAACGCCTCTGCTGTTGCGCGAGCATCGTCAGGTCGGAGACGCTCTGCGTACCTGACGACGCCGCGGCGATCGACCTCGTCCTGTTCGAAGCCGGACCCGCCGTGACACACGCGGGCCATACGCTGCAATCCTTTATTCAATCGCTCAAAGAGTATCCGCTCGTGGCCCTGACGCGCCGCGATCAGGAACATCGCGGCATTGCCGCCATGAGCTTCGGCGCACAGGGTTTCCTCTGTATCGATGACAACGATGACCGCGAGCGTGATGCCGTTTTCCGTCACGCCCGGCAGCGGCATCAGTTGCTGCGCCAGCTGTCCGGCACCGGGCTGTCCATTCTGAAAAGCATTAACGATGGTGTGATCGTGACCGATCGGGACGGACATATACTCGACATCAATCCGGCCGCGCGATCCATACTGGGACTCGCTCCGCGGCAGCGTCCGCCGGAGCATTGGGAAGCCGATTTCTGCGCCATCGCCGCTGACGGCGGGACACGCATCGACAGGGACGAATTACCGCTCGTCCGGGCACGGAACGGCCGGAAATTTACCAACCAGCTCGCCGTGTATCGGGCGCCGGGACAGGCAGATATCGTCCTCAGCATCAACGGGCAGGGACTGTACGACGGCGACCGCAATCTTGCCGGCGGTGTCATCACCTTTCGCGACGTGACCGACGTCGTGCGCCGCACGGTGGAACTCGAGAAACGGGCTCAATATGACGACCTGACTCTGCTGCCGAACCGCCGCCTGTTCGTACGGCAACTGGAGAAAGCCATCGGCCGCAGCCGGCGTCACGGCAAACCCATCGCCGTGCTGTTCGTCGATCTGGATCGCTTCAAATCCGTCAATGACACCCTGGGTCATGACGTCGGCGATGAATTGCTGCGCCAGGTCGGGGAGCGCCTGTCGAAGAACCTGCGCATCGGCGACCTTTCGGGCCGCTGGGGCGGCGACGAATTTGTGGTCTGCCTTGAAGATTTCGGCGAATCCAGAAATGCTGCAGCCGCCGCGCAGAAACTGGTGCTTGCGTTATCGGAGAAATACGACGTGCATCTGGGCGAGGTGTATGCGACACCGAGCATCGGTATCGCGATGTTTCCCGAGTCCGGCGACGATGCGGAAAGGCTGGTGAAAGCCGCCGATCTTGCAATGTACCAGGCGAAGAAGCGAGGCGGCGGCCGCTTCCAGTTTTACTCCGATGCGCTGAACGACCAGCTCCAGGATCGCGAGGAACTCGAAATCGGCTTGCGCCATGCGCTGGTCCGTAACGAATTCGTATTGCACTACCAGCCGCGGATCGAAGTGGGCAGCGGACGTTTGATCGGCCTCGAAGCCCTGCTTCGCTGGCAGCATCCGCGTTTCGGCCTGCTCCCCCCCGGACGATTTCTGCCGGTGCTGGAAAGCAGCGGGCTCATTCACTCCGCCGGCGAATGGATCGTCGACAAGGCCTGCAGGCAACTTGCTTCCTGGCAGCACCGGTTCGAGTTGCCCGATCTGTCGGTGGCCATCAACCTTTCGCCGCAGCAGCTGCTGCGCGGCCGGCTCGTCGACGCCGTCTCGAAATCGCTCGCCGACACGTCGCTCGATCCCGGTTGCATCGAACTGGAGATCAGTGACGGCAACGTCGTCCGCGAACGCACGGTCGAACACGCGACACTGGGCGGATTGAGGTCTCTGGGCGTTCGGCTGTCGCTCGATCATTTCGGTACGCGGGACGTTTCGTTGCGCTCGCTGGATACCGGCGTCATCGACAGTTTCGTACTCGACCAGTCGCTCATTCACGATATCACTGAAAACGGCAGTCACCAGCGTATCGTCCGCGCCGCAATCGCGATGGCGCGCGGCCTCGACATCGAAGTTGCGGCCGAGGGCGTGGAGACCCTGATGCAGTTCGAGTTCCTGAAAAGCTGCGATTGCGACCTGGCGCAGGGCTTCCTGATCAGCCGGCCGATCCAGGCGGACAAGGTGTCGGCGATTTTGAGGAGCGAGATCGCGGGAACGCGGCTGATGCGGCTGTAGCCTTTGCAGGCCGTGTGGGGGCTCCAACAGACGTGCGAATTCATCCCAGATAGATGAGCGCCAGAGTCCCCGTCGTGGTCATCGTCACCGTGTACGGCAGCGCCATATACACCATGCGTCCGTAGGAGAGCCGGATCAGCGGCGCGATGGCGGACGTCAGCAGGAACAGGAACGCCGCCTGGCCGTTCGGTGTGGCGACACTCGGGATATTGGTGCCCATGTTGATGGCAACCGCGAGGGCTTCGAACTGATCCCGTGAGATCGCGCCGCTTTCGAACAGCTTCTGCACTTCCGTAATATAAATCGTCGCGACAAAAACGTTGTCACTGATCATCGACAGCACGCCATTGGCCAGGTAGAAAAGCGCTGCCTGCGTCTTGCCCTCGTAGGACATCACCCAGTCCATGATGGGACTGAACAAACCCTGGTTCGAGATCACCGCGACGATTGCGAAAAACACCACCAGCAATGCGGTAAAAGGCAATGCCTCCTCGAATGCGCGGCCGATACGGTGTTCCTCGGTCACGCCGTTGAATGCCGTGGCCAGCACGATCACGAGCAGGCCGACAACACCCGGCTCCGCCAGGTGAAAGCCCAGGGCGAGCACCAGCAAACCCGCAACCGCGCCCTGCACGATCAACGCCGTTTTTTCCTGCGGGGTCCGTTTCGCGGTCATCGCCCCATCGTATTCTTCGAGGACTGCGCGCACTTTGGCGGAGAGCGGCGTGCCGTAACTGAACCAGCGGAAGTACTCCAGCGTGGCGCAGGTCAGCAACCCTGCGGCCAGTACCGGTATCGAGATATGCATCATCATGCGGAAGAACGTTGCGAACTCCCATCCCATGATTTCGCCGATCAGCAGATTCTGCGGCTCACCCACGAGCGTCGTGACGCCGCCCAGCGCGGTGCCGACGGCACCATGCATCATCAGGTTTCGAAGAAAACCGCGGAACTGCACGAGGTCCTCATGATGCAGTTCGACCACCTGGTCGTCGCTGCCGGCATCGTGGTCGTGATCGAATTTCTTGCCGGAAGCGACCGTGTGGTACACGGTGTAGAACCCGACTGCGACGGTAATGATGACCGCCGTTACGGTCAGCGCATCCAGAAACGCCGACAGCAATGCCGCCGCCAACGAGAACATGAGCGACAACAGGATCTTGGATCGTATGCCGAGCAGGATGCGGGTGAACACGAAGAGCAGCATTTCCCGCAGGAAATAGATGCCTGCGACCATGAACATCAGTAACAGGATGACGGAAAAGTTGACTTCCGCTTCATGAAACACCATCGCGGGAGTCGCCATGCCGACCAGAATCGCTTCGACCGCGAGCAGACCGCCCGGCTGCAGCGGATAACACTTGAGCGCCATTGCCAACGTGAAAATGAACTCGATGACGAGCAACCAGCCGGTGAGGAACGGACCGACCGTCCACAGCAGAAGTGGATTGAGAATCAGAAAGGCGACGATTGTCTGTTTGTACCAGGTCGGTGACTGCCCGAGGAAATTCTTCCAGAGGGATGCGGTCATCGATGCGGAGTCCATGGACTCTCCTGTCTTTTGCGGGCGGCGCCTGTTCTGCGCGGTTCATCGTACAGAGGAAGCCATGCCTGCGCCATGCAGGAGCCAGCCATGCGGACTGCATCGCTGAGTTTGGTCGCCCGCAAGGCGGGCTCCTGCAGGGCAGATCGTTGACGGAGTGGGTCGGTCAGCAGCCGTTGGTGTAGCTTATGACGCTGGCTTCCCGGTCCGGATTGGGCGGTGGAATATAGAGGACGGCGCAACCCTGACCGGCTGCGGTCTGCGCATGTTTGAAATAGCCGTCCTCGAAGCGGAAATCGGCGCTCATGACGACGATCTCGTCGATGGACAGTTCGGTCGGATAGCCGTAACGCATCTCCACGTCGTGGCCGTCGAACTGCATTCTCGTCGGTTGACCCGCAGCCTGCCAGACCTTGTTGGTCAGCGTGGCCGAACTCTTGACGTTCGCCGCGAGCGCACGCACGGCGGTGCTACGGGTCTCACTGTTGATCATTGCATAGCGAGGCACTGCAACCGCCGCCAGCATCGCCGTAAGGGTGGCGACAGCGAGTAACTCAGTGAATGTGAAGCCTGCCTGCGACCTCATCTCCGTGTCCTGCGATGCGAGGGTGTGGAGCGCCACATTGGCGCCAGTCGACGCTTGCGTCTGTGACGCGGGTCACGAAAACGACGGAGACCGGGGTCGCGTAAGAACCCTACGGGTGATCGGCGTTCAGCGGCTCCGTGCAGTTCCAGCAGGCGGCAAACTGCCCTTCGTTCTCCGAGCCGCAATGCCGGCACCGCCAGGGCGCCGCGGGACTTTCGCCGCCGATCGTGTCCCTGTCGATCAATTGCAACGCACGATCGTAGTCGAGATCGTTCACGACCCACAGTTCCGGCCACACTTCCAGGAAGGGCATTTCGCCGACAATCGCGCCCAGGTACTCATTCCGGATAAAGGCCGCAATGCCCTCGCTGATCAGGATATTCCGGTAGTGATTGATCGTGATCAGGGAATCCGCCGAGGTCACCTTCCTCATCGATCGCCGCCCGGGGTGTTCAGTCGACGCAGAAACCGGGCGGGATCCTCGCCGCGTTCGAGCACCTCGACGAGCGCCGAACCGATGATCGCGCCCGCCGCGTGCCGCCCGACGTCGGCCACCTCGGCGGCGGATCGAATGCCGAATCCGGCACAGACCGGCAAGGGCGAGATGGAACTCACCGCCTCGAGATACGCCGCGAGGTCCGCGGGCAGTCCTTTATCGCTCCCGGTGATCCCGGTCATGGTCACGGCGTACAGGAATCCCCGTGACACGCTGGCCAGCCGGTGTAATCGCGGCTCCGGCGTCGCCGGCGTGACGAGTTGAATGAGGCCCAGGCCGCTCGCATCGAGTACCGCGCGTAATTCGGCGCTCTCCTCGAGCGGCAGGTCGGGCACGATGAAGCCGCAAACACCGGCAGCGAGGGCGTGCCGCGCCAGCTTGTCAAAACCGAACGCGAGCAGCGGATTGACGTAAGACATCATCACCAGCGGCGCGTCGAATTGCCCGTGTGCCGATTCGAGCTGTTCGAAAATCCACCGCAGGCTGACGCCCTTCGCGATGGCGCCATGGCTCGAACGCTGAATGGTCATACCGTCCGCCATCGGATCGGAAAACGGCACGCCGATCTCCGCCACGTCGCCCGCTGCTGCAACCGCCCGCAGCACGTTCCGGAATTCGTCCGGCTCCGGATAGCCCGCGGTTACGAACGGCACCAGTGCGGTCCGGCCGTCCTCGTTGGCGGCGCGAATCGCCGCGCCGATGCGCTCATGCGGCTGCATGTCGTCGCGCCACTGGCGGCAGCCTGGCTAACGTCGGCATGTCCTTGTCGCCGCGTCCCGAATTGCCGATCAGGATGCGTCGACCGGGATGGTCCCGCGACCAGCGCTTCGCGGCCGCATACGCATGCGCGGTCTCGAGCGCGGTCAGGATGCCTTCGGCCTCGCAGACTTCCTGCAATGCAGCGAGCGCCTCATCGTCGCTTGCCGTCACATACTGCACGCGGCCGACTGCCTGCAGGAAGGCATGCTCCGGTCCGACGCCGGAATAATCGAGCCCGGCCGAAATCGAATGCGTTTCCTGCACCTGGCCGTCGGCGTTTTGCAGAACGAGCGAGTAACAGCCTTGCAGGACACCCGGCGTGCCGGTCGCGAGCGTTGCCGCATTCTGCCCGAGGCCGCTGCCCGTGCCGCCGGCTTCGACGCCAATCAGTGCCGTGGTGTCGGCGAGCAGCGGGTAGAACAGTCCGATTGCGTTGGAACCGCCGCCGACGCAGGCGAACGCAGCATCCGGCAAGCCGCCGGCGATTTCGAGCATCTGTTGTCGTGCTTCCGTGCCGATCACGGATTGCAGCTCGCGCACGAGGTAAGGATAGGGATGCGCGCCCACGGCCGAACCGAGGAGATAATAGGTCCCGGCCGGGTCCGTGACCCAGTCGCGCAATGCTTCGTCGATCGCGGCGCGGAGCGTCTGGTCGCCGGTCTCCACCGCCACGACGTCGGCGCCGAGGCGCTCCATCCGTTCGACATTCGGCGCCTGCCGCTGCATGTCGACGGCGCCCATATACACGCGGCAGGGCAATCCCACGCGGGCGCAGGCAGCCGCCGACGCCACGCCATGCTGCCCGGCGCCGGTTTCGGCGATCACGCGGCGTGCGCCCAGGTGCACCGCGAGCAGCGCCTGACCGATCGCGTTGTTGATCTTGTGCGCACCCGTGTGCGCCAGGTCTTCGCGCTTCAGCCAGACGTCCGTACCCCAGCGGCGGCTCAAACCGGGCGCATGGGTCAAAGCCGTCGGGCGGCCCACCCATTCGCGCAGTTCGCGCCGGTACACTTCCTGAAACTCGGCACTCGGCAGGTGACGGCGCACGCCCTCTTCCAGGCGTTCGAACGCCGGCGCGAGGGTTTCCGGTACGTAGCGTCCGCCAAAGGGCCCGAAGCGGCCGCGCTCGTCCGGCAACTGACCGGCGAGCGATCGCCGCAGCAGTTCTTTCGCTGCCGCGCCGTCCAGCGTCGAATTCATGTCAACACTCCTGTCTGTTTTCCGCGGCGCGTACCGCGGCCACGAAGGCATGAATGAGTTGCGAGTCCTTGACGCCCGGCGCCGACTCGACGGCGCTCGAGACGTCGACGCCGTAGGGCAGAACCTGCTCGATGGCCTCCGCGACATTCTCGCAGTTCAAGCCGCCCGCCAGGATCATCCTGCCTTGCCGTGCCAGCGCCGCGGCATTTTGCCAGTCCACCCGCTGGCCCCGGCCACTGACTTTTCCTTCGTAGACAAACGATCCGGCAAGTGCCTGCGCCGGCGCGGCAGCGCCCTCGCGCAAGACCGGCCAGCGCATGATTTCAGGCGCCACATCGAGATACTCGAAGTCGGCGGCATCGGTCTGCAGCACGTCCGGGCGAAAGAACGTTTCGACCTCACGCCACAGTTCGACATCGGGATGGCGCATGACGGCAACCCGCAGCACATGCCCTGGTACGTCACGCGCAATGCCGGCCGCCTGTTCCGCGCCGATTTCGCGAACCGACCGGGCGAACACAAAGCCGACCGCATCGGCGCCCGCCGAGACGGCTGCATCGACGCCCGCCTTGTCGGTCAGCCCGCAGATTTTGATCAGTCTCATGCTGCAACTCGCGCGCGGCCGGCAAGCAGCATCTGCCGAATGAGCGTTGCCGGGTCGGATGCCTGCATCAGGGCGGTGCCGACGAGCGCCATCCGATAACCCAGCGCCGCAATCGTCGCGGCATCCTCGATATTCGACAAGCCGCTTTCTGCAACACAGGAAATACCGCCCGGCAGACGCGACGCGAGTGCCTCGAAGCGCTGCGGCTCGACCGCCAGCGTACGCAGGTTTCTGGAGTTGACGCCGCACAGCAACTGACTTTTTGCGGCTCTTTCCGAGTACCGGTTGCTTTGCAACAAGGTCTCCGTGCGCGCGAGGTCCCGTTCGTCGAACGATTCGAGCAGGACGACGAGGGAATGTTCGAACGCGCAATCGAGCATGGTGCGGAGCGCCTGGTCGGAGAGCATCGCCGCAATCAGCAGCACGGCGCTGGCACCGGCCGCGCGCGTTTCCTCGATCTGTCGCTGCGAGACGAGGAAATCCTTGCGCATGACCGGAACCGGCACCGCGGAGACTGCGCCCACGACTTCCCGCAGGTGCGACAGCGCGCCGTCGAACTTCGCCGGTTCGGTGAGAACCGAAATCGCGGCGGCCCCGCCCGCAACGTATTGTCGCGCGCGCACGCTGCGGCTGATCGTTCCCGATTCGAGCAATCCCGCGGCGGGGGAGCGTTCCTTGATTTCGGCAATCAGATCGAATTTATCCAGCACCAGCGGCACGACCGGCAGATCGAAGTCCGAAGACTTGTAGACGGTACGGATCTCCGCCGCCCTTGCCCTGCTGCTCGATGCCATCTCCATGAGAAAATCGTCCATTGGAAAATCGGCCGTCGGAGTCCGGCTCATGCCGAGAAGCGCAGCCGCAAATCGATCAGCAGGCGGTCGGCTTTGCCGGAGTCAAGTGCCGCGGCGGCCATCGCGACGCCTGCCTTTTCATCGCCGGCCATGCCGATGAGCTCGAGGACCAGCGACGTTCCCATCAGCAGCGCATTGCGATGGGGACCCCTGTCCTCGCAGCGGAATACGCGTTCCAGCGCCCGTGCGTTGTGTGCCGCATCGCCGCCTGCGAGATCGACGGTGGCGCAGCGATCGAACCCATAGTCCTCGGGTTTTCTCCTCGTTTCACGCAGCGAACCCGGACGTACGTCGTAAAGAATGAATTCCCCGATCGGCGTTGCTTCGTCCCAGCCCGGCTCGCCGTGCACCACGAAAGCCCGTTCGATCGGCATGCCGTTCAGGGTCTCCGCCATCAGTCGCGCCGCGTCGGGGCCGAAAGCGCCGATGAGCTGGAACGGCGGTGCCGCGGGATTCGTCAGCGGGCCGAGGAGATTGAATACGGTGCGCACGCCGAGTGCCGCGCGTACCGGTGCCAGGGCTTTCATCGCAGGGTGATACGCCGGCGCAAACAGGAAGGTGAAGTCGAGGGCGTCGAGGCAGGTCATCGCGGCCTCCTCGTCGAGCGGCACCGGCATGCCGAGGCACTCCAGCACATCGGCGCTGCCCGAGCGGCTCGATACCGAGCGGTTGCCGTGCTTGACGACGCGCGCGCCGCAGGCCGCCGCAAGCAGGCCGACGCCGGTCGAGAGATTGTAGCTGCCCGAGCCGTCGCCGCCGGTCCCCACCGTATCGACGGTCGGCCTGCCTGCGGGAACGACCGGGTGGATTGCGAGTTCGCGCATCGCCGTCGCAAAACCCCGTATTTCGTCGGCGGTTTCGCCTTTGGCCCTGAGTGCCGCGAGCAACGCCCCCGCCAGGGCCGGCTCCAGGTCGCCCTCCGCCAATGCATGCAGCAGCGAGGACGCCTGCGATTCCGTCATCGAGATACCGTCGAGAAGCCGGCCGAGCAGGCCCGGGAACCCGCGGCTCATCGAATGTCACCCTTGCATATCATTTCGTCACGGCGACGCGCATGAAGTTGATCATCAAGCGGTCTCCTTCCGGCGTCAAAACGCTCTCCGGATGAAATTGCACGCCTTCCAGCGGCAGGGACTTGTGTCGTACGCCCATGATCTCACCGTTTTCGGATTCCGCCGTCACCTCGAGGACCGGCGGCAGGGATTCCCGCTCCGCGCCCAGCGAATGGTAACGGCCGGCTTCGAACGGCTGCGACAGTCCGTCGTAAATCGTGCGGCCATCGTGCGTCACCTGCGACGTCTTGCCGTGCATCAGCCTTTCCGCGCGTACGATTTCCCCGCCGAATGAACTCACCAGGCACTGATGTCCGAGGCAGACACCCAGGATGGGAACGACGCCGGCAAACGCCGCGATCAGGGACTGCGATATTCCCGCGTCTTCCGGCCGCCCGGGGCCGGGCGATATGACCACGTGGCTGGGCTCCAGGGCCCGTGCATCCTCGACGCCGATGACATCGTTGCGGTAGACGAGTACCTCGGCGCCATTGGCCGCGAACGCCTGCACGAGGTTGTAAGTGAAGGAGTCGTAGTTGTCGATCAGGAGTATGCGAGGCGCTGCGGCGGTCACAATCCTTCTCCCGCGAGTATGAGCGCATTTCTCAAAATCGCGCTTTTGGCCAGCACTTCCTGAAATTCTTTCGCCGGAATGCTGTCGGCAACGATGCCCGCACCCGCCTGAAAGCTGTACTCGTCGCCGTTGAAAACGAGGGTGCGAATGGTAATCGCCTGATCCATGTCACCGCCCAGCCCGAAGTAACCCGCGGTACCTGCATAGAGTCCGCGGCCGGTTTGTTCCATTTCTTCGATGATCTGCATCGCCCGTACCTTGGGCGCACCCACCAGGGTGCCCGCCGGAAAGCTGGCCGCAAACAGGTCGAAGGCGTCGTACTCCGGCGCCAGTTCTCCCTGCACGCCGCTGACGATATGCATCACGTGACTGTAGCGCTCGATGGCACGGTAGGGATCGACTGCGATGGAGCCTGCTTTCGCGACACGCCCGAGATCGTTCCTCGCCAGGTCGACCAGCATGACATGTTCCGCCGCCTCTTTCGGATCGGCGAGGAGCCGCGCTTCGTTTTGCGCATCCTCCCCAGGCGTCGCGCCGCGGGGCGACGTACCGGCAATCGGACGCAATGACGCTGTCCGGCCATGCAACCGCACCAGCGCCTCGGGCGATGAACCCACGACCTTGAGGTCGCCGAACTCGAAAAAGAACATGTAGGGGGAGGGGTTCAGCAGACGCAGCGCACGATACACCTGGAACGGCGGGACATTGCTCCTGCCACGGAACAACACCGACAGGACAATTTGATAGATATCGCCCGCGGCGATGTATTCCTTGCAGGCCGCGACCCGTTCCGCGTACTGCTTTTCATTCATCGCCGGCTCGGGCTTCGACGTTGAAACTGCGTGGCCGTTCAGAGCGTTGGGCCCGCGCAGCAGATTGACCACGTCGCGACGGAGGCTGTGCCGTTCGGCTGCAGAACCATCGTGCAGCAACGCGACTCTTCGCGTCAGATGATCGAAAACGAGCGCCGACGACGTGGCGGAGAATGCCGCATCCGGTACGCCCGCCTGCGGCGAGGTCTTGCGTGGCAGATGTTCGAACAGTCGCACGACGTCGTAACCCGAGACACCCACCAGCCCGCCCGTAAACGGCAGGCCGTTGACTTCGGGTTGCGGCCGCGGCGCGCGGCCCAGCGCATCGCGCAGCAGCTCCAGGTACTCGGCCCGGCTGCCGGGATACGCGCGGGCAACGCCATCCACCGCGAATCCGTTTGCGTCCAGTCGGACTTCGAGTGCGTCGCCGAAGCCTAAAAACGAGTAACGCGCGAGCCGCTCGCCGCCCTCGACGCTCTCGAGCAGGAATCTCGGCCGCAGTTCGCGCAGCTTGAGATACGCCGATACGGGCGTATCGAGATCCGCGGCGATGTCGAATGGCGCTTGCATGAAATTCGCACACCCATAAAAAAACCCATCCCCACGTGGTGGCGGAGATGGGCTCGGATTTTCCAGTCGCGTAGCTAGGTCAGCCGGCCGCCCTCTCCATTGCGGTCTGCCAATGCCAGCCCAGTGCGCGACGAATGTTCATGACCCGGAGTATCCCCGCCGCCCCCGCCGAGGTCAAGTCACGTCATACAGCAGCGGCAGCACGATGGAGTAGCCCAGCCACATGATCAGGGCCAACGGAATGCCGACCCGCAGGAAGTCTGAAAACTTGTACCCCCCGGCGCTCATGATCAGCAGATTGGTCTGATAGCCGAACGGTGTCGCGAAGCTCATGTTCGCCCCGAACATGACGGCAAGCACGAAGGGTTCGGGATTGACGGCCAGCCGAGCGGCGATCGCGACTGCGATCGGCGTCCCGATCACTGCCGCCGCATTGTTCGACACGATGTTCGTCAACAGAGTCATGATCAGGATGAAGGTGCTGAGGATGATCGGCACCGGCATGTCCGAAACCGCGCCGACGAAACCGAGCGCGAGGTAGTCCGCCATACCGGTCACTATCAGTCCCTTGCCGAGCGCCAGACTCGCAACGACGATCATGATCACGGGCGTCGACAAAGCATCGGCCGCATCGCGCCATGTGATGCAGCCAGTCGCCAGCATCAACCCGACCCCGATCAGCGCGCTGACGGAGATCGGCAACAGGCCCACCGCGGCGGTGATCACGACAAAACCCATCACGGTCAGCGCGACGTTGGCGCGATGCGTATGCGGCAGGTCGGTCGTACCGTCGAGCACGAGCATGTTGCCGCTGGCCTTCAGCCTGTCGATCGCCGCCCGCGTCCCCTGCACCAGCAACACATCGCCGGCGCGCAGGCGAATCTGGTTGAGATCCGCGGTGATCTGCGAACTCGGTGAACGCGCCCGATGGACGGCGAGCGGCAACAGACCGAAACTGCTGCTGAACCGGGCGGCCGCGAGATTGCGCTGGTGCAACGGCGATCCGCGCGTAACCACGACTTCCGCAAGCTGCTGGCCTTCCGCCGTCAAAGGAGTGTCTTCGCCGACCGGGTGCTCGTCGTCGGTCATACCGTACAGCGTTGCGCCGAGATCCTGTTCGTATTGCTTCAGGCTATCCGGCGAATCCTTGACGAACAGCCGATCGCCAGGCTGCAGAATCAATGACGGCAGTTTCGCGAGAAAAAGCGATTCGCCGCGCTGCACTTTATCGACCCGCATTCGCCCGTGAGTTCGCGCCAGTATTTCCGAAAGCGTCCTGCCCTCGGCGAATCCGCCGGCCTTGATGTGCAGCTGGCTGTTGAAGACGCGCGGCGAAATGTCGGCCATTGGTGGAATCCGCGCCGGCAAGAGGCGCGGCGCGACGAGCCACAGGAACAGGATGCCGGCACCGCCGACCAGCGCCACCGGCAGCACGAAGTCGAATACAGCCAGGTCGACTGCGCCAAGGTCCCGGGCGATGCCGGCTGTCAACAGGTTGGTCGAGGTACCGATGGTCGTCGACATGCCGCCGATGATCGTCGCGAATCCCATCGGCATCATGACTGTCGATACCGGAAACTTCACCCGCAGGGAGACGCCGACGAGGATCGGCATCAGCAAGACCACGATCGGCGTGTTGTTCATGAACGCGCTCAGTATCGCCGAGGACAGGAGCGTGACGATGAGCGCCAGTACCGGCCGGTTCGACCAGGCGCGCCCGACGGTGCTTGCGAGCGGCTGCAGCGCGCCTGTGGTTTCGAGGGCCTTGCACACGATCATCAGGGCACAGATTGCGATCAGTGCTTCGTTGCCGAAACCTGCGAAAAACTGTGACGGATCAAACGCTACGCCGTCGGGCGTATAGGGAAACAGGTAGAATCCTGCGACCAGCACGATCAAGACGGCGAGGCTCGACGACTCCATCGGAATGCGGTCGCGCGTAAACAGGATGAGCGCCGCCACGGTCAGCAGCAGAACGGCCACTCCATGTGCATCGGGTGTGATCGGTTGCAATGGATCTTCGCCGTTCCTATCCAAAGGATCACAGACCGTATATCACTTCATGCCCCCGTCGCAACGAAAGAGGCGGCATTCCGGCGTTGCATGACTGCCCATGCCCGGCGGTGAAAGTTTGCAAACTCCTGTGCGTTGCGGTAGCTGTCGGCCGGAGGCGTGGCGAAGCTGAATGCGTCTCCATGGTGCAGCACCGGTAACAGGTCGATGAAATCCGACACCGTGTTCGCGCCTGCTGGCAATACCGAGTAAGGCGACATCACCAGCAGGTTGCGGTGCCGGACGGCCGCGTTGGTCAGTGCCCGGCGCCAGCGACCATGCCAGTCACGCTTGCGCGATCCGTTCGGCCACCCCACCGTCGGTTCCGTCCGCAACAGGGCCGGCAGCGGTTCTGCTTTTCGCGCCAGTGCCCGGGAGCGGTTCCACAACAACGTGTGTAGCTGCTGCACCGTGCGATCGATCCATTTCAGGCACCGGAGATCCGCCGGATTCGCGCCGCGCTCGACGACCAGGTCGCCGATGCCCGTGAGCGTGACGGCGAGCCGGCGATTCTGCCAGGCGTCGCTCTGCTGCGCCGCGTGCGGCCAATAAAGATGATCCAGTATCCGCTCTGCGAGATCGACCGATGAACGAAGTGCGCGCTGCAGTGAACTCCAGCACAGCCGGCCGTGGCCATCGCTGAAATCCGGCAGATACAACGTCAGGGGCAGCCACGCCGTATCGACCGGAACCTGGATTCCAAGCTCGGGCAGGAGGGTGGTCGCGGCCTCGTCGCCGAGCAGGGGACAGCGCGTTGTGACGCTCGCCGCATACGCTGGAGTAACCGTCGGACACAGCGCGCGACGCCGCCACAGAAAGGACCAGTTGTTGTCGGTCTCGTTCTGCACCCGCCGATTGTCGTGATGCCGCATCTGCAGGCTGTCGAGTATCAGGTAGCGCGGCCCCGCACCCAGCAGGGCAGTCGAAATCAGCAGATACGCCTGCAATGGAATCTGGTGCGACTGGATGGACAGGCCCAGCCTGTCGGCTGGCACTTGCCCGGCAGACACGACTCTGCGAAGGGCCGTGCAGAAATCCTCGAGCGCGTTGATGGCGGTGTCGTCGGTGCCGAGATCCTGCATCGAAATCGTCAGCGGGATCTTGTCCCGCAGCAGCATCGCCACATGACGCAGCAGGCGCTCCGTCGACAACGGACATTGCAGTGTCTTCTGCACCGGTACGCGGAGCGCGATGCCGCCGGCCGTGACTCCCCGCCGTGTGCGCAACAGATGCGGCT
>JBOHZD010000205.1:0-3313 GCA_050738315.1 Woeseiaceae bacterium
GAAGCGCTGAAGGGCGTGTCCAACGAAACCGACCTGGCGCGCGCCCAGGCGGAGCTTGCGGAAGCGGAAGCGCGTTACCGCGCGGCGCAGAAACTCAAGGGCAAGCGGTAAGTCAGCTCACATTGCATCGAGCGGACTCTGCACCGCGTTGCCGCCGCGTTTGATCACATGGGTGTAGATCATCGTCGTGTTGACGTTGGCGTGGCCCAACAGTTCCTGCACCGTTCGTATGTCGTAGCCCCGCTCGAGTAAATGCGTGGCAAACGAATGCCGGAAGGTGTGGCAGGTTGCCCGTTTGTTGATACCAGCCTCATCGACCGCGATTTTGACAGCGCGAGCCAACCCTGACGGGTGGGCATGGTGCCGGCGCTGCCCCTGGTTTCTGTGGATATAGGCGTACTTGCTCGACGGGAAGACGTATTGCCACTTCCACTCCCTGGCCGCATTACGGTATTTGCGATCAATTGCGTACGGCAGTGACACGCCGGGGAGACCTTTCTTCAGGTCGCGCTCATGGATCCCGCGCACCCATTTCAGATGCTGCTTAATGTGCGGTAACAGGCTGGCGGAAAGAATCGTTTGCCGGTCTTTCGCACCCTTGCCGTCGCGAATGGTCAACTGCAGATATTCGAAATCGATGTCCTGTACCCGCAGGCGCAGGCATTCCATCTGCCGCAGGCCGCTGCCATACAACAAGCTGGCTATCAGCCAGTGCCTGCCGCTCATCGCTCCGAGAATCTGCGCGACTTCGCCGCGGGTTAGGACAATAGGAACCCGAACCGGACGTTTTGCGCGGACGATGTCATCCAGCCACGGCAATTCGAGCTGCAAAACCTTTTGATAGAGAAACAGCAGCGCGCTCAGTGCCTGGTTCTGCGTCGAGGCGGAGACTCGTCCCCGCGTCGCGAGATCGCTCAGAAAGGCCTGGATCTCCGCGGCACCCATCTCGCGTGGATGTCGCTTGCCGTGGTACAGGATGAATCGCCGGATCCACTGTGAATAGGTTTCTTCCGTCCGGTAACTGTAATGATAAAGCCGGAAGGCCTTGCTAACCTCATCCATGAGCATTCTGGCCATTTCAACATAACGCTCCTTGCCAAACTCCACCTATCAAAACGCCTCTGTAGGCTAATCAAGGACATGCTCGATTTTCGACTTGTTAATCTCCGCTTTTTGTGCAATTAATTCCTGGAATAATGAAGACTACTTATAGTTAGACGCCGTCCCACCGCCCTCAGCAGGTCGCCGGTGCCGCCGGAACCGGACTTGACAGAAGTATCATTAGTGATACCATCGCTCTGTGGCTTCGATCGCAGATATCTTGGCAAGGATGCGACGCAATCCGAAGGGCGTACGATTCAAGGATCTCTGCAAGGTTTGCGATCACTATTTTGGGAAGGCTCGGAAACGCGGCACCAGCCACCGGGTGTACAGGACACCTTGGCCGGGTGATCCGAGAGTGAATATCCAGAACGCCGGTGGTAAGGCGAAAGCCTACCAGGTCCGACAGGTTCTGTTAGCTGTGGAGCGGCTTGAGACACGTTGATGAGTAAGGAAGTAGATCGATACACGTACCGGGTAACCTGGTCTGAAGATGATTCGGAATACGTTGGCCTTTGTGCCGAACTGCCCAGCCTCAGCTGGTTGGAAAACTCTCCCGAGAAGGCGTTGCTGGGCATCCGGAAACTGGTGAAGGAAACGGTCACCGACCTGAAGCGAAGCCGAGAGCCTGTACCCGAGCCAATATCGATACGGTCCTATAGTGGCAAGTTCATGGTCCGTGTGCCTCCGGAGGTCCATCGCATGTTGGCGATTAAGGCGGCAGAGTCTGGGGTAAGCATCAATCGTCTTGTATCGAGCAAACTGTCCTAAAACGGCGTCTAAAGGCGCTGCAGACGGACAAAGGCAAGCTGAGCTTGATCGTTAGGCAGCGGCCATACCCATTATCCAGTCCTACGGTCTCTTCTGGCGCGTGGACAACGTGCATTGGGGTCGCGGGAGCCAGGGTGGTGATTGTAGCGGTTCCGGCTGCGGAGATGGCTGCGCCAGCCGTGAGTCCGCCGTCCTTGGCGCTATTGCTCAACCCATGCGTCGATTGCACGCAGGCCGGCTCGCAGCGCTTCCTTGCGCTCTTCGGCCGAGTCGTTCGGCCACCCGACGACTTTCTTGATGAGCCGCCCATCCTTCATGAAATAAAAGGTCGGAGTGCCCCAATAATTGACTTCCGGCCAATCGCTTTGATATTCGACATACCGATAGGCGTATGCGGGATGTTCCCGGTTCCACCCCTCAATCACGCCGTCAGTCAGCGACGTGAATGGGTCGGCAAGCCAGATCGCGGCGGCGCTCATCGCCCTGGACAATTCGGGGTCCGCGGCGATGGCGGCGACCGCGTCTTGGGAAAAGTGGCACTGCGGATGGCCGATTACGAGCACCGTGGCCGTCGATCGTAGATCGATCGCCTGCCGTTCCAGAGCGAAGCCGTGATTGATGAACCGGAGCACCGTACGGGCGTTGTCGGCCGGGGTGCTTGATAACGGAACAATGGGCGGCGGCGCGGGCAGGCCTTGATCGGGATGCTCCCGCCTGAAGGCACGTGCCTCATCGAAAAGACGAAACGTCAGGAGATATCGGTGCATGTCCTCGAGGATGTCAGCATCCGCCCAACCCTTTTCCACCAGACGCCCGAACACGCTCTCCAGTTTCCTCTCTTCCGGCTTGCGGCAAGCGTCAAGCAAGTAGGTGAATGTCGTGTGGAACAATTCCGCGAGTTCTGCCCTCGTGGCGCCCTCCATTAAGGCCCCGAGCGAGTGGTCAGGAAACCAGCGCCGGTAAGCCGCTTCCAGTACCTCGCCCATAATCGCCCCAGTCGTCCTCGTCATTCGCTGCGCTGATGATCGCATCCCTGTCGGCCGTAAAACCCTCCAGGCGCGACTCGAGATCAACTTCAACGCCGGGTGCACTAAACGATGCGAGCAGCGCCAGGCAACAGAGACATATCATGTACTGCAGACGCGTCATCCCGTGATTCTTCATCCTCGTTCGAGAGACATCTTCAGCCTGTAGCTGGGCAGAAAAGAAGGTATATCGTTCTGAACCGCGCCGGAGTTCTTCAGTTGCAGTTCCTGGTTATGCAAGTCGCGTTGGGTTCTCGAACACGTTCTGTAGCAGATATTCCGCCGCAACGACGAGTTCATGACGTCAATCGCCCGGATACCAGTCGAGCTGGCGCACCTCGATGCCGTCGTCTTCGGCGTTGACGAGCTGCTCGAACTCGTCGACGTCGCTCAAGCCGTCCTGCCCGCGATAGTGA
>JBOHZD010000206.1:0-20963 GCA_050738315.1 Woeseiaceae bacterium
GCTATTCTGCAATTGCAGGGAGACAGCCAACTCTACGACCGGCTATCCCGCAATTCGGAAAGGCTCTATCGCAACCAGTACTCGCCCGAAGCCATCGTCCGGCAGTATCTCGAGTTCATTCGCGCGGAGGACGACAAGGTCAGCAGCAACTTATTTTCGCGCCCAGGCGTATAGTAATGCCTGGTCCAACCACCGGCTCCTCGCGGCCAGCGGGCGAAGGACCGCACGCTCCTGCATCTTTTTCAGCACCAGGTTCACCATCGCGGCCAGGTGCATGCAATGCTTGCAGGCACGAGCGTGGAACCGCCGCAACTGGATGAATTTTTCCTCGGCCACGAGCGGGAACAAGCGCTCAGGGCGGACGACTTCGCGGCGCTGGGCTTCGATGAAAAGGCGATCCGGCAGTGAACAATGGCCTGGCGCCGCGTCGACGGCCCTATGAAAGTATTGTCGAAGCATTCTAGATAACGAATATATCAAGTTGAATAATAAGGTATTAATTGCTCCAATGATGGATTGGACGGACCGCCATTGCCGCTATTTCATGCGGCTCCTGAGTCCGCGCGCGCGGCTGTATACCGAAATGGTGACGGCGGCGGCGTTGGCCCATGGCGATCAAGAGCGGCTGTTGCGGTTTCATCCGGCCGAGGATCCGGTCGCACTGCAGCTCGGCGGCAGTGATCCTGCGCTCATGGCCGCCGCGGCGCGTGACGGCGCGAAGTTCGGCTATATCGAAATCAATATCAACGTCGGCTGCCCGAGTGACAAGGTGCAAAACGGGCAGTTCGGCGCCTGCCTGATGTCGCAGCCAGGCAAGGTCGCTGCCTGTGTTCGTGCGATGCGGTCCGCGACGGACATACCGGTTACCGTCAAATGCCGTATCGGTATTGACGATTACGACAGTTACGAATTCCTGCGTGAATTTATCGAGTGCATTGCGGAGGCAGGATGCGATACGTTCGTTGTGCACGCGCGCAAGGCCATCCTTGCGGGTCTGAGCCCGAAAGACAACCGCAGCGTACCGACGTTGAACTACGATCGCGTTTATCGACTGAAGCGTGACCATCCGCACCTCACCGTCGTGTTGAATGGCGGCATTACCACGGTCGAGCAGGTCGCCAGGCATCTCGAACAGGTCGATGGGGTCATGATCGGTCGCGAGGCATATCAGAATCCATGGTTTCTGGTCGAATTGGAAGACGCGCTGGGCGGCGGCGAATCGGCGGTGCTTCGCGATCGTCAGCAGGTCGTGTCGCAAATGCTGCCTTATATCGAGGAGCAACTCGCGGCCGGCTCGGAGTTGAAGCACATCACTCGCCACATGCTCGGGCTGTTTTCCGGCCGCCCCGGCGCTCGCCGCTGGCGGCGCCATTTGAGTGAGAACGCGCATCGTCCCGGCGCCGGCACCGAAGTCGTTACCGAGGCATTGGCGCGTATTCCGATCGCCGCGTGAGCAGGTGGCGGATCAGTGCTCCACACCGAGCTCGCGCAGAACGGCGACCCGCAGTTCCTGTGCTTCCGGACTCGTGAGCTTGCGTGGATGCGGTAGCCGTACGTCGAACGTCGCCTGAACCCTCGCCGGTCGCGCCGATAGCACCATGATGCGGTCGGCCATGTGAATCGCTTCTTCCACGTCGTGGGTAATCAGCATGACGGTGTGACGCTCTTCCGCGAGGATGCGTTGTAATTCGTACCGGATGCGCAAGCTCATGAGCGCATCCAGTGCAGAAAACGGCTCATCCATATAGAGGGTATCGGGCTTCACGACCAGTGCCCGCGCCAGTTCCGCTCGTTTGAGCATTCCTCCCGATAATTCGTGCGGATAGCTGCGCTCGAATCCTTTCAGGCCCACGATGTCTGCATAGTGATCCGCGAGGCCGGATCTTTCGAGATGTGCATGGCCGTTCAGGCCGAACATCAGGTTCTCTTGCACCGTCAACCATGGAAATACGGAACCGTGTTGCGAAATCAGGATACCTTTCGAATCCGGCCTGGTTTGTTCGACGTTGTCAATGGCGATGGATCCCTGGTCGGGGCGAAGAAATCCGGCGACGATGTGCATGAGCGTCGATTTGCCGCAACCGGACGGTCCGACGATTGCCAGAAACTCGCCGTCGCCAACCTGCAAGTCGATGCCTTCAATGACCTGCAGCGGGCCCTTGTCGGACATAAAACTCTTTCTGATTCCTTTGACTTCGATCTTAGTGCGCATAGCGCCACCGTACCAGCTTGTGTCCTTCGAGCAGCCGCATCCCGCCATCCAGCATCAAGCCGATCAGCCCGATGATGATCATGCTGGCGATCACCAGGTCGTAGCGGTTGCCCGCGTTCCGCGAGTCCATGATGAGATAACCGAGCCCGCTGCGGAGTGCAATCATTTCCGCCGCCACCACCACGAGCCACGCGACCCCCAATCCGATTCTCATGCCGACGAGTATTTGCGGCAGCACCGCGGGAATGACGACTTGACGAAAAAGTGTGTAGCGCGACACGCCGAAGTTTTCCGCCGCCCGCAAATATCGCCGCTCGATGGTATGCACACCGACGACGGTCTGCACGATCATCGGAAAAACCGAGGAGATGAAGATGAGAAAGATCGGTGAGGCGTTGCCGACGCCGAACCAGAGAATTGCAATCGGAATCCAGGCGATCGGCGAAATCGGGCGCAGGATCTGGAACAGCGGATTCAATGTGATGAACGCGCCCCTCACCCATCCCATCCACAGGCCGAGAGGCACGGCAAAGGCGACTGCAAGCAGAAATCCCGCAGCGACACGGAACAGCGATGATCCGATGTGGATCCACAGCGTGCCGTCCTTGATCAGCTCGAGAGTGCCCGCCACGACCTTCCATGGCGTGGGAAAAATGACGCTCCGCGTCACGACGACGATGATCCACCAGGTGGCCAGCAGCGAGCCGATGACGGCCAGTGAGGGCAGGACCTGCTTGAATTTGCTCATGTAGTTGCCGGAACTGTCTTCTGTTATTGGTACGCGTCAGCAACCAAAACCAGATATTCTAGCTGTCAAATTCATTCACGTCGCGCTTCCGCGGTCCTTTCCGGATATTCGTGAATCGGTTCCGGCTTCAGCAGCTCCCGTATCCGCCATCGGACCCGGGCCCAGGGGTGCGCTGGAAACGGGTCAACGATGATCGTCATCTGTCCGCTCGCATGCGCCGTACACGTGAATTGATAGCTGGCTGCAGACGCAAACGGCAGCCGAAAGCTCTGACCGGGCATCATCAGCGTGGGCCCGAAAATCTGCGGCACATCGTCCAGGTTCTTGAGGACGAGGACGTCCTTGATGCCGAGCGTCAGCCGAATTTCGTCGGGCAGGATCTCGACCGGGTCTCCGGCCGTTCGACGTGCCCATGTCCCCCGCGGTATCTCGAAAATTTCATCCTTGGAGTCTGATTCAATCGGCGCGAACCCCGCCCAGGCGATTGCGCCGCATGCGGCGCCGGCCAGTAAGACGCAGAACCATTTCCAGCCGGGACGCTTCACGATTCGACTGCCCGGCCACGCGTGATCATTTCTTAAGCAGCAACTTGATGTCGTGCACGTAGTCCGCGGCAGTATGCCCGTAGGTCATCAGCGCGCGGAGTTTTCCATCACGATCGATCAGGTAGGTGTACGAGGAGTGAGCGTAGCCGTAGTCGTCACCGTAGCGCTCCTTATTGGCGATGATTCCGTATTCCTTGCGCACCGCGGCAAGTTCTTCCTCCGTGCCCGTGCCGCCGATGAAGGTCGGATCGAAGCTCGCCAGATACTTTCGCATTTGCTCCGCGGTGTCGGTTTGCGGATCCACCGTCACATACACGACCTGAAGCTCTGCTGCTTGCGGACCCAGCTTCCTGCGCGCCTCTGCCAGCACTGCCAGCGTCGTCGGGCAGATATTCGGGCAGGACGTGTAGCCGAATCCGAGGATGACGACCTTGCCGTTGTAAGTGTCGATATTCAATTCCGCGCCGCCCGAGCCTTGCAGCGAGAATTCAGGTGCTGGACGGGGAGGGCTGAACACTCCGGCGATCAGACCGGTGTCATCCGCGGCATAGATCGCCGTCGAGAGCAACAAAAGCGGGAGCAGTGGCGCCGTGAGGGTGTGGTTCATGGGCCGTGCGCACATCAAAGTGGGATGACGGCGGGTTTGGCGTTTCGCGCAAACCGTTCGTCCACATATGTCTCATACGGGATCGGATGCCTGATGGTGCCGGCTTCGATGGAAAGCTGCATCAGCTCCTCGAATTCCTCTCGAATCATGCGCAAATCGCCATAGGTCACCCGGTCGGTCGGATTCTCCATCACGAATTTGATGATGTTCGGATCCTGGTTGAAGAACTCGCGTCGGGCCGCAATTTCCGCCGCCTTGTCGCGATTCTCCTGTCTGGCATCCAGCCACTGGCCCGCGCCCAGCACCAGGTCGACGAGGTTCTGCACGACCTCGGGCTTGTCCCGGATCAGTTCCTCTCGCGCGGTCAGCACGCAGCAAATGTACTTCGGCCATTCATCGCGCGTCATACGTAAAACCCGCGCGTAGCCCGCTTGCTCCGCCGCGGCACCGAACGGTTCTCCGGTGCAGTAAGCATCGACGGCGTCGGCATAGAGAGCGGCCGGCATGTCCGGCGGCGGCATCTCGACCAGTTTGATGTCCTCCGGGGTCATGTTTTCCTGCGCCAGCATCTTCCTGAGGAAAAGAAAATCCACCGCGAAGCGACTGGGAATGGCGATGATCTTGCCGGCGAGTTGTCGAAAATGCTGGTACGGCGAATCGGCGCGCACCATGATCACGGCGCCTGAGCGATGGCCGAGCGATACGATCTTGACCGGTATCCTGTGGTCGGCCAGATCCATCACCAGGGGCGCGAGCATGTAAGCCGCCTCCACGCGACCAGCCATCAGCGATTCTTTTACTTCGGGCCAGCCGCTGTACTTGCTGAACTGGTACACGAAGTTCGAGCTTTCCGGGGCTGCAGCCTTGTTGGCGATCGCGTTGGCTGTACAGGCGATCGGCAGTGTGAGATTGCAGGTCACGGGCAGAGCGCCTACCTGCAAAACATTCGGATTCTTTGCCGTACAAGAGAGCGCGCCGAACGGTATGGCGGCTGCTGCCGCTGCCTGCAATACCTGTCTCCGTGTAACTAGATGCGCGCTCTGTCGATTCGGCCAGCTCATTTCCGCCGTTTCTCGTTTCGATGGATAGGAAATTCTATCGCATTGGCGAGGCGAGGTGCGTGGTGAAATCACGGAATCGGCGAGCGCTACGTTTGCGCTAACGTTGATCGCGTGTCCGGTGGCGAAGACGATCACGCATTCTCTGCCGCTGCTCCGGCGTCATGCGGCGATAGCGATCCCGCAATTGTTGCCGCCGCTCGGGCGATAATTCGCGAAATCGCCTGAAGCTATCGCGGACACGGTCGCGTTCCTTCGGCGACAACTCACGAAACTCCCTGTAGCGGTCGCGTATGATTGTGCGTTCTTCATCCGATAGCTCCTGCCAGTGCCGGAAGCGTTCTCGTGCCCCGGCACGCTCGTCCTGGGTCATGCCGGACCAGCGCAGTGCCCCGGCGGCGAGACGTGCCTGCCGTTCCGGCGCAATCGTATCCCACGTGTCCTCGAAACCACTGAGCACCTGGCGTTGCTCCTCGGTCAGTTGATCCCAGGACACCGGCTCGTCCGCTGCGAACGCATGGGGGCTGCCGGCGAGCATGAGCGCCGCACAGAGCAATGAAATGGTTTGCCGTATGTTGACACTAATATTCATCTTTCGACTCCGGCGATGCTTCATCTTCCGATACAGAATCGCTTCGTTCCTCATCTTCATTCCCTGACGGATTGCTGGCCGTGTCCTCGAACAGCAGCCAGTCTTCATCCGATTCCTGCCAGCTCCCGAGGTACTCGAGAAGTGCCGCATCCGGCAACGGCTCTTCCTCGGCCAGGACCCACCCGCTGGCGGTCAGCAGACAGAGCAAGGCAACTCCGAGTACACTGTGTGCGCGGCCGTTACCCGACATGATCGTCCGGACCCGCATCGTCCACGGTCTCATCAAGCGCCATCCATCGGTAGAACTCGAGGTCCTCGAGCATTTCAAAATCTTCGTCCGCGAACAGCAGTTCGAAATCGGCTGCGGTATCCGGTGGCAGTTCGTCGATGCCACTTTGCAGTTGCCACACGATGACCGCTGCCGCCAGGGCCGCGGCTGCAGCCGCGGCAGGCGTTAAACGGAGCCAACGGAGCTCGGCGCCATTGCGGTTCGCTTCCGCGAGCGCACGCCGGCGGCCGCGATTCAGGCGCGACACGGTTTCGGCATCGAGTGCCTGCACACTTTCATCGAAAAGCCGTTTGCCGCGTTGCCGCAACGCCTCTTCGCCTGGGTCCTGCGCCTTGCCACGCTCGTTCATTACCAGTGCTCTCCCAACGATTCCCGCAGCGAATGCACCGCACGGGAATAATGTGTTTTAACGCTGCCTTCGCTGCAGCCCATGGCAGTCGCGGTCCCCGCGACATCGAGGCCTTCGAATGTGCGCAGCATGAAGGCTTCTCGCTGGCGGAGCGGGAGTGCCCTGAGTGCCATCTCGAGACATTGCATCGCCTCGCGTGCCTGTAACTGCTGGTCCGGCGTCCGACCCGCCGGATCCGGTGCGACGGCGACCGGATCGTAATCGTCGTCGCCTGCCGTTTTGCCGAACCAGACGAAGATCCGGTTTCGCGCGACACGCCGCCGGTGCCAGTCCCGCACGCCGTTCTGCAGAATCCGGTAGAACAACGGCGCCCACTCGCTGCCTGGTCTGCCGGAATATTTTCGCGCGAGCCTGATCATGGCTTCCTGCACGATGTCCAGTGCGTCGTCGCGGTTGCGTACCGAAATCTCGACGATACGCAACGCACGCCTCTCAACGTCCGCCAAAAACCGGTTGAGCTCCCGTTCGCGTTGCAGCGCCCCGACCCCCGTATGCGTTTGGTGAGCCGAAGATACCGCAAAATTCGAACCAGAGGCGTTCACCGGCAGTGCGTCCGGTCAGATGACTGCTGACCTTCCGTGTTGCCAATCGTCATCATCCTGATTCCGGAGCCATCCTGAGGCTGCTTAACGCAACGGGCAGCGTTCGGTTGACAGCCCACGCCGGTGCATCGGCTGTCGCCAGGGAAGCCAGCCGGAGCCAATCTCGGGGAGGGCGCGGGCGCCGGTCAACCGGGCGGCGACGCCGGCGTTACGGGCGGAAGCAAATTCGCTCTTAGGGAAGGAGAACGTGATGAAACTGTCGAACAATGCACTGCCGCTCTGCGCCCATGGCCGGACCGCCTGGTGGCGGGTTGCATTACTGACCTGCGCCCTGGTAGTCACGGCATGCGGGGGTGGCGCGCCGAACACGGACCCGGCCCAGACCGTGGCGCAATGCGTATCGGGCGATGCCGCCACTTCCGGTGAGTGCGGAACCTTGCTGCTCGGGCTGACCGATGCGGACGGCGATTTTCTCAGTTACACCGTGGACGTAGTGTCGCTCGAACTCGAGCGGTCGAACGGCGCCGTGGTCGAGGTGCTGCCGCGGAGTACGCGCGTGGATTTTGCCAGTTACGTCGATCTGACTGAATTCGTATCGGCGTCGACTGTGCCGCCCGGCACTTACGTTGCCGGCAGGATCGCGCTCGACTACAGCGCCGCCGAAGTATTCGTGGAAGCGGATGGCGTCGCGAGGCAAGCCACCGTCGTCGACCTCGACGGAAATCCAATACAACGCTCTGAAATCCGGGTCGTGCTTGCCAACCGCGATCAGTTGCTCATTACGCGCGGCATGGCGTCGCTGCTGACGGTCGACTTCGACCTTGCGGCGTCCCATACCGTCGACATCGCTCCAACACCGGCGATTGCAACCGCGGAGCCGTTCATCGTTGCCGAGATCGACCCGGTCGACAGCAAGGAGGTTCGGGTGCGCGGCGCGTACTTGAGTGCGAGCGAGACCGAAAAGACCTATGCCATTCAGCTACGGCCATTCTTCGATCGGGTCGGCGATTTCGGACGCGTTACGGTCCATGTCACCGATGAAACGGAATTCGAAGTCGACGGCGAGACGTGGCTCGGCGTGGAGGGTTTGCGCGCGCTGAACGCAGCCGGTTCCGGGACCTGGACCGTTGCTCAGGGTACGCTGGACGTGGCTGCGCGCGAGTTCACGGCAGCACTCGTACTTGCCGGCAGCAGCGTTCCGGGCATTGATCGGGACGCCGTCCGGGGCAATGTGATCGCCCGCGACGGCAATGAGCTGATCGTGCGCGGAGCGACGGTCATCCCGCGCGATGCAGCCGCTTTCTTTCACGATGACGTCGTGGTCACGGTTGGACCGGACACGAAGGTTTTCAAATCCGGCGCGCCCGATCTGCCGTTGACCGCCAGCGATATCTCGATCGGCCAGCGGGTGACCGTCCGCGGCGTGGTAGCCGATCTCGCAAGCGAACGGATCGTCCTGGACGCCACGGAGGGTGCGGTTCGCATGAGCCCGACACACCTCTCGGGCATCGTGCAGTCGATCAATCCCGGACAGTTGGATATCGAACTGCATGCAATCGACCGACGTCGCGGCGGAATTTTCGACTTCAGCGGCACCGGCATCAGCCCGGTGTTCGACGCCGATCCCGATCGGTACGAGGTGCTGACCGGCGAATTGACCGTCTCCGGTCAGGCGACGGGCAAGCCGGTGGTCGTGTACGGTTACCCGAGAGCATTCGGCACCGCGCCGGCAGACTTCGAAGGCCGCACGCTGGTCGATTTCAGCGACGTTCGGAGCGTGCTCGGCGTCGGCTGGGGTCAGGGCGGCACACACGTCCCGTTCCTGAGCATCGGCGGCGACGGATTGTTGGTCGACAACTTTAATCCGGACATCGAACTGCGACACCACATCAAACAGGGTCCGATACTGATCGATCTCACAACACTGGATTCGAGCACCCTGATGGTGCCGAATGAAACGGGACGCACGGTGTTTACACTCGCAACGCGCGGCAGTTTGCACCAGTATGTGGATTTCGCCGAGTTCGTCGAAGCGCTGACACTGGAACTCGACGGCGCGACCGCCGCGCGCTCGATGCACGCACGCGGACATTACGATGCCGCTACCAATGTTTTCACCGCTTACAGGATCGGCGTTTATCTCCTCGAGCCTTGATTGACATAAGCCGTCGCTGGCTCATCGGCCCTTGCGCTGTTCGGCGGGAGGGCCTTTTCTTTTGCGCCGCTTATCACAGCGCGGTTGGCCGCTGCTCGCGTTTCGATCCGGTCCCCCATTTGCTTGTCGCACCCGCAGTCAGGGAGTATGCTGAAATCGTGCCACGGCGGCATCCGGAAGTGCAGCTTGCCGCCTGTTCGAGTGTAAGCGGTTTGGCTGAAGCGGAGAGCATGTCATGCTGGCTTCGAGACTTCCGTTAGCGATGGGCTGGGGCGGGTTGGTGAGCCTCGGCATGTTCTGGGTTCTCTGGAACTTGATCAATACCCCGATTCAAGTTGGCGATCGGATCGAAGCGACACGCATCGAGTTCACACGCATGCTCGTCGATAGCCCCGTCGTGCCGAAACCGAATGAGAAACCGACGCATGAACCCATGCCGCCGCCGCTGCAGATTCCCGCGATAGAAACGACGAAGACGGGTGTACCTCCTACCGTGCTGAATCTACTACCGACGGTCGATGTTGGCGGTCCCGGCAGGCCGATGCCCGGTTCGGACCGCGACGTCATTCCATGGGTGCGCGTCAATCCTGTTTACCCGCCGCCTGCAATCCGGCGCGGCATCGAGGGCTGGGTCAAGGTGCAGTTTTCGGTTACGGCAACCGGGATGGTCAAGGATGTGATGGTCGTCGAGTCAGAACCGAACGGGGTGTTCGACCAAGGGACCCTGGAAGCCGTCCGGCGCTGGCGCTACAGCCCGAAAGTGGAAGCCGGTGTCGCGGTGGAGCGGGTCGGACTGCAAACGGTGATCGTGTTCGAGTTGCCCGAAGAATAATCGACCCCGGACGGCACGGTTGGCTTGAGCGCACTGTCGGTGACAGCATCCCTTGAACTTGCAGCCGCACCGATTGACGAAAACGTTGCATCTTCCCGGCCGGTGACGGACGGAGCCGTTGACGCCGCCCGAGCGCGGCAAAATCCGCATGGCCTTCGATGAGTCCTGGCTCTTATAACCATGAACCTCCATATGCGAAGTATCTGAGTCGTCTCATTCGGCCTTTTCCCAACTTCGATTTTTTCTTTATCAAGAGCGTCCGTGAGAACGCCGTTCAGGCCCTCCAGCTAAGCTCCGGTGGACGCGTGCTTGACCTGGGTTGCGGTGGTGGAGGCGAGGATTTTCCGGCTGATCATGGACTTTCCGTGCAAGTCGCTGACTTCATTCAATGTTGATGGATAACCAACGGGACGCCGGTAAGGCCAAGATGAAAGTCGGTCGACCAGCAATGCCGCACGTTCCTGATCGCCATGACATGCAGTCCGATCGCATCGGTCATTGTCAGATCCTGATCGGAAAACTTTCGTAAGAAATCGATGCCGGCCGCTTGGTCCCGTGCCGATGCGCCCAACACTCGTAACGGTTTCATGATCTCGACCATCGACATAAACTGCAATGCACGATGTCTGTCATATCGTCTGAGAAACCACGCGTGGCCTTCAGCGATCACCAGCGTTGTTGTTACAAGCGCCGGCGGATCCGAGAAAAGCTGGCGAAATAGAGAATTGTAGGTATCCGACCGATCGACAAATGCTATTAACGCCGATGTATCGACGTAGCCCTCAATCCTTGCGGCCATAGACCACTTCGTCGATGCGCTGACTCGAACTCTTGTCACCGGACTCGACCATGCCTGCGAATCGCATCCACGGCTTGGAATCGTCGGCAGGCAGCACGTTTCGCAGGGATCGCCGCAACAACTCAGCCAATGAAATGCCGAGGCGCTGCGCCTCCCGCTTCGCCGCCTCGTAGTCTTCTTCCGGCAAACTGATCTGGGTCCGAACCATAGTGATAACACTATAACTCGACTCGTTATCACGATCAATCTGATCGAATGCGGTTGTTAATACTGTAGCGCGGTGCGTTGCTCCGCCCGTAATTGGCCCGAACGGCGCTCAAAGGTATGCGTGTATTCCGGGATCGGCTCGCCGCTGCCGGAATTGGGCGTCGAAAGAATTGTGACTGTTGCAGTGCCGGTGTCCAGGGTCAACCCGGCAAATCCCCAGATCAGGCCTTCGGTGTAGCGTGTCGTCTGATGCGGGAATTCGCGATCCCGCCACGCCATGTACAGCGTGTGCAGCGGCCGCTGTTTGCCGGCAGCGCCGGAGACAATGGTTATGAGCGGCGGCATGTCCCTGTAGCGGGCACCTTCCAGGCGGCAATCGTCGGTGTGAAGTTCGAGTGTGTGATCGTGCCCGGACAGATAGGCGTCGGCGTAGCGGCACAATGTCGGCAGCAACAGCCTCCGCAGCACCGTGGCTTCTTCCTGCTTGGTTCCGGACGACGACCAGAGCGCATGGTGACCGACGACGATCTTCCAGTGCGCGGTGGAATCGGCCAGGGCCTGTTCCAGCCAGGTGAGCATCTCTTTCTCGGCGCCGACCGGTTCCGACCAGGGTTCCGCCCGGTCCTCTTCACCCGTGGCGACAGGCGTGCCGTCCTCGGATAGCGCATCTTCGTAGACAGTCTCTGCAGCAAGCAGCACGGTGGTGTCGATCGCAAACAGCTCGACACCCGGCGCCGGCGTAGCCCGGTAGAAAATGCCGTCCATGCGGTACAACGGCGATCCCTCGAGGTACTCCACTTGCGCCATGGCGCTCTCGCGCGACGTATCCCAGTCGTGATTGCCGAGCACCGGATAGATCACGAATTCCGGATCCTGTTGCTGGAGTCCCTGGTACGGCTGGAGCAGAAGATCGTTGAAACGCTTCGCATCATCCCGCCCATCGGCGCCGAGCTGCGCTCCGGCCGGGTAGATGTTGTCCCCCACCATCACACCGAAATTGCAGCGATCATCCGGCGCACACCAGTGCCGCGCTGCGTTTGCTACCGGCCACATGCCACTCGCCATGACGTAGCCGCCCGTTTGCTCGGCATGATGCATCGGTGGAATTCTGAACTCCCCGATGGGCCGTTTGTGCTCGATCCAGTCGTCCAGTTCATGGATGACGAACTCGCGTCCGGTAAAGGCATCCTCGTAATCGTCTTCCTCGAGATAGTCATAGTCGTATCCCGTGTCGCCGAAGACCAGGATGCTCACAGGTTGGAATGGCGCAGGCGATTCCTCCACCGGCCCGACTCCGGTCGCGCAGCCGCACAGGAGAGTCGAAAGGACCATCAGCGCACGTCTGTTCATCGGTCGTTCGACCCGGTCTGGTATCGGGTGGCGATCAGTGTCCGCACGTCTTCGGGCGTGCACTGCACCGGGCCCTCGTGTTCCATCTTGCGGCTCGTTACCGCCGCCGCCCAGATCGTGGAGTCCCTGGGCGGTGCATCGAGACGACTGGAGACATACGATCCCATGCAGGTATCGCCGCGGCCGCTGCGGCCACGCAATTCCTCGGGGAAAAACCCGGCTTCGGAATATTCACCGTCCGCAAGCACCAGCAGACCGTCCCGGTGCGTGAGTACGATTTCTGTCGGGCCGAATTGGGCGAGCGCCGCCGCAGCCCTGCGAATATCGGATTCGCCGGTCAGAAATTCCGCTTCGACCGCATCGGTTTTCAGGATGTCGATCAGGGCGAGGATTGCGGACTGTTCGGGCCAGGCTGCGTATTGGAGTTGTCCGTTGTCGCCGACCACACGGACGAAGCCCTGTACGTCGGCGCACAGCAGTCCGCCCTTGTCTCGCAGGAACTGCATCACGGCGAGTGACGCTTCTCCGCGAACCGAACCGTTGACGACGAATGCGCGCGATTCGAACGGCGCGAGCAGGTCCGGGGTAAACGGATCGGCAAGTGCGGCGATCGTCAGCGTGCGTTCGTCGACGTTGGCGGTCGGATACTCGAGCCGCATCAGAGTTGAGCGCGGTGACTCGAAAATATGTACGTCGATGCCTTTGGCCCTGAGCGCGTCCGTCGAGCCTCGGTCCTCTGCCGCCAGCCGCGTCACCGCTCCGACGTTGAGATCCTTGAGCGCCGCGGCATGTGCCGCGTAACTGTAGCCGCCGCCGTCCACGTGGCGCGTTCCGGCAGCCGACACGATTGTGTCCTTGGTGTAGTTGCCGATGGTAACCAGGTCGTATGAGTGCAATGTAAACTCCTGTGTGCAGGGATCAATCGCGCAGTTGCACGCGCCACAAAGTCGCGGCGAGCAGCATCGACACGACGGATGCGCCCATCCAGAACCAGATCGCGTCGGTGAAATCGTATACGCGGGTTTCGCCGACCATCGTGATTCCCTTCTGTATCAGGTAGCCGCTTAAGTTTTCCTGAATACCGGCACCTATGTAACTGAATACACCAATGAAGCCCATGATGGCGCCGGCGGCCCGCTTCGGCACGATATCGACACCGAACAGTCCGCCAAGCGATGTCACCAGCCCGTTGAGGCCGACCCCGTAGAGCACGAACGCGAAGTACAGCATCGCAACATTGCGAGGCCCGAAGAAAATAAGGTAAAGCGCGACGATTTCGACGATGGCGAAGATCAGGTTGGCGGGCGGTCGCCGCGCCGCGAACACCTTGTCCGAAAGGTAGCCGAAGGCGATACAGCCGCCGATGCCTGCGATGGTGTTGACCATGAGAAAGGAGCCGGCTTCCACCAGCGAAAAGCCGCGAGCTTCCTGCAGGTAGAGTATGCCCCAGCTGTTGATGGCATAGCGCACGACGTAGTTGGTGGCGCTCGCCAGCGCCAGGATCCAGATCGACGGCAGCACCAGGATCGACAGCTGCGTCTTCCACAGATTGGCCGTCGTCTCTTTCCTGGCGGGTTGCCAGTGTTCGTTGTGCCAGTCGTTCACGTCCGGCAGACCCAGGGTGCGCGGCCGGTCCTGCATCAGCTTGAAGACCGCCAGCGCGATCACGGTACAGAGCACGCCCGGTACCCAGTAGCCGTAACGCCAGCCATAGTTCGCAACGATGGCGGCCACGACGACGAACGTGAGGCCCTCGCCGATCGAATGCGCGGTGCTCCAGATGCCGTAATAGCGGCCACGTTCGCGATTGCTGAACCAGTTGGCGAGCGTCACGATGCCAGCCGGCGCACCGTAGGCCTGGAACCAGCCGTTCATGCCCCACAGAAGGACGGAAATCGACAACACGGTCGAAAAACCCATGCCGACGTTGACCAGCGCCGAGATGAGCAGTCCGAACGCGAAGAACACTTTCATGTTCGCGTGATCGGACAGAAAACCGTTGATGAGCTTACCGGCAGCGTAGGTATAAAAGAGGGCGGCTCCGATCAGCCCGAGTTCGACGGGCGTGAAAATGCCCTCATCGATGAGCGGTTTCTTCACCACCGAAAGCGCGAGCCGACAGGTGTACGCCAGTCCGTATCCGAGCGTGATGGCGATCAACACCCGCATGCGGTGGTGGCGGTACAGCCGGTCCACGGTGCCGCGGTCGCCGATTGACGGCTGGTCGCCCCCCGTGGCAAAAAACGCGATCAGTTTGTGAACGATAGGTCGGAACCCCCGGTCGGCTTCAGGTAACTTTCAGGTTTGAAATTTTCATTCGATTATAATAGAAAATAGAATTCACGTTCCACCCAGCGGACTGGTGCTCCCGGTGGCGCTTACATTCCAGCCGGGAAAATTATGAAACTCATAGGCTTAGCGGTTCTCATCAGCATTTTGTGCGCATCCTGTGGCAAGGGCAACTCGCCGAACGAGCCGGCCACGGAGGTTTGGCCTGTCCAGAGCGTCGCTGCCAGCGGCGCGTCGGTCCCGGTCGAACTCGGGAGCCTCGCCAATGCCGCGTTCTGGATTGACCCGGCGGCGCCCGAATCGTCGCTCATACTGGGCGCCGCCGGTATCTCCGGCATCGACCTGTACACGCCCGACGGTCGCCGCGCCGCGAATTTCGCCGAAGTCGATGCAGGTTTTGTCACCGTGGTTCCTGATCCTTACAAGGAAGAGCCGCCGCTGGTCGTCGTCTACGATCAGGGCGATGCCGCGATCAAGGCGTATCGACTCGATCGCGAGGCGTTGCAGTTGCACCCGGTCATGCCGGAACCGCTCACGCTGGACGACGAGCTGACCGGCCTTTGCCATTACCACAGCCGCCTGTCCACCCGCGATTACCTGTACGCCGTAACGGATGCAGGACGCATACTGCACTACGAACTTTATGCCAGGAACGGCGAGCTTGCGGGGCGGTTGTTGCGGACGATTCCGTTGGGCAAAGGCAGCGGTTTCTGTGCCGTCGACTCCAACCAGGCCCGACTCTATGTCAGTGACGAGAGTGTCGGTATCTGGCGCCTGGCGGCGGAGCCCGAAAGCGACACGGAACGAAAGCCCTTCGACCTGCGATCCCCCTGGGGCTCCCTGAGTGAAGAGGTCAAGGGAATCGGCCTGTATCAGGTCAACAGCAAGCTGTCCTACCTGATTGCGGCCGACGTCGGCGAAGATCGCATTGCGGTCTACAAATTGCCGGGCGGCAAGCTCCTGGGCCAGCTGCAGGTCCCGGAACTGGCCGACGCGGAAGGTGTGGCCGTTACGAACCAGCCGCTGGGCCAGGCGTACCCGCATGGGCTGGTGGCCATCGCAGACGAGGATGAAGCAGCGGGCGGGACCGATCTCAAGTTCATCGGTTGGCAGCAGCTTGCGGCAGCCCTCGGGTTGGAAACTGCGAATCCTCGCGCGAACGCGGGGGACCGCGTGCGCGCCGTACGTCCTGTTCTCGAGACCGAAGTCGCGGCAAGTTATGGAGACGCCGCCGACGATCCGGCCATCTGGCTGCACCCGGACGACCCATCGAAAAGTCTCGTCATCGGTACCGACAAACAACTGGGCCTGTACGTCTTCGATCTGCAGGGCAGGACGGTGCAGGTGCTGCCGGATGGACGCATGAACAACGTCGATCTGCGAGGCGGCTTTCCGCTGGGAGGCGAGCAGGTCACTCTCGTGACTGCAAGCAACCGCAGCATCGACAGCATCGCGGTGTATAAAATCGATGTGGAACGCCTGCAACTGACCGAAACCGCCGCGGCAACACTGAGCACGGGATTCACCGACCCGTACGGACTCTGCATGTACCGGAGTGCGGACTCAGGCGAGTTCTACGTCTTCGTCAACGAAGGCGGGATCGGCACCTACCGGCAATGGCGGCTCCATGACAACGGCAACGGCAAAGTTGCCGCGGAACCGGTGCGGGAATTCGAGGTCGGGTCGCAGGCGGAAGGGTGCGTGGCTGATGACGAACTCGGATACCTCTATATCAGCGAGGAAGGCGTCGGCCTGTGGAAATACGCCGCGGAACCCGACGGCGGAGACGCGCGCACGCTGATCGACGACACGGAAGACGGCCGGCTGAAAGCCGATGTCGAAGGCGTGTCGCTGTGGGCGGGAGACAATGGCCAAGGCTATCTCGTTGTCTCCAACCAGGGTGCGGACAATTACGCGGTGTATCGCCGCGAAGGCGACAATGCCTATGTCGGGCACTTCCATGTCGTTGCGAATGCAGCGGAGAATGTCGACGGATCGTCCGAGACAGACGGTCTGGCCGTCAGCAGCGCGGCCCTGGGCGAGCGCTTTCCGTCCGGTTTGCTGGTGGTGCAGGACGGCCGCAATATCGCGCCGGAGGAACGGCAGAATTTCAAATACGTGTCGTGGGCGGAGGTGATGGAAGCGCTCGATATCGAGTGAATGGGTTGCCCGAGCGGGTCGCCCGCATGGCGGGCTCCTAGTCGACGACCTGCCGCAACGCCCGATACCCGGCCGTCGCATACGTCAACGGATCCGCAACTGCCGGATCCTGTTCCGCTTCCACCACGAGCCAGCCGTCGTAGCCGATGGCGGTGAGCGGCGCGAGCACCGCGGCATAGTCGATACAGCCGTCGCCCGGTACCGTGAACACGCCCTGCAGGACGGCCTCCAGAAAACTCGTGTCCCGATTCAGGCAACGCGCCAGGACGTCCTCTCGAATGTCCTTGCAATGCACGTGCGCGATGCGCGCCGCATGATTGCTCGCCGCCCGCACCGGATCGCCGCCGGCGTACCCGAGATGCCCGGAGTCGAGCAGCAATTCGACGGCCGGCCGGCACGCCGTCATCAGGGCGTCGACTTCCGCTTCAGTCTGTATCACTGTGCCCATGTGATGGTGATACGCAAGGCGCATGCCGCTGTCCTGCATCCGTTCGGCAAGTTCGGATAGCCTGTCCGCGAATTGCCGGAATTCGACCGCGCCGAGCTGCGGTCGTCCCGACAGGCGCGCATTGATGTCGCCGTGCACACAGCGGGTGACTTCCGCGCAAACCATGACCGTGCTGCCGAGTGCGCTGAGGAGTTGCAGATGCGGCTGCATTGCCGTGAATTCCTCTTTCGCGGAATGTTCGAGCAAGCGAAGGCTGTACCAGCCGGAGACCAGCGCCAGACCGTAGCGGTCGAGCAACGGACCCAACACTTCGGCGCGGCGCGGAAATTTGTGGCCCAGTTCGACGCCCGCGTATCCGGCTGCCGCCGCCTGCTCGAGGCAGGTGTCCAGTCCGATATCGGCGCCGAGCGACGGCAAATCGTCGTTGCTCCAGGTGAGGGGATTGATGCCGATGCAGAGCGTCATTGCGCGCGCATTTTCCGGTAATTCGCAAACGCCCGGCGCACCGGTTCACTGTCCGAAACCTCGGAAATCGGCACGTCCCACCACGCGCCGCCCGCGGCGGTCGATTGCGCGGGGTCGGTTTCGATGACAATGACACTCGTCTTGTCCGCTGACCGCGCCGTCGCGAGTGCCGCCTGCAATTCGTCGAGATCCCTGACCGCGACGCTGTTCGCACCGAGCGCGGCTGCGTGCGCCGCGAAGTCAATCGACGGTGCACCAGGCAGGAGATTGTTGAACGACTCGCCGCCGGTCGCTTGCTGCAACCGATTGATGCAGCCGAACCCTCGGTTGTCGAGCACCACGACGATGAGTTTCATGCCGAGCATGACTGACGTCGCGATCTCCGAATTCAGCATCAGGTAGCTGCCGTCACCGACAAGTACGACGACTTCCCGCGCGGGTTGCGCCATCTTGACCCCCAGCCCGCCGGCAATTTCATAGCCCATGCAGGAATAGCCATATTCCAGGTGATAACTGCCGGGACCGGAGGCTCGCCAGAGCTTGTGCAATTCACCGGGCAGGCCGCCCGCGGCGCACACGACCGTGACGTCGGGTCCGCTGGCCCTGTTGATGGCGCCGAGGACCTGTGCGTCGCCGGGCAATCCGCCGGGCTGCGCTGCCGTAGCCGCATCGACCGCCCGCTGCCAGTCCGCGATCGCCGCAACGGCCAGTTCGCCCCACGATTTTTCGATGGCGAGCGGCGCGAGGTCGCGCTCGAGTTCCTGCAAGGTCACCCGCGCATCGCCGCGTAATGCCAACGCACCTCTCTTGATTGCGTCATGCCGATTGACGTTGATTGCAATGAAACGCGGATTCGCGGCGAATAGCGTGTTCGATGCCGTCGTGAAGTCCTGCAGGCGCGTGCCGATCGCAATCACCAGGTCGGTCTCTGCCGCAAGCCGGTTCGCCGCGCTGCTGCCGGTCACACCGATCGCGCCGGCGTTCAGGGGATGATCCCAGGCGATAGCGCCCTTGCCGGCCTGCGTTTCCGTGTACGGAATGCCGTGACGGCTGACGAACTTTTCCAGCACATCGAACGCTTCGGAATAATGGACGCCACCGCCGGCGATGATGAGCGGCCGCCTTGCCGATCGCAGCCAGCGAACCGCCTCGGACAGAGAATGCTCGCCGGCGCGCGGCCGCGCCGGCACATGCACTGCCGGCTCGAACAGCGACACCGGGTAATCACAGGCTTCGGTCTGCACGTCCTGCGGCAGCGCCAGCACGACCGGTCCGCACTCGGCCGGATCGGTCAGCACGGAAATTGCCTGCGGCAGGGATGCGATCAGTTGCTCCGGGCGCACCAGGCGATCCCAGAAGCGCGCGACCGGACGGAAGCAGTCGTTGGCCGTGACCCCCGGTGCCGTGAAATCTTCCACCTGCTGCAATACCGGATCGGGGCGGCGGCTTGCGAAGGTATCTCCGGGCAGCAGCAAGACCGGCAGGCGATTGACGTGCGCCAGTGCCGCCGCCGTGACCATGTTGGTCGCGCCGGGCCCGATCGATGTCGTGCAGCCCATCATGCGGCGCCGGTTGCTGGCTTTCGCGAACGCAATCGCGGCATGCGCCATCGCCTGTTCGTTGTGCGCGCGAATGACCGGCAGACGTTGCCGTTGATGTTGCAGCGCCTCGCCCAATCCGGACACATTGCCGTGCCCGAAGATCGCGAAGATCCCGGCGAAAAGCGGTACCTCCCGGCCCACGATTACGGTCTGTTGTGCCGCCAGATACTGCACCAGTGCCTGCGCCATGGTCAGTCGAGTTGTTTTTGCGGCCATCGTCGCGACCTCTCAGAGTGCCTTCGCGGCACTCGCCTTGCACCAGGTATCGATCATATTGCGGTAGCGCCGGCTGATCCCTTTTTTTGCAGCGCTGCTCGAGATCTCTCCCGCGAACCATTGCTCGGCAGCGTCGGCGAAGATACTTCTCCCGACGGCAAAGCCGCGGCAGATATCGAACGCTGCCGCGATGGTCAGGCTTTCTGCGAGCGTGGCCTCGTCCGCGCCGAGGCCCAGAAGCACCACGCCCTTGCAATGCGGATCACTGTCGGCGATGACCCGGGTGACGGCTCGCCAACCTTCTTCGGTCTGTGCCGCGAGCTTCCACCAGTCGGGACGCACGCCAAGGTTGTAAAACCTGCGAAGCGCGCGTGCGAGCGTGTGTGGCGTCACCGCATGATCCTTGTCGGGACAAATGACTTCGAGCAGGAAACGTCGCTCGAGTCGCACGACATCGGCATACAACGCGCGAATGCGCTCTTCCTGCTCGTGCCTCAGGTCGCGCGGGTCATCCGGATGATAGAACAGCAGGCATTTGACGACCTGGCGCCGCGGCCAGGTGGCGAGATGCAGGGCGGTGCCGAAGTGGGGTTCACAGGCCAGCGGCCGGGAGCCGGGGACTTCGATCGGGCTGCCGGTCCAGATGTCCGCCGCGCCAATGCGGGCGAGCGCGTCCTGCCCGTAACGGTGGTCCACGATCGCACCATGTCGTACGGCGGGATTGCCCTTCGCGACGACGTCGAGCAGGACTTCGGCAATCAGGCTCTTGAATGCCCCGATGCTGTCGCCGCTGCGCCCATGGCGCGCGGCAACCTGCTCGAACTGGCTGCGGTGATCGAACGCAAGCACGCATAATGGCCTTGGATCGTCCGACCAGGTGGTGGCGCGATGCAGGTGTGACAGCTCTGCATCGGCAGCGGGTTGCCGTGGCGGCACGTCGCGCGCCAGGAACGCATCGAGTTCGACCCGGCTCGGCATGGCCGGCGTGCAGCCGTGACGTGCAACGACCAGCGCGCCGCAGGCGTTGCCGAGCGTGCCACAGCGATGCCACGACTCTTCGTGCAGCCAGCCGTAGAGAAAACCGGACAGGAACGCGTCCCCGGCGCCGACCGTGTTGAATACTTCGATATCGAGTCCGGCGACCGCGATGCCGTCGTCCAGTGCGCCGATGGGGTCGGTTGCGAATACAGTGCAGCCCTGCGCGCCGCGTTTCAGCACGATGATCGCAGCGCTGAAAGCACGGATGGCCCGCAAAGCCGCCAGCAAATCGACGGTGCCGCCGGCGATGGAGATCTCTTCTTCGGTGCCGACTATCAGGTCGCAATGCGGCAGAAAGTCGCGCAGAACGGCCGTGATCTCCGGCGCTGCGACGAAGCGGCTGGCGCCCTCGGCCGCACTGCCGAGGCCCCATAAGACCGGCCGATAATCGATGTCGAGCA
>JBOHZD010000207.1:0-4607 GCA_050738315.1 Woeseiaceae bacterium
GCGATGTAAAGCCCCAACCCAAGATGCTTGCCCGATTCGTCCGGCCGCACCGAGACCATCGAATCGAACAACTGGGAGCGCATCCGTTCCGGCAACGGCGGTCCGGGATTCGTCACCGCAATGACGAGATCGTCATCGCGAGACAGTCGCACAACGATGCCATCGCGGTCCGCGCTGAAGTCCACTGCGTTGTCGACCAGTTTGTCCAGCATCTGCACGATCAGTTCGGGCGAGCCGTGCACAGCGGCATGCGAAATATCAGCCTCGAACCGGAACTGTCTGTCCGGCCACGCATCGGCGTAAGCGGCAACGGCGGATTTCAGTGCAGCGTGCAGGTCGAACGTCTCCGGCTCGGCGTTCTCGATCAGCTCCTCGACCTTGCTTGCTTCGCTCATGGCGCTCAGTATCTTTTTCAGCCGCTGTGCGCCTTCCCTGGCACGCGCCGTGTACTTTGCGGATTCTTCCGTCAGCGGTTCGTGCTCGAGATTCTCGAGCGATGAGGTGACGATCGTCAGCGGCGTGCGCAATTCGTGCGAGAGTTTCGATGCCAGTGTTCGCAGATAGGCGTTGTACTCGCCCAGTTGGCGGAGCACCCGGGAAAAACTCCGCGACAGATCGCCGATCTCGTCGCCGGCGCCGCCGCTCGGGAGGTCGGAACGCACGGCGTCGTCGTCGATCGCGCGCAACGCCGCGCCGGAGAGCCGTCGTATGCGCAGGGACAACCAGCTCGCATATCCGAGCAATGCAGCGGCCACGATCAACGTCGCAAGCAGGGTGAAATTCATGAGCCGCGTCAGCGCGCGGTTGGTCAGGCTCAGGATTGCATCGGTCCCCAGTTGCAGCACTACGACGCCGGTCTGCACGGTGCCGGACCAGACGGGTTGTGCAACGGCAACCACCGCGCGGCCGGATCCCGGGGTGCGAAACCAGCTCATGGCGGCTTCGCCCTCCAATGCCTGCTCGATATAGTCCTGTTGCTCCCGGCCGGACGGATCGGGTTCCGCGAGCGCCGCCGCATCGCCGGGCTTCAAGAGCGCATTGTAGGCGATGCGCATCCAGCCGGCTGCGCTGTCGGCATTGCCATCACCGGCCTCCGACGAAATATCGCCGCCTTCGGCCAGGCGCCATCCCGCCGTGTTCGTCACGATGAGCCGCAGGCCGGATTGCAGGTAGCCGGCCGCCACGCTCTGCAACAACGGCGACGTTGCCGCCAGCCTGCCGGGCTCTGCGGCCGCGAAGCTCGCCGCACGCTCCCCGCGCGCGTTCGCACTGTTCGTATTCGTTACCACGATTCCGACACGAGTGCCAAGCAACTGTTTCGGCATCCGCGCCTCCAGGCGATATCCGACGGCGGTGTCCTCCCATTGCGCCGGTATCCTGGTTTCCGCGACGCTTTCGCCATCGCGCGTTCGCGCGGCAACGAGGGACCCGGGCGCCTCCGCCGCAAACGTGAACACAGTCGGATTGCCGGGCGCATCCACACTGATGACCTCTACTCCGTCGGAGTGGAGACTTTCAACGGCGCCTGGCAGGGCATAGACCACCTCCTCGTCGCGCACGTCGACGTAGAGGTACAGGTATTGACGGTAGGTACCGAGGACGAATCGGGTTGAAGCGTCCTCGCCAGTCAGCGCCGCCAGGGAATCGTCGGATAGCGCCCAGTCGTCGAAATAACCGTCGAGCAATGGCTGCGACACGAGTGCATGAGCGTATAGCTGATCCTTGCTGAACGAGGCGGCCTTGCCGTCGACGATGAACTCGTCGGGGAACTGCGCGAACGAATCCGCGATGGCCTGCGCCATGCCGGCGAGCATCCGTTGCTGGCCTTCGCGCAGTGCGGATTCCGTTTCACGGATGAACTGGCAGCCGGCCCAGGGGAGCACCAGGGTGAGCAGGCTGACCAACAGGAGCTGGCGTCTGAGGTTCATCGGCGTCGGCGATTGTCAGTCGGTGAGCCAGCGATAACCCATGCCGTAGACGGTTTCGATCGCATCGAAGCCTGCGTCGACACTCAGGAACTTGCGGCGAATACGCTTGATGTGCGACGTGATCGTATTGTCGTCGAGCACGGCCTTCGCCGCATCCATCAACTGCTGGCGATTCTTGACGTGTCCCGGGTAACGCGCGAGCGCGTGGACGATCCAGAATTCGGTCAAAGTCAGTCCCACCGGTTGGTTCTGCCAGCGCACGGTCATGCGTTCGACGTCGAGTTCGAGGTCGCCGCGGGCGATGCGGCTCGCTTCGGCCTGCGGCTTTTGCATGGCATCAAGACGCCGGAACAACGCGGCTACCCGTGCCATCAGGTGGGGCAGGCTGATGTCCTTGGTCAGGTAATCGTCGGCACCGAGACGCAGCCCCGAGACCGCGTCGTATTCGCTGTCGCGCGCAGTCAGAAAAATGATCGGTAAATCGGCGGCCCGGCTTCTGAGTTCCCGGCACAGCTCGAAGCCGCCTTCGACGTCGTCCCGCAGATTGATATCGATCACGACGAGGTCAGGCAGCCGCGATGCGAATGCATCGAGCGCGGGCTTGCGGGCCTCGTACAAGTCGACGGCGTAGCCCTCCCGGCGAAAGGCCGCCGCGTAGTTCTCGCGGATCGCCGCTTCGTCTTCGACAATCGCAATTCGCTTGGTCAAGTCCGGCTCCGTCGACAGGACGCCACAATTTGCCACATTCCGCCCTCGTATTGCCATGCTCGCGCCCCTGCCGGGCCGCATTGCCTTGCTCGAATGGCCCCATCGGCAGCCGGGAGCGGGACTATGACGACACAACAGGCACTGAAACTCCGGAAGGACCACGGCCGCTGGCATTGCGCAGCATGGGTGCTTGTGCTGGCGATCGGGAATCCGCTGGTCGCTCACGCCGCCGAATCCCCGCCAGTGGCCGAACGGCACACGGAGATCTCGCCCGAGCGCATGCAGGCAGGCAGTCTGCTGCTCCGCATGCAAGCGGGCTACACCGTGGCCACCCGCATCAATACGGACATCGATATCGACATCAGCGGGCCGGTTGCACGGACCACCGTGCGCCAGGTATTCCGCAACGACGGTCCGGAATGGGTGGAAGGTGTCTACGTGTTTCCATTGCCGGACCGGGCCGCGGTCGATCACATGCGCATGCAGACAGGCGAGCGTGTGATCGAAGGCGAGATTCGCGAAAAAGAACAGGCGAAGAAGGAATATGAAGCGGCGAAGCAAGCCGGCCAGAGGGCCGGTCTCGTCGAGCAACAGAGAGCCAATCTGTTTACGACGTCTCTTGCGAACCTGGAACCGGGTGCGACCATCACCATCGAAATCGAATACCTGGAAACGCTCACGTTTGACGACGGCGCGTTCAGTCTGCGGATTCCGCTGACCCTGACGCCACGCTATATTCCCGGCGCGCCGCTGCCCGGACGCCGCGGGTCCGGTTGGGCGGCCGACACGGCGAGCGTACCCGATGCGTCGCTGATCACGCCGCCAGTGGTTACGTCATCGTCCGATCACAGGGTCACGCTGCACGCGATCATCGACGCCGGCGTGCCGCTGGAATACATCGTCAGCCGTTATCACCCGATCACCGTAACTTCGACCCACGATGCCGATGGACGCTATCAGGCTGATCTCACCGGCCTGAACGCGCCGATGGACCACGACCTCGAACTGGTCTGGAAACCGGTCGCCGACGCCGCGCCCCGGGCGACGTTGTTCTCGGAAACTGTCGGCGGGCAGACGCATTTTCTGCTGATGATGCTGCCGCCGACCGAGGCAGCGGAGGGTACGCCACCGATGCCCCGTGATCTCGTCTTCGTTGTCGATACGTCCGGCTCGATGTTCGGCACCTCGATGGACCAGGCCAAGGAGGCCCTGTTGCTGGCGCTCGACGGTCTCAAGCCGGCCGACCGGTTCAACGTGATCCGGTTCAACTCGGTGACGCATGCGCTGTTCGGTGCCAGCGTCCCCGCGTCTCCAGGGAACATCGACCGGGCGCGGCAGTACGTCGGCACACTGACCGCCAATGGCGGCACCGAGATGCGCCCGGCGCTGACGCAGGCGCTCGCCGCCGATACGAACGAGACTCATCTCAAGCAGATCATCTTCGTGACCGACGGCAGCGTCGGCAATGAGAGCGAGTTGTTTTCCCTGATCGAAGCGCAACTGGGCGCTGCACGCCTGTTTACCGTCGGCATCGGCTCGGCGCCGAACAGCTGGTTCATGCAGAAGGCCGCGGAAGCGGGGCGCGGCACTTACACGTTCATCAGCGCACTTCATGAAGTAAAGGAAAAAATGGGCAGCCTGTTCCGCAAACTCGAACAACCGCGGGTGACGGGCATCCAGGTGGAATGGCCGGGCCAGGGCACGCTGGCCTACCCGTCGGTCGTGCCGGATCTCTATGCCGGAGAGCCGATCGTCGTCGAAGCCAGGCTCCCGGCGGCGCCGCGCGACGGCGACCAGGCGCGGATCAGCGGCCATTCGCCGTCCGGAAGCTGGGGCACGGAACTGGACCTCGCGGCGCAACCGCAGAAGGCAGGTGTCGCAGCAGTGTGGGCGCGAGCGCGAATCGAGGACCTGCTGGACCAGGAGCGTCGCGGAGGCGATGCAGCCGAGATTCGCGCGGCAGTGATCGAC
>JBOHZD010000208.1:0-17755 GCA_050738315.1 Woeseiaceae bacterium
ATTAAGCGCAGAGTTTGGGTTCACGCGGAGGCTTAAGCGGGGAGGGCTTTCCAGGAACGCCGCAAGTACTTCCATGTAGGCTTCGGGCGAGACATCCCTGTCTCGCACGATCCTGGAAAGCCCTCCCCGCTTAAGCCTCCGCTCCCACCGTCACGGGTGTGCCTTCATGGGTCGTAGACGACGACGCCGAGCAGGTTCGGGTCGGCCGTGTCGACGATGGCCAGTTCGACGACATCGCCGTTCGCGAGATCGAGCGCGACCGGGCCCGCGGCCACCGTCTTTTCGCCGGTGGGGGTGACCGTGAGTTCGTAGCTGCCGGCGGCGAGCTGCAGGTAACGGGTGGTGACACCGGAATCGAGGCTGGGGAAGTTCGGGTTGACGGCGGCGATATCGGTGCCTGCCGTCTGGAGATAGACATCCGCGTCCTCGAAATTCGCCGAAACCTGCGTGATCCTCAGTTTGACGAGCCCGGCGATGGACCTGCGGTCGTCGGCGAAACCGACGACCTCGAGGTCGGCGGGCGGGCCGGTCACGAAGGTCGTCGAGCGGGAATTGGCGACCACCGTGTCTTCGTCTTCGAGCAGCACGCCGCCCGGGTTGCCGGTCTGCGTGAAGGTATAAGTCGACGCTCCGGAGGGCACGGGCACATCGGCGGACAACGCGCCAAATGCGAGATTCGCGACGACCGGTGCCGTGAATTCTTCGTCGACCACCACATCGAGGTTGGTGGTGCCGAACGCCGCATGAAAGAACCGCCGGGTCGGCGGCACAGCGGCATCGGCAATTTCGATCGACGTGCCGGCCTGATCCACCCGTCGTACACTGATCCCGCTCGTAATCGACGGATCCGCATCCTGGATCGTGAACAGGATGCTGGTTCGCTCCGCGAGTGTCTGGCTGCCGGATCGGAAAAGCACGTTGGCTGGATCGCCGCTTGCGGTGACCGTCAGCACGTACGCCCCGCTTTCGACGTCGAAATTCGGCAAACGCTCGCCAAAGGCGAGCGAGCCGCGTTCCTGGCCCGCGGCCGGCGCGGTGCCGGGTGGCGCGAGAAAGATGTCGACGTCGCCGACAGTCGTTGCCAGGTGAGCAGCCGATGCTTCGAGGACGGTCTCGGTGCCGGCCCATTGACGTTCCGGAGTCTCCCACAGCAGGATCGACGGGGTCTCCAGCGTTCCGGTCAATACGAACACGTAATCCGTGTCGGGCACGACCGCAAGCGATCGCGTCGCGATGCGCCTGACGGCGGCATCGCCGGGCAACCGCGTGTCGAAGCGGAAATCATAGGTAAAATCGTCGAAGGGCTGGGTGCTGGTCGTCGCTTTGTACGCGATGTTGCCGAGCGGTCGTTCCTCGATCAGGAAAGTGACCTCGGGAGCGTCCGAGATCGCGTGCAAGGCGCGAATATTGCCCTTACCCGACGGCGTCGGCCGCGACGTCTCCAGGCATCCGCCGAGCAATGACACGACGCACGTCAGTAAAACGAGAGCCTTAAGCTTTACTTTCATATTCAGAATGCTCATCGAGCTTCGTAACCGTAGACCGATTTCAGTTCCAGGAATTCTTCCATGCCGTGCGCGCCCCATTCGCGGCCGTTGCCGGACTGCTTGTAGCCGCCGAACGGCGCCAATGAATCGAGCGGAGCGCCGTTGATGTGCACCATCCCCACGCGGAGCTTGGCGGCGACCCTGCGCGCGCGCTCGAGATTCCCCGAAGTGACATAGCCCGCGAGGCCGTAAGGCGTGTCGTTCGCGATCCGCACCGCTTCTTCCTCGCCCTCATAGGGAATGATCGACAGCACCGGGCCGAATATTTCTTCGCGGGCAATGGTCATGTCGTTGGAGACGTTCGAAAAAACCGTCGGCTTGACATACCAGCCGCGGTGCAGCCCCTCGGGACGACCGGTACCGCCGCATACCAGGGTGGCGCCTTCGTCGATGCCCTTTTGTATAAGTCCCTGAATCTTAAGCCATTGCGTTTCCGAGACCACCGGCCCCATGCGCGTCTGTTCGTTTTGCGGAGCGCCCGGCGGCGTGGATGCAGCGCGCTTTGCGGCAATCGCCGCCGCTTCCTCGAGCCGGTCTCCCGGCACCAGCATGCGCGTGGGTGCATTGCAGGACTGACCTGAATTCTCGAAACAGGCGCTCGCGCCGCGGCTGATGGCTTTGTCAAAATCGGCATCGTCGAGAATGATGTTTGCGGATTTGCCGCCCAGTTCCTGCGCGACGCGCTTGACGCCCGGCGCGGCATTCTGTGCGACTGCAATACCCGCGCGTGTCGAGCCCGTGAATGACACCATGGCAATAGCCGGATGCCGGCAGAGCGCCGCGCCGACCGTGGCGCCGTCACCGTTCACGAGATTGAACACCCCCGGCGGCACACCGGCCTCATGCAGTATCTCGGCAAAGATCATCGCGTCGAATGGTGACAGTTCGCTCGGCTTCAATACCATCGTGCAGCCGGCGGCCAGCGCGGGCGCCACTTTGACAGCCACCTGGTTCATCGGCCAGTTCCAGGGTGTAATCAGCGCGCACGGGCCGATGGCTTCCTTCAGCACGCGTGTCGTGCCGATCGTCTCTTCGAAAGCGTAACCCTTGAGCACCTCGATGGCTGCGGCGATATGCTGCGGACCGCTCGCCGCCTGCGAATTCCTGGCAAGCTTCCACGGCGCCCCCATCTCTTCCATGATCGCCGTTGCCACGTCGTCATGCCGGCGCGCAAAGACCTCGAGGATCGACTCGAGCAGGGCGACGCGCTGTTTGCGACTCGTTGCCGCATAAGCCTCCGCGCTGCGAGTTGCTGCGGCCACGGCGCGGTCGACATCCGCGGCCGAGCCCAGGCTGATGCGGCCGCACATTTCCTCGGTGGCCGGGTTGATGACGGCATGCGGGTTCGGGGTGACCGGATCGACCCACTGACCGTCTATGTAGAATTGCAACATGTCGCGCATGTCGTATCTCTCCTCCGGGACAGCCGCGCATGATAGCGTAACTCGCACCGGCAGGGGTGACGGGATACCGTGCAGCGCGGGGCGTGCGCCGATTACGGGCCAAGCCTCTCACTTTCGGCCGCCGTTCTGTAATATAAGACGTTTCTCAGACTAAGATATTGATATCATTAGGCGAAATTTCTTGGCGCCAGGCCACGGTCGCAGGATTCTGCAATGTACCTCCAGCATTTCGGTCTTGACAGGAAGCCGTTCGAGCAACTGCCCGATCCGGCGTTCCTGTTTCTGAGCGAGAAACATAAAACGGCGCTATCCAACATCGGATTCGCAGTGGCGATTCGTGACAGTTTCGTGGTCGTGACCGGCGAGATCGGCTCCGGTAAAACGACCCTGTTACATAAATTCCTGAGCGAGAGTCTCGCCGACGCCGCTGTGGCCTATGTCACCCAGACACGGCTTTCGGCCACCCAGCTGCTGCAATCCATCCTGGTCGAATTCGGCAAGGAGCCGTTTGGCAAAAGCAAGGTCGAGCTGACCATCCTGCTGAAGCAGTTCATCGCAAGCCAGCACCAGGACGGCAAGCGGGTGGTGATCGTGATTGACGAGGCCCAGAATCTCACCGCCGGCGCACTGGAGGAACTTCGCCTGGTGACCTGCCTGCCTCCGGGAACCGAGAGCCTGATCAATGTCGTTCTGGTGGGGCAGCCGCAATTCAACCGAATGCTCGATTCGCCCGCGCTCGAGCAATTGAGGCAGCGCTGCCGCCTCCGCTACCATCTGAGGGGGCTCACCGAAGAGGAAACACGGTTCTATTTGGAGCACCGGCTGGCGGTCGCGGGCGGCTCGTTTTCAACCATTTTCGAGCCGGGTCTGGATCGGGAGATATTTCAGCACAGCAAGGGTATTCCAAGGCTGATCAACATGTTATGCGACACCGCGCTGATCTTTGCCTGTGTCGACAACTCCGAGGTGGTCTCGGCCGGGCAGATTCGCCATGCGCTGACCGAACTGGGCTGGTCACCTTCCGGTGGCCCGCCGCCGCCTGAGACGGCCGGGATCGACGCGTCTCCTGCCGTGCTGGTCGATGCAGTCAACGGCCGGGAATATCCGCTGACCGAAGCAGTCTCCCTGATTGGCCGCGCAAAGGATTGCTCGGTCCGCATCAACCACCCGGCGCTCAGCCGATATCATGCGATCATCAAGCACGTGGAAGACGCATGGTCCCTGCGCGACATGAAAAGCCTGAACGGTGTCTATTTGAACGGCCAGCGAGTCCGGTCCGGCACGTTGCGACACAACGACAATCTCGCATTCGGCGACCACAACCTGCTATTCCGGCTTACCGATCAAGCCGATTCCGCCGACGACGACGAAGCGGTCCTTCCCACCGGAACCCCCTGATTCCGCAAGGCAACGCCGTATTCCGCAGCATCACCCACGAACTCCTTCCGCAGCATCACCCACGCCGATCGGTGCGGAGACTTGGCCAGGGAGGCCTTTTCAGGATCGTGCGAAACAGGATGTTTCGCCCGAAGCCTACAGGGATGTATTCATGGCGTTCCTGAAAAGGCCTCCCTGGCCAAGTCTCCGCCTGCCAAGAGAGCAAGCGTCCAGGCATCCTGTTGTCGAGTCGCAGTGCTACTCAACGAACCGGCCAGAAAGCGCCGTCCGGTGGACTTCTGAAAACTGCTAGCATTGTCCCGCATTTTCATTGGCCGGGACGGCGCCCTGTCGGGCGGCGCCATCGGAACCATCACTCAGAGGCAGGCGCATGACTACGAACGACGAATTGAACCGGCTGCGCGAAACGGCAGTCCCCCGCGGCGTGCGGAATTTGCACAATGTGTTTGCCGTCCGTGCCCGCGACGCGGAAATCTGGGACGTCGACGGCAATCGCTATATCGATCTCGCCGCCGGCATCGCCGTCGTCAACGTCGGACACAATCATCCGAAAGTCGTGGCCGCCGTGCGGGAACAGCTCGACAACTTCAGCCATACCTGTTTCCAGGTGACGCCTTACGAACCTTATGTGCGTCTCGCCGCCCGCCTGAACGAACTGGTGCCCGGCAAGACGCCGAAAAAGACCGTGCTTCTCACCACCGGCGCGGAAGCGGTGGAAAATGCCGTCAAGATCGCGAAGTATCACACCGGCCGCTCGGCGGTGATTGCTTTCTCCGGCGCGTTTCACGGCCGTACGTTACTGGGCATGGCGCTGACGGGGAAAGTCTCGCCCTACAAGGCAGGCTTCGGACCGTTACCCGCCGATATCTACCATGTTCCGTACCCGGTCGAATATCACGGCAAGACCGCGGAACAGTCCCTGCGTGCGCTGGACGAGCTGTTTCACAGCGATGTCGAACCGTCGCGGGTGGCGGCCATCATCATCGAGCCGGTACAGGGGGAGGGCGGGTTCTACCCGGCACCCCCTGCTTTCCTGCGTTCCCTCCGCGACCTCTGCACCGCACACGGGATCCTGCTGATTGCCGACGAAGTGCAGACCGGTTTCGGACGGACCGGGCGCATGTTTGCCATCGAACACTCAGGCATTGAAGCGGACCTGGTGACGGTGGCCAAGAGCCTGGGCGGCGGGCTGCCGATCTCGGGCGTCGTCGGGCTGGCCGACATCATGGATTCCGTGCCGCCCGGCGGCCTCGGCGCGACCTACGGCGGCCCGCCGCTCGGTTGCGCGGCCGGACTCGCCGTGCTCGACATCATCGAAGGGGAACAGCTCTGCGCCCGTGCGCAGGCGATTGGTCAGCGCGTCGAAGCCTGGGGCCGCAAGTTGCAACAGTCGACGAGTTCAGTCGGCGACGTGCGCGCAACTGGCGCGATGGCGGCGATCGAGCTGGTGCAGGACAACAATGCCGACCGGCCGGACGCCGAGCTGACCAAAGCGATCGTCGCCCAGGCGCTCGATCACGGCGTGATCCTGTTGTCGTGCGGCTCGCGAGGCAACGTCATTCGTTTCCTGCCGCCGTTGACAATCGCCGACGACCTGCTGGATGAAGCGCTCTCGGCGGTCCGTGACGTGATTCTCGGGCTCACCGAACGCGTTCGCAAAGCCGGCTGAACCGGCGCTGGCGCGGAGTGCGTGGCCACGGCGAGATGACGGCTCGGGGAATACACCAAACGCTCGGGGATGTCTTCGGCTACGCCGCATTCCGTGGCCGGCAGGAGGAAGCGATCCGGGCCGCGCTGGACGGTCACGATACGCTGGTCCTGATGCCGACCGGCGGCGGCAAATCATTGTGCTACCAGATTCCCGCGCTCGCCGCCGGCCGCACCGGTCTCGTCATCTCGCCGTTGATCGCCTTGATGAACGACCAGGTGAGCGCGCTGCACGAGCTGGGTGTCGAAGCCGCGTTTCTCAATTCGAGCCTCGACCGCGACGCGCAACGGGTCATCGAATCGAAGCTCAAGGAGGGCCGGCTGACGCTGCTGTACGCGGCGCCGGAGCGCGTCGTGCAACCCGAGACCCAGGCGCTGTTGCGTTCCGTGCCGCTGTCGATCATCGCCATCGACGAGGCGCACTGCGTCTCGCAATGGGGACACGATTTCAGACAGGATTACCTGGCGCTGGACGCCTTGGGCGCCCTGTTTCCCGGTATCCCCCGGATGGCGCTCACAGCCACTGCGACGCCGCGGACACGCGCCGAAATCGTGGCACGACTCGCACTGGTCGAGCCCAGGGTGTTTGTCGGCAGTTTCGACCGGCCGAACATCCGTTATACGGTCCAGGCAAAAACGGACGGGCAGCGGCAACTGCGGCATTTCCTCGCCCATCGTCGCGGTGAGGCAGGCATCGTGTATTGCCTGTCCCGCAAAAAAGTGGAGCAGACGGTGGCGTGGCTCGAGGGGGAAGGATTCGACGCGCTGCCGTATCATGCCGGCCTGCCCGCAGCGGTGCGCACGCGAAACCAGCGCCGCTTCCTGTCCGAGGACGGCGTCATCATCGTTGCGACGATTGCCTTCGGCATGGGCATCGACAAGCCGGACGTGCGGTTTGTCGCGCATCTGGACCTGCCGAAAAGCATTGAATCCTATTACCAGGAAACCGGCCGCGCCGGCCGCGACGGCGCCCCGGCCGATGCCTGGATGATTTACGGCCTGCAGGACGTCGTGCGGCTGCGACAGATGGTGGACGGCTCGTCAGCCGACGAACGGCACAAGCGGCACGAACGCCAAAAGCTCGAGGCACTGCTCGGCTGGTGCGAAGTCACGACCTGCCGGCGCCGGCCGTTGCTCGAGTATTTCGGCGACCGCGCGGATGAGGATTGCGGCAACTGCGACATTTGCCTGTCGCCGCCGGAAACCTGGGACGGCACCCAGGCGTCGCAGAAGCTGCTTTCAGCCGTCTACCGCAGCGGCCAGCGTTTCGGCGCCGCGCACGTCGTCGACATCTTGCTCGGCAAGAAAACCGACAAGACGATGCAGCATCGGCACGATGCGCTCAGCGTGTTCGGCATCGGCGCCGAGCTCGGAGGTCCGGCCTGGCGATCGGTCATTCGGCAACTCGCCGTGCAGGGTTACCTGAAGGTCGATGCGGAGCGGTACGGGGCCCTCGTGCTGACGGAAAAGAGCCGCCCGTTGTTGCGTGGCGAAATGAGCGTCCGGTTGCGCGAGGACGCGAAAGTACCGGCGGCCAGGAAGAAATCGCCCGCGACCCGGCTGCCGGTTTCCGATGATGATCGCGACCTGTGGCAGGCGCTTAAGGTCTGCCGGCAGCAACTCGCTGCCGAACATAACGTTCCGCCCTACGTCATATTCCACGATACGGCGCTCCTGCAAATGATGGAGCAGCGCCCGGACGACGCCGACCAGCTGCTGGCGATCAATGGCGTCGGGCAGGCCAAACTGGCGCGCTACGGCGAGCAGTTTCTCGAAGTCATCCGCGAGGCAGGCCGCTCGCCATAACGAGTGCCATACCGCAACAATCGTTCGACTGCATTGCTTACGGGCGCAACAGTCGATTCGGCATTCAACGGCGCCCGGCCGATGGCGTGCACTGACCGCAGGGACCCTTTACAATTGGCCGTGCAAGGCTCTCAGGAGCCTCCGATCCGCATGCTCAAGTGAACATCATGAAATCGATTCTTGCTGCTTTACCCGTGCTCGGCTTGTTGCTGTTCGGCTGCGATTCCGCCAACCAGGACCCGGGCGATGTCACAGAGGCTCCGGCGCCGACCCTGGAGTCGGAACAGCCGGACGCGACGTCCCCCTCGCCCACGCAAAATGAGCACCCGGCCGCCGGCAGCGGCATGGCCGTTCTATATGCGGAAGCCGAGATCCTGCCGACCGAAGGGCAGACCGCCGGCGGCCTGATCAAACTGAGCCAGAGCGACGGGATGGTGACGATCGAGGGGACGGTCACCGGCCTGGCGCCGGGTGCACACGGGATTCACATTCATGCGAAGGGCGATTGCAGCGCGCCGGACGCGTCGTCGGCGGGCGACCATTTCGAGCCGGCCGATGATCCGCATGGGTCGCCGGAAGACCTTCCCGACAGCCATCATGTCGGCGACCTCGGCAATATCATGGCCGGCGAAAACGGTGAGGCCGAAGTGAACGTCACAGACTCCGAGATCGAACTCCGCGGCACGAACTCGGTCATCGGCAAGGCGATCATCGTGCACGCGGGGCGCGATGATTTCGAAACGCAGCCGTCCGGTGATTCGGGCGCCAGAATCGGTTGCGGGGTGATCATCGCGCTGGAAGTTGCCGATCCTTCCACGACGATGTAAGGGCCGCGGTATTTCTTAAGATCCCATCGTCCTGTTTCAGCGCTCCTGTTCCTGTTCGTCGTCCCCGGTCTCTTCGTCCTTCTCGTCGTTCCCGGAATCCTTGCCGCCGAGGCGATCGAGCAGCTCGGTCCCGATTTCCGCTTTGCCATCGTCCAGTTTTTCCTTGATCGCATCCTCCAACCCGTCCGCAGCAGCGGATTCGAGTGCCTGGCGAATAACCGGTTCGAGTACCTGTTTTGCAACGGCGGCGGCCGTCGCACCGTTCGATGCGCGGCCGATGTCGGTGACGACGATTTGCGGAACCTGTACTTCGCGTTCCTCGCCGAGTTCCGGAACCAGCAACAGGGCACTCGCCCCGGTCAGTTCGAAGCGATCGATGATCAGTTTCTTCCCTGCAGACTCCGGTTCTGCCTGATCGCCGGCCGACAGGCGTTGCAGGGACGAGAGGATGGTTTTCAGGTTGTTTTGAGTACCGTTCTGTTCGATCCGCAGCTGCGCCCCGTCGACCGTTATGTCCGAGATGACCAGCGGGTCCCCGGTAATTGCCGTCGGGTCGAGATCGATGGCGAAGTCACGAAGAGAAATCGCCGGCTCGCTGGAAAATCCGTCCGGATTGCCGACACTGAGTGACGCAATGCCGGCGCTGCCCGCCTGCAGGTCGATTGAAACCGCACCGACCGCTACTTTCGTTTGCGTGGCCTCGGAGCCGTGTTGCTCGATCAGACGCGCGACCAGGCTGTCCAGATTCGAGTACAGGTAAAGAAAGCCGCCCACAAGCACGACGAGCAGTACGATGACCAGCCCTGCGACCACTTTGCTCGTTTGTTTCATCCTGCTAACCGTCCTGGTCTTTTGCGGTCTGCGGGTTCGTGTCGTGGTCGGCCTCGTCCGGGTCGGACCGCCGGGCGGACTCGGCCTCGAAGTCGACCGGTGCAGCCTCCAGCAGTACCGGCGGTTTGGGCGGTGCTCTCTCCGCAGGGACGGCATTCGTTTGCGTGCCGGGTTCCTCGGCCGGCGCGGCAGGACTTGCCGCGGGGAGCGCGGCGTTCAGTTCGGCGACTTGCTGCAGGCAAAGATCTTCGTCCCGCAACTCGGCTGCCGCCTCGGCTTCGCGCGCAAGATTTGCAAATTTTTCGGGCTCGTCCACCGCGAGCGAGGAACTCCCGAGCTTACGTTCGAATTGCTGCAGTTCCTCCCTGCAGGTTGCTGCATTCGCCGCGGCCGCGCAGAGGAAAAGCGCAGTCCCCAGGGTAACCGCAACGGTCACAAGTCTGGTATGCATGGTGACCTCCTGATGCAAAGAGTCTTTCGACCCACATTGCAGCCACGCTGCAATATTGATGCCATCCTTACGGCGGGGGCTCGGCGGAGCGGGCCGAATTCCAGTCCAACGACGCGTAGTACGCGGCCACGTCCCTGATCTGCTTATTGTCGAGCTTGTCCGCGACGGCAATCATCAGCGCCGCATAGCGCGTGCCGCCGCGCGTATCGTCGCGCCACAATCCGAGTTGGGTCACGAGATAGTTGTAATTCTGACCTGCCAACCGTGGAAAAACGGGGTTGTCGGCAACGCGGCCGGGACCGTGGCAGTGGTGACAGGCGGGCACGCCGCGCTCCGGAAGGCCGTTCATGGCAATTCGTGCACCATTCGCGAGGTCTTCGTCCAAAGCGCGCCCGCGGGCGGGTGCTTTACGTGATTCTGCGGTCGCAAAGTGGCGTGCGAGGTACTGCATGCCGGCGTCGCTGACAGCCGCCGCAATCGGTTGCATGATGCCGCTGGCCCGCCGCCCTGCCGCGTAGCTCTTCAGGGATTCGTACAAATAGGTTTCATGCTGCCCCGCAAGATACGGAAACGCGCCGGTGTCATGACCCATCCCGTCGTAGGCGTGACAACGCGCACACTGTTCGAGCATGCGGGCGCCCTTCCCGTCGACTTCGAGATTTGTCAGCGAGGGCTCGGGGTTGGCGGTCGGAGCGGGCTCGAACGCGAGCTTTCGGTACTCCCTGGCATCCAGCTGCGGCAATACCTCGAGGAACGCGACCATGCTCCATACTTCGTCAGCACGTCCGGCGGCAGCCCATGCCGGCATGCCCGTGTACTTGATTCCGTTATCGACGATCCAGAACAGTTCGTGGGTGTCCCATTTTTCGATCAACGGTCCGAGATCCGGCGCCTCGGGTGTCATGTAATGGACGATCGGCGTAAAACTCGCGCCCGGTTCGCCATGGCACACGGCACAGCCGACCGCATAGTAGGTCGCGCCCCGAATGATCATGCGCGGGTCGTCGAGTGCGGGGACTTCGATGCCGAGCGCGTGGCTCTGCGCGGATTGACGCATGACGAAGTGCAGAAACCAGGCGGTCACCGGCCAGTGTCCGGCCCGGGCCGACACGTTGTACGCGCCGGCCGTCACGAAGAGCGCTGCCGCCACGGCCAGGATCAGCAGGAAGCGCATGAACTGCATCAGGCGGGCCGTCACTCGATGCCACCCGTTGGGGAGAGACGGACGTTGGTATCCCCGGTTTGCGGCTGGCGCAGCAACCGATTCACGAGATACAACCCTCCGGCGAGATAAGGAAGCCCACCGCCGATCAGCATCATCATGCCGCCGATTCTTTGCGCCGCGAGCTGCGCGTAAATGTCACCGATCGAGGTGATTGCGTGTGTGTAGAGAGGACGCGGCGCCAGTGTAAGCAGGGTGCCGAGCAGTATCATGTGCATCGAAGTCAGCAAGAGAGCGATGACTCCGGCACCGGAACCGCCGGCAGCCGCAGGCCCGCGCCGCAAAGCGGAAGTCCACAGCAGCACACCGGCGATGACGAACGAAGCCTGTTCCGCAACGAACGCAATCCGGGACAGCCGCGCCAGCTCATGAAGCATGGGTGTGTGCCACGCCCAGACGACAATGAACTCGAGGACCGAGGCCGGAATCGGGGACAGCAGTGGTTGCGGGAGGCGCGCGAGTACCGCGCCGGACGCAAGCCACGCCCCGAGCAGCGGCGCAGCGATCGCAACCACGGAAATGTGCACGATCATATGGGTGGCGAAGGGCGCGAGTCCCAGCTCCGGCAGAGGGCTCCACCATGCAGCGCACAGCACAATGCATCCCGCCACCAGTGAGAGCCGGCGCATCATCGACAGTTACCGAAAAACAGGGTGACGCTCCCGACGCAGACGATTGCGACCGCACTGAGTACCGAGAACCACAGCAGCATGATGCGAAAGAACCGCGCCGGGTCCGTTTGCACGCCCGCGGCCGGATGTCGGTGAAGAGAAGCATTCCGGGCGAAACGGCGGTATCCCCGGCGTAATGCGAGCGCCACTGCGGCAAGAGCCGCGATCGTGAGCGCGAGCACGATCGAGCGTACCGGCGACATGGCCGCCTCGTGGTCTCCGGATCTCGCGCAATAGACCGCGGCGGAGACGTAGGCCAGCAGAAAATGCAAACTCCAAATTGCGAGGGGAGACGCGAGCAGCCCGAGGACGGTCATGCCTGATTCGGCATCCCGTTTCACGACAGCACCGGAAAGAAAGCGAGAATTGCCACCGAAACCGCGACTGTGATCAATACGAAGTGCCAGTACAGGGTGGAATTGCAGATATCGACGTCGTGTTGCGCCGTCATCCGTCCCGCAATGCGGCGTGCAATGCAATAAAGCTGCATGATCACGCCGAGGAACAGGTGGCAGACGCACCAGATCACGATGAGCCACACGATCGCGGGGTAGACGTGCGCAGTCGGGTCCATGCCGTAAACATGAGGACCGCTCAGTAAAGCGACCGCACCCAGGCCCGCCGCAACGACCGCGAGTATCAATGTGGCATAGAATGCTCCGGGCCGGTCCTTGCGGTTGTAAGTTCCGGCCTGGTACGTCAGAAGCCAGCCGACGAACACTGCAAGGCCGCCGCAGAGCGGCCAGAACAAGCCCGGTCCCGGCGCTGACGGATCCGGGAAGTCGCTATGGATTGTCCAGTAATAGAAGTAACCGAACACGAGGCTGACGAAACCCGTCAGATCGCCGATCATCGTGATGAACATTGCCCACCAGCCCACCGAACGCGATCCGGACGCGTACAACGGCACGGTAACGCCGAGACCGATGTCCTTGCGTTCCGCTTCCGGTATTTCGGCCGTGCCGGTCCACAACCACACCAGGATCGTGCAGAGCGCAAGGACACTCGCGGCAAGCGTCAGCCACCACTGATGCCAGGTCGCGAACAGAAACGCCGCGCCGGTGAATGCGGCCGCGAAGAGTGTCTTCCATGTCGGGCCGGGTAAGCGCAGGCATTGCATCGGTTGCGCGTCAACCGGCGTCGTGATGATGCTTTCTCGCCTGCCTTCTGCGGCATCGGCCAGGTAGAATGCGCCGGCATCGATGTCGTCCAGCAGATTCTCCTGTTGCCAGAGCGGATAGCGAGTACTGATGTGTGGCACCGTGCGGATGCCCCACAGTTCGCCGGGCATTTCCTGGACCCATTCGAGGGTGCCGGCATTCCAGGGGTTGCGCTGCGCAAAAGGCTGCCTGCCTTTCGGCCGCAACAAATCCCAGGAAACGAGCAACACGCCTGCTGCAATGACATATGCGCCGACCGTCGACACGAGATTGAGCGTATCGAGACCGTCGGCCGACTGGTAGGTGTAGACGCGTCGCGGCATGCCAAGCAACCCGCTGACATGCATGGGCAGGAACGTAATGTTGAAACCGGCAAAAAGCAGCCAGAACGCCACGCGGCCGAGCCTCGCAGACAACTGTTTGCCTTTGATCAGAGGAAAGTAATAGTAAATTGCGCCGACAATCGGAAACAGCATACCGCCGATCAACGTGTAATGAAGATGCGCGACGATGAAGTAACTGTCGTGCGCCTGCCAGTCGAATGGCACGATGGCGATCATGACTCCGGTGAGTCCTCCGAGCACGAATATGGCGAGCGCGCCTGCCGCATACAACATCGGCACCGCGAGAATGACGCGCCCGGCCAGCACCGTCGCAATCAGCACGAAGATCTGGATTCCCGTGGGGATTGCGATGACTTCGGATGCGGCCGAGAAAAAACCCAACGAGATGCCGGGCAGTCCCGTGCTGTACATATGATGGACCCACAAACCGAAGCTCAAGAATCCGACACCCACGGCCGACAGGACGATCCATCGATAGCCGACGATCGGCCGGCGTGCGAAGGTCGGCACGATCATCGCCATCAGGGCGACGGCCGGCAGGAAAATGATGTAGACCTCCGGATGGCCGAAAATCCAGAACAGGTGCTGCCACAGCACCGGGTCTCCGCCCCGCGCGGCGTCGAAGAACGGCCAGTCGAAGGCCCGCTCCAGTTCCAGCAGAATGTCGCCGACGATGAGCGGCGGAAACGCGAGCAGGATCATGCCGCCGACTACCAGGATGTACCAGCAGTACAGCGGCATCAGGTGCAGGGCCATTCCGGGAGCACGGCATTTGAGGACTCCGACGATGAGTTCGACGGCGGCGGCGATGGAGGCGATCTCTATGAAGCTCAGTCCGAGCAGCCAGATGTCGGCGCCGATGCCTGTCTGCACGGCCGTCGTCAGCGGCGGGTACATGAACCAGCCACCGGCGGGCGCGGCGTCGAAGAAGATCGAGCCGCACACAAAGAGGCCGCCCAGTATGAAACAGTAAAAACTGTACGCGGAGAGCCTCGGAAACGGCAGGTCGCGTGCCGCCACCATTTGCGGCAACAGCAGGATGGAAAATGCCTCGAACATCGGTATGGCGAACAGAAACATCATCACCGAGCCGTGCAAAGTGAAAAGCTGGTTGTAGAGATCCGGCGACAGCAGGTCGTTGTCCGGAAACGCGAGTTGCGTCCGCATGACAAGCGCCAGTAATCCGCCGAACAACAGAAAAGCGAATGCGCCCGTCATGTACCAGACGCCGACGAAGGCATTGTTGACCGCCGACAGGTGCCGCCAGCCGGTCGGCGTTTTCCAGACGTCACGCAAGCGCTCTGCCTGCGCGTGCAGGCGGTCCTTATCGCCTGTTCTCGCTGCCGTCATCTGAGACCGGCGAGGTAAACACCGATTGCACGGCGCTCGGCGCGGTTCAACATGTCGTACGCCGGCATCAGCGCACCCGCCTTGATGTCCGTCGTGTGGCCGATCCAGTGCGCGAAGGAATCGGCGCCTGCCGGCAAGGTTCCGGCTGCGACGTGAAGCCGCGCGCCGACGTGGCTCAGATCCGGTCCGATGCGTCCGTTTGCCGCCGTGCCGGAAATGCGGTGGCACGCGCCGCAGCCGTTCTCCAGGAAAAGGCCCTGGCCGCGTTTCGCGACAGGGTCCGCCGGCAGCGCCGCCGGTTCTGATTGTTGCACGAGCCAGGCGGCAAACTGTTCCGGCTCCATCACGATGACATCGAACTCCATCAACGTGTGCGACAGTCCGCAAAACTCTGCGCATACGCCGCGATATCTGCCGGTCCGCGTTGCGTCGAGCACGAGTCGGTTGACGCGCCCCGGTATCATGTCGATCTTGCCGCCGAGCGCCGGAATCCAGAACGAATGAATCACATCGCTGCTGCGCAACGTGAATTCGACGCGTTCGTCAACCGGCATACGAATTTCATTCGCGGTGATTGCCGCACGCCCGTTCAGAGGTTCGTAACGAACACGCCACCACCAGCGTTCACCGGTCACATCGATTACCAGGCCATCGCCCGGCGCCGTCATTCGAGGCATTTGCCGGAGACCCGCCACCAGCAGGGTGCCCAGCAAAATGACGGGTAAGATGATTCCCCCGAAGACAATGAGTCGTTGCGCCGTCCTCAGGCTGCCGGGCTCGGGCGCCGTCGTCCGCGCCGCATAACAGGCCGCGGCGATTACGAACAGCCACACCAGCACTGCGACTGCGCTCATCCACCAGAACAGTTGCAAAGTCTGTTCCGCAGCACTGCCGGCAGCGGCAAGCGCGGACGGCTGCAGCTCGCAGGCGGTTAGCGCGACCGGCGCCGTCGCGTAAATCGGCAGAAACCCGTGGAGCTTGCAATGCATGCCGCACCTTTTTCTTCACGGCGGCTCGATCGCCGCCCAGAGCCCGCGGCGGCGGGCGCTGTTAATTCGCTGTGCTGCTGGCTTGCTCAGACTCGATCACGAACGGTACTTCCAGCGTGGCGACCCTCTCGCCGCTTACGATGTCGACGACTTGCGCCTGGAACTCGACTTCGGGTGGCTGAAGCTCGGTGTCGATCTTTTCGAAATAAAGAAAACCGGCGAGCAGGCCGCCTTCGTCGAGCACGCCCTCGGGCAGGGCAAACCGGAGCATTTCGGCGGTCGGCAGTTCAACTCGCGTCTCGGCCCAGTACGGATAGTAATGGTCGTAATAAAGAGGATCGACGCGAAAGCGATGGGCATCGTAGACGGTGAGACTCGGATACATGAACCGGTATAGCGGTGCGACGGAGAATCCATCATAGGTAAAGCCCAGGCGATCGACCGGTGAATACCGGCGGGCAAGCGCAGGGTCTTCGGCACTGCCCCTGATGTCATACGGCGGTAAAGCCGCATAGCGCTCGCCGTTTGCGGCGACCATGGCGTAATTGCTGTAGCGGATCAGGAGCTTCCTGTCGCTCTTGTTTTCGATCTTGACGTGTATCGGCGTGACCGCATGGTCGATGCGGACGCTGCCGCGCCAGGCATCGGGGTCGACCGTGACGGTCACGTCAGCGGCAGACGACACCGCGATGGTTCCACCCGGTGTGATCCGTTCGGCGTCCGGTGCGGGCACCAGCCGCGACGGGCTTGCGCACGCGGCAAGTAACAGCGCGGCGCAAACCATCATGACCGCCAGACGCAAGGCAAACGTCGAGCGATACTTTTTGGCACGGAAATCCTGCGCGCGTGTCTGTGGAGTCGGGGCTCGCATGAGTGATTTCCCCTGTAACCGGAATGACCGAGGAAGATGCAAGTTGCGTACCACGGCGACAGAGCGGCATGCCGTGCGGCCGCTTGTAAGAAATACCCGATCCGATCGTGACCGCCTGTAATTTCTACAAGCGGCAGTTCACCTTCTCGCATGGTAGATTCTAGTGCACCCCGTCGTAAATAATCGACCATTCTCACGGCACCTTTTCGCGTCTGGCGGCGTTGCGACTCCTCGCAATAGCGGTGCTATTACTCGTCGCCGCGCCTTGCCAGGCACGAAAAGTCGCTCGCGAGAACGGCCGATTATTTACGACGGGGTACACTAGGAGATTCGGCCTGCGAAATCCTGCCGCGGGCGTTGAGCACCAGAGGTGCACGCTTTGGACATTCAGATCTTCGATTCCAACTGGGAACAGCAATTGCAGATTATTGTGAGTGTTGCCATTGCAACGGTGCTGGGAGCGGTGGTCGGGACCGAGCGGGAGCTGGCGGCTCGGCCGGCGGGTCTCCGTACGCACGCGATCCTGGCAGCGGGGGCGTGCCTGCTCGTGGGCCTCGGCGACGTGCTGCTGAGCCATTTTGCGGCATCCTCGCCGCCGGGCGTTTTGCGCTCCGACCCGATCCGGATCGTAGAAGCCATCGTCACCGGCACGGCGTTTTTAGGGGCCGGCACCATATTTCGCCACAGGGGCAACGAGCAGGTCGAAGGGCTGACGACTGCCGCATCACTGTTGCTGGTTGCAGCGATCGGGATCGCGGTCGGACTCCGGCAGTTGCTCATCGCCATCGCCGTGACCATTTTGACGCTGGTGTTGTTGCGCGTGGTGCGGTCGTTGTTCGCCGACCGGAAATCGAAAGCCAGGAAGTAACGTTCGCACGCGCGGCTTCATTGTCGGCCTTAAACACCATGGCACTTACTTAAGGCCCGGATCGACGGCCAGACTGACCGGTCGGAGCTCGCACTGCGGGCGCCAGCCACGCAGGGGCCCCACCCGGGGGTGTCCAAGTCGCTCGAACAGGGAACTCGCTTGGTTGGACACCCCCGCGTGTCGCCCCTGCTCCGACCGGCGAGGGGGTAGTCCTTTATCGCCCGCAGGGCGGGCTGCTGCGACGGCGAGAATCGGTCACGCAGGCACACCCATGATGGTGGGAGCGGAGGCTGGAGCGGGGAGGGCTTTC
>JBOHZD010000209.1:0-11328 GCA_050738315.1 Woeseiaceae bacterium
CTGGATGGGTCTGGGTCTCGTCATCTATGCGGGATATTCTGTGCGCAATAGCCATGAGGCGCGGGTTTCGGAATCCTAGTGTCGCGTCACGCAAAGATGTCACATAATTCGCGGCGCCTTTTTGCGCGTGGCGGCGTTGTGACTCCTCGCAAAACGCAAGCTATTACTCGTCGCCGCGCCTTGCCAGCCGCGAAAAGTCGCTCGCGAGAATGGCCGATTATTTGCGACGGGGTACACTAGAATAACAGACGCACGAGAGCACATCCGGATATTCGATGCCAATCAGAATCGTACTTGTCGGTACAACGCATCCGGGCAATATCGGGGCGGCGGCGCGCGCGATGAAAAACATGGGTCTTTTCGAACTGGTGTTGGTCAATCCGCGGTATTTCCCGCATGTCGATGCAACCGCGCGCGCGTCGGGCGCGGAAGATATTCTGCAGGCGGCCCGCGTGACACGGAGTCTCGCCGACGCACTGCAGGACTGTCGCTACGTGGCCGGCGCCAGTGCGCGTCCGCGTGCAATCGACTGGCCGACCATGACCGCCCGTGAGGGCGCGCGAAGGCTCGTGAGCGAGAGCGGCGAGGGGATCGTCGCGGCCGTTTTCGGACCCGAAAAATCCGGACTGACGAACGACGATCTCGATCGCTGCCATACGTTGTTGACGATTCCCGCCGCGCCCGGCTTCAGCTCACTCAACCTCGCGATGGCCGTGCAGATACTCTGTTACGAGTTGCGCATGACGGAATTGAACGGCCAGGCGGACGACGCGGCGCGGCCGGTGCCGCTCGCGAGCGGCGAAGAACTCGAGCGTTTCTATGCACACCTCGAACAGGTTCTGACCGCGAGCGGCTTTCTCGATCCGGACAATCCGCGGCTGCTGATGAGACGGTTACGGCGCCTGTTCGTACGCGCCGCGCCCGACCAGAACGAAGTCAACATACTGCGCGGCATCCTGGTGGCGCTGGATCCGGACGCAGAAAAGCGTGGCACAGGATGACGCCGCCGTGATCACGCCGCAGCAAGAGGCCGTCGTTTATCTCGACCACGCCGCGACCACGCCCGCCGATCCGCAGGTGGTAGCGACCATGACCCGTGTACTGGAGGATACGGATTCCTTCGGCAATCCGGCATCGATTCACGTTGCCGGGCGGCGCGCGCGGGCCATCGTGGAAACAGCGCGGCGGCAACTCGGCGATCTGTTGCACACCGAGCCGAGCAATTTGATCTGGACGTCAGGCGCGACGGAATCGGTGAATCTTGCCATTGCCGGCGCCGCGCGGTTGCGCGCGCATCGCGGGCGCCATCTGATCACGATGCCGACCGAGCACAAGGCCGTCACCGACACATTCGCCGCCCTGCAGCGCGCAGGCTTCGACGTCACCTGGCTCGCACCGGACCGGGATGGGTTGCTGCGGATCGAAGATCTGGAAGCGGCGTTTAGGGACGACACGCAACTGGTGTCGGTCATGCACGTGAACAACGAGACCGGGGTCGTGCAGGATATCTGCACGCTTGGCGATCGATGCCGGCGCCGCGGCGTGCTGTTGCATTGCGACGCCGCCCAGTCTGTGGGAAAGCTGCCGATCGATCTGTCGTCGTGGCCGGTTGACCTGATGTCGATGACCGCGCACAAGTTTCACGGGCCCCAGGGGATCGGCGCACTGTATCTCGCACCGCGCGCCGACTGCCAGATCGAGCCCCTGTTGCAGGGTGGCGGCCAGGAACGGCGGCTCCGCCCGGGCACGCTGCCGGTGCACCAGATTGCAGGCATGGGGACGGCGGCTGTGCTGGCAGCTCTCTGCATGGACGACGATCTGGCGCATTTCGAGATGCTGAATGAGCGCCTCTGGGCCGGTCTTCGCGAGATACCGGGCGTTACGCGCAACGGCCGGAAAGAGCATGCGTTTCCCGGCATCCTGAATGTCAGCGTCGAAGGGATCGAAGGCGAAAGCCTCATGCTCGCACTCGAACCATTGTGCGTCGCGAGCGGTTCCGCGTGCAATTCGCGGAGCGGCGAATCTTCCTATGTGCTGCGCGCGCTCGGCTTGAGCGACGCCCTTGCGCAAAGCGCCATTCGCTTCAGTTTCGGGCGCGACACTCCGATAGGGGACGTGGCTACCGCGATCCGGTGTTACACGAGCGCGGTCCGGCACCTGCGGGGGATCATGCCGGTCCCGGCAAGCGCGGCCTGACATGACCGCCGGCGCCAGTCCTTATAATGAGACGGTACGCCGCCATTTTGCGATGCCGGCGCATGCAGGGGATATGAAGGCGGGTTATGCTCGAACCTTCAAAGCGGAAGCGTCCGAATCGGGTAGCGGTTGCCGGGTTGTCCTGACGCTGGCCGAAGACGGCGGCAGGATCGAGGCGATGTGCTTCCGGGCTTTCGGATGCCCGCACCTGATCGCCGCAGCCGAGGCGCATTGCGCGTACCTCGAGGGCCGGCCGGTTGCGGCGTTGCACGAATTCCCTGTGCAGGGCGTGATGGCGAGCCTGGACGTACCGGTAGAGAAAGCCGGCCGGCTGCTGTTGCTCGAAGACGCGGTGATCGCGTTGGCACGGCAGGTCGAGGACGGCGGATGGAACGAATTGCGGTCGAAATAGACCAATGAACTGACTGAATCCTATGACAATCTTAATTACGCAACCAGCGGCCGACCGGGTCCGCAGCTATCTCGATGCGCGCGGCACGGGTCTCGGCTTGCGCGTCGGCGTCAAGAAAACCGGCTGCAACGGCTTCGCCTATGTCATCAACTATGCGGACGAGATCAAGGACTCCGACGCTGTCTTTGAACAAAGAGGCGTCAAGGTTATTGTCGATAGAAAGAGCCTCGAGCTGATCGACGGCACGGAAGTGGATTTTGTCAAGGAAGGGCTGAACGAAGCGTTTCGTTTCCGTAATCCCAACGTCACCGGGGAGTGCGGTTGCGGCGAGAGCTTCAGCGTCTGACCCCCGCACAGAGGGCTGGGGAACTCGTGCATCGCGGCGGTCGCCGCATCGTCACGCCGGACCGCGTTGCCTGGCCCGGTTTATCCAAGTAAAATTGAAGGTTTACGTGCGGCCGGTGCTTCGCCCGTCGGCGCGATTTGACCACCCAGACTGGCCGGATGCCGAGACATTCCGCCGCATACAAGGAACCGCCGTATGTCCGTTGAGCGAACGCTCTCTATCATCAAACCCGATGGCGTGCAGAAGAATCTGATCGGAGAAATCGACGCCCGCTTCGAGAAAGCCGGGCTCCGCATCGTGGCGGCCCGTATGATGCATCTTACGCAACAGCAGGCCGAGCGTTTCTACGCTGTGCACCGCGAGAGGCCGTTTTTCAACGACCTCGTGCACTACATGACGTCGGGACCGGTGCTGGTTCAGGTGCTGGAAGGCAAGGGGGCGATCGATACCAACCGCAAAATCATGGGGGCTACGAATCCGGCGGACGCAGAACCCGGCACCCTTCGCGCCGATTTCGCCGAGAGCATCGAGGAAAACATCGTGCACGGTTCCGATGGCCAGGATACGGCCGCCCGGGAAATTGCATTCTTTTTCGGCGACGGCGGAATCTGTCCGCGAACGCGCGAATGATGGGACACGAGGACGGCTGCAACGAGCCGCTTGAGATTCATGAGCACCGACGGCACTAAAGTCAACTTGCTCGGCCTGCCGCAAAGCGCCCTCGAGGCGTTTTTCGCCGGTCTGGGCGAAAAGCCGTATCGCGCCCGCCAGTTGCTGCAATGGATGCACCAGCGCGGCGTGGACCGTTTCGACGCGATGACCGACCTGTCGAAAGGCCTTCGCGCCCGTCTCGCGCAGACGGCAGAAATAGTCTTGCCGGCGGTCATCACGGAACGGACATCGACCGACGGTACCGTAAAATGGTTGTTCGAGTCGGGCGCCGGGCAAGCGGTCGAATCCGTTTTTATTCCCGAGCCAGGCCGGGGCACGCTCTGCATATCGTCCCAGGTCGGTTGCGCACTCGATTGCGCGTTCTGCGCAACGGGCGCCCAGGGTTTCAATCGCAATCTCACGACCGCCGAGATCGTGGGCCAGGTCTGTTATGCGAACCGGAGCCTGCCGCGCCGCCTGCGCGGGGAAGCAGCCGTCACCAACGTGGTATTCATGGGAATGGGCGAGCCGCTGGCCAATTACCGCAACCTGTTGCCCGCGCTCGATCTGCTCGTTTCCGATCTGGCTTACGGCTTGTCACGGCGACGCATCACGGTCAGCACATCCGGCCTGGTGCCGCAGCTCGAACGCCTCGGGGACGATTGCAACGTGTCACTCGCCGTGTCGCTGCATGCGCCGACGGATACGTTGCGGGACCGCCTGGTTCCGATCAACCGTGTTCATCCCTTGGCCGAACTGCTCGATGCCTGCTGGCGTTACGCGGCCAAGCGGGCCAACCGGTTTATCACCTTCGAATACGTTATGCTGGATGGCATCAACGACAGTCCCGAAGCGGCCGATCGGCTGGCCGACCTGCTTCGCAACCGGCCGGCAAAAATCAATCTCATCCCTTTCAATCCTTTTCCTGGCAGCGATTTTCGCCGTTCGTCCGTCTCTGCCATCGAGGATTTTCAGAACCGGCTGAGGCATCACGGGCTGGTCACGACCATCCGCCGCACGCGCGGCGGAGATATCGACGCCGCCTGTGGTCAGTTGGCTGGTAAAGTGAGCGATCGGGTACGAGTCAGATTGAGCGAAAAAAATACCAGGGTGGCATCAGCGTGAAAACGATGGCGAGACAGACAGGATTCCTGGGCGCGGTTCTGGCAGCAGCACTGGTTGCCGGGTGCGTCTCGACGACGACCGGTGTCAGGCCCGAACCGGACGATGACGACGCTGCCCAACAATATTATCAACTCGGTGCGCGGTACTTTCGCAACGGCAATTACAAGCTCGCGCGCGACCGGTTGATGCGGGCGATCGAATTCGATCCGGACCTGGCGATCGCGCACTCGGCGCTCGCGCTGTCGTATGAGCAACTCGACAATCCGCGGCTCGCGGACGAACATCACCGGAAAGCGGTGCGTGCCGAGCCGGACAACTACAGCGTCCACAACGCATACGCCGTGTTTCTTTGCGGGCAGGAACGCTACGAAGACGCCGCGGAGCAATTCAGAAGCGCAGTCAGGATTCCGGAGAACGATGATCCCGAAATTACGCTGACCAATGCCGGCGTGTGCATGGCGAACAAACCCGACTACGACGAGGCGGAATCGTTCCTGCGCCTCGCGCTGGAGGCAAACGCCACCTATGGCGAAGCGTTGATCCAGATGTCCTTGCTGAAGTTCAAGACCGAGGATTTCCTGCACGCCCGGGCATTCCTGCAGCGTTACCTGTCGTCGAACAAGGCGACGCCGGATGTGCTCTATCTCGCCGTGCAGATCGAAAAGGCACTCGGTGACGAACGCGCGAGCACCGACTACGCGAATCGGTTATTGCGCGAGTTCCCCGAATCACCGCAAGCCAGGCGGGTGCTGCAGTCCGGCTAGTCAACCCATGACCGACGAATCGAAAAACGCGTCCGAGGAGGCGAGCGCCGGCCCGGTTGCCGGCGAACGGCTGGCCAAGGCGAGGCGCGCGCGTGAAATTTCGATTCACGATATCGCGAAAGAATTGCATCTCGATGAGCCGAAGGTCCGCGCGCTGGAGCAGAACGACTTCGAGTCCCTGGGTGCGCCGGTCTTTGCCAAAGGGTATCTGCGTAAATACGCCGAACTCGTCGGCGTTTCCGTCGACGATGTCCTCGCCGATTACCACCGCTTCGACCGCTCCACCGGCGTGCTGCCGATTCTGGGTACGCGGCCGAAAGCGCCGCGCGACATTTCGCTCGGACCCTGGCTTGCCGCCCTCCTGGTCATTGCCCTGCTGGCAGGCGGCGCCTGGTTCTGGTTGTCGGGCGGTCTCGAGTCCCTGCTGCGCGACCAGGAACCGGCGACGTTGGCGCCGTTCGCGGGTGACGAAGCGCCAGCGCAGGGCACGTACCAGGCGCCACAAACGACCGAACGGGAGGTCGAGACAGAAATGCCTGTCACGACCGAACCCGCGCCGCCCGGGCCGGGGCCGGCAGTCACCGGCCCGGCGGAAGGCGAGCAACCGGCGGTTCAGGCGGAGTCGGCACCGCCCGCAGCGCTTGCCAGCGGCCAGGTCGAGCTGACTCTTCAGTTCAGCGGCGATTGCTGGACCGAAGTATCGGACGCGAGCGGCGAACGTCTCTATTTCGGGCTCGGAGCGGCAGGCAGAACTGTGGCGGTGACCGGCACGGCACCCTTGCATGTGCTGCTCGGCGACAGCAAGCACGCAACGGTGACGGTTGACGGCGCGGATTACCCGATCCCGGCATCGGCCCGGCGCGGCGAAACCGCCCGGCTGACGATCACCCGCCGCTGACGGATCGACCGTGACTTCCAGATCAATCCGCGGAATGAATGACGTGTTGCCGGAGGCTGCCGGCACCTGGCGCCACCTGGAATCCGTTGTTCGCGACGTCATCGAGTCCTATGGATACCGCGAAATTCGCCTGCCGATCCTCGAATACACTGAACTTTTCCAGCGTTCGATCGGCAGTGCGACCGACATTGTCGAAAAGGAGATGTACACCTTCGAGGACCGCAATGGCGAGAGCCTCACCTTGCGTCCGGAAGCAACGGCCGGCATGGTGCGCGCCGGGATTACCCATGGGCTGCTGTACAACCAGCGGCAAAAGCTGTGGACGGCCGGGCCGATGTTCCGGTATGAAAAGCCGCAGAAAGGACGTTACCGGCAGTTCTGCCAGGTCGACGTCGAAGCCATGGGTTTCGCCGGGCCGGATGTGGATGCCGAAATGATCCTGATGTGCGCCCGCATGTGGCGCGCAATGAACCTGTCGCACTTGTCGCTCAGTATCAATACACTCGGCAATCCGGACGCGCGCCGTGTTTACCGGGATGAACTCGTCAGGTATTTTTCCGGCATCAGGGACAGGCTCGACGACGACAGCAAGCGGCGCCTCGAGCAGAATCCGCTGCGAATACTCGACAGCAAGAATCCGGACATGCAGGCGTCGATCGCGGACGCTCCCGTCATGCTGGATTTCCTCGACGACGAATCCGCGGAACACTTTGCGGAGTTGAAGTCGCTGCTGGATGCCGCCGGCGTGACGTATCGCGTCAATCCGCGCCTGGTGCGGGGGCTCGATTACTACAATCGGAGCGTTTTCGAGTGGGAGACGGATGCGCTGGGTGCGCAAGGCGCGGTCTGTTCGGGCGGACGCTACGACGGGCTGGTGGAAAAGCTGGGCGGCCGGCCTACGCCGGCGATCGGCTGGGCAATGGGCGTCGAGCGCCTGATCGCCCTGTACGAAGCGTCGGGCGGCACGGCGCCCGTCAGGACAGCCGACATCTATCTCGTGGCCGTGGGGGCAGCGGCGCAGAGGCGAGCCATGGCGATTGCGGAACGACTGCGCGACGAATTGCCGGCGGTCGCGGTCGAGCTCAATCTCGACGGCGGCAGCTTCAAGTCGCAGCTCAAGCGGGCCGATCGCAGCGGCGCCGGCTACGCGCTGATCTTCGGCGAGGACGAGATCCGCGACAATGTCGCGGCGCTGAAACCTTTGCGCAGCGGCGGAGACCAAATCAGCGTTCCCATCGAATGTCTGACGGGAACGATTGCAGAGCGGATGAAGAGCGGATGACCTGGTGGGTACACTAGGAGAAATTCAGGGAAAAAGGCAGTATTCGTGGATCAATTATTATCGGAAAAGGAACAGCTCGAGGCGATTCGTGCATGGTGGCACGACAATGGACGCTTCATTATCAGCGGCATCTTGCTGGGCATCGCGTTGCTGGTTGGCTGGCACTACTGGCAGAACCGGGAGGAGCAAGCCGATCTCGAAGCATCCGCGTTGTTTGAAACGCTGGCGACCCAGGTCGGCGAGGTCGAGGTCGAAGCGGCCGCAGCGACCGCTGCCAGTCTCTACGAGAATTATGGAGCAACCGTTTACGCATCGCAGGCGCGGCTCGCGATGGCCAAGCTGTACATGGACGTCGGCCGCGACCAGGATGCGGCCGAGCAGCTCAAGGCGTTGCTCGCAGCGGACGACGACCCGGAACTGCAGATGGTGGCACGACTGCGGCTCGCGAGGATCCTGATTTACCAGGACAAGCCGGAGGAGGCGGTCGAGCTGGTACGGGGTTATCGCGACAGTGCGTTCGCGTCGCGGTACTTCGAGGTGCTGGGAGACGCCTACGTTCGTCTCGAGAAATATGCTGACGCAAGAGAAGCCTGGTCCGCGGCGCTGGCCGACAATCCGCAGGCGCCCACGGTCGACCTTGTGTTGATTCAAATGAAGCTGAACGACCTGCCGGCGGTGGCCGCAAGCGATGCCGACGGTGCGGAGACCGCCACCGGCGAGCCGGCGCCCGGGGACAGTACAGCGCCGGATGCCACCGCGCCGGATGAACCGGCCGCCGAAACGGACGAGCAGGAGCCATGATGGCAATGAACAGCAAGCGTCTGCGAGCTGCATTCGGGGTGATGGTCCTGTTGCTCGCAGGGTGCGGCATCCTGGGCGGCGACAAGGATGAGCTGCAGCCGAAGGAACTGCTGGAGTTCGAGCAAACGCTGCCGGTCGAGCGAGTCTGGTCCGCGAAACTCGGCGACGGCTCGGAATTCCTGCGGGTGGCGCTGTCACCGGCCGGGGACGGCAGGCGCATTTATGCGGCCAGCCGCAATGGCGCGGTCAACGCCTTCGACCCGGAAACAGGCGAACGCCTGTGGGAAACCGAACTCGAAGTGCCGTTGTCGGCCGGTCCCGGCGCGGGCAATGATCGGGTGGCGGTCGCCAGCAGCGACGGCTTCGTGATCTGCCTGGATGCGGAGGACGGCAGAGAACTTTGGCGCGCCGACATCGCGGGTGAGTCGCTTGCAAAGCCCCTGATCCGGGACAATACGGTGGTCGTCTACACGATCGACGGCAAGCTCCGCGCGTTGTCCGCCTTCAACGGTACGGAACGCTGGGCGCTGCAGCAAACCCTGCCGCCGCTTACGCTGCGCGGTGCGTCCGCGCCCGTCATCGTCGGCACGACGGTCATCGCCGGCTTCGATAATGGAAGAGTCATCGCGTCCGGACTCATCGACGGGGAATCGCGTTGGGAAGTGGTACTGGCGCCGCCGTCGGGCAGATCGGATCTGGAGCGCCTCGCGGATGTTGACGGCACCATGGCGGTCGTCGGACAGGATCTGTACGCCACCGGTTATCACGGCCGCATGGCCGCACTGGCGACGGAATCGGGGCAGACTCTGTGGTCACGTGAAATCTCCACGCATGTCGGACTGGGTGCCGATGCCGACAATCTGTACGTCGTGGCCGACACGGATGAGCTGATCGCCATGACAAGAGAGAGTGGGACCGAGGTCTGGCGCCAGGATGCGCTCACACGACGCATACCGACGGCACCGGTGCCGTTCGAAGAGACCGTGGTGGTCGGCGATTTCGAAGGCTACGTGCATTTTTTCAGCAAGTCGGACGGCGCACCGGTAGCGAGGGTCAGGGTCGGCAAGTCGATGCTGTCCAACGCCCCGGTCGTGATCGGCGAGCGGCTTTTTGTGCAAAGCGAATCCGGACGCCTCGAAGTATTCGAGATCGAGCGTCCGGAGCCGGACGACGCCGAAGGCGAAGGTCGCTGACCTGACGATGCCAACGGTTGATACAGATGCTCCCCGTCGTCGCACTCGTTGGCCGGCCGAATGTCGGTAAATCGACGCTGTTCAATCGCCTGACGCAGTCCCGGGATGCGCTGGTTGCGGACTACCCCGGACTGACCCGGGATCGCCAGTACGGCTTCGGCAAAATGGGACCGTTGCCGTACGTCGTCGTCGATACCGGCGGCATCGCCGGTGGTGAGACCGGCATCAGCGAACTCGCGGTGCAACAGACTCTGCGCGCCCTCAAAGAGGCGGATGTCGTCTTCGTCATGGTGGACGGTCGTGCCGGACTGACCGCCGCAGACGAGCACACTGCCAATCTTGCGCGGCAGCACGCCAGGAAGACCTGGTTGGTTGCCAACAAGGCCGAAGGGCTCGATCCCGATCTCGCCACGGTCGAATTTCACCGTCTGGGTCTCGGCGAGCCCGTCGCGATTTCCGCCGCGCATGGCGATCGGGTCAGCGCGCTGATGGACGAAGCGTTGGCGCCTTTCCTCCATCCCGTCGAGCAGCAGGAAAGCGCCGAGAGCGATGTTCTGCAGGACGAGCCGCTGCGGATTGCGGTGATCGGGCGTCCCAATGTCGGCAAATCCACACTGATCAATCGGCTGCTGGGCGAAGATCGGTTGGTCGTATTCGATCAACCCGGCACGACGCGGGACAGTGTCGCGGTGCCGTTCGAGCGCGACGGCGAGCACTACCTGTTGATCGACACCGCCGGCGTCAGGCGCAAATCGAAAGTGCACGAGACGATTGAGAAATTCAGCATCATCAAGGCATTGCAGGCAATGGAACGCGCCGGTGTCGTGATCGCGGTGCTGGACGCGCGCGAGGGCGTGACCGAACAGGACGTGAGCCTGCTGGGGCTGATCGTCGAGCGCGGCCGTGCGCTGGTCGTCGCCATCAACAAGTGGGACGGCCTCAGCGTGGATGCGAGACGCCGGGTCCGGGAACAACTGGACCGTCGGTTGCCGTTTCTCGATTTTGCCGCGCAGCTGACCCTTTCCGCACTGCACGGAACGGCCGTCGGAGACCTGTTACCGGCGGCCAGGCGGGCGTATCGGGCTGCCACGCGCGACCTGCCGACCTCCGAGCTGACGCGGGCGCTCGAACAGGCCGTGCGTGCACATGAGCCGCCGCTCGTGCGCGGGCGGCGCATACGCCTGCGCTATGCGCACCAGGGCGGGCGCAATCCGCCGGTGATCGTCATCCACGGCAACCAGACCGAACGCCTGCCGGACGCCTACCGGCGCTATCTCGTCAATCATTTTCGCAAGGCGTTCCGCCTCCAGGGCACCCCGGTCCGCCTGAGCTTCAAGACCAGCGAAAATCCGTTCAAAGGCCGCCGCAACAAACTGACACCGCGCCAGGACCGCAAGCGCAAACGCCTGATCCGCCACGCGAAACGGTAGATGCAGAATTCGACAGCAGAGGCACACCCGGGACGGTGGGAGCGGAGGCTGGAGTGGGCCCTCCCCGCTCCAGCCTTCGCGTGCCGCCACACCCCCGGTGCCGCCCGCGCCTCCGGAGTTATGTTCACTGTCCCTGCACGCCCGATCTGTGCCATGATCCTCGGCGGGTGACCCTGGCGCGCATGCCTCGCGGCAACTGCGCTGATAACAGACCATAACAAGAACGACAA
>JBOHZD010000210.1:0-19045 GCA_050738315.1 Woeseiaceae bacterium
CGCGCGCCGGTCACAACCAGCGTCGCAGTGTCATCCGGCGGTGGCGACTGCGGCTGACAGGCTGCGAGCAACAAAGACAACAGGCAAAAACAACGGACGGCGATCGGGCGCAAGCGGCCCCGGCAAGTCGACATGAAGAGTCCCCCGGAATTCAGCTTTTTTCCGGGTGCATTCTAACCATTTTCGCGTCGATCTGGATTTAACTCACAGCTCGCCTTGACCTATACTGCGCATATCCTTTATCGAATCGGGTTTTTCATATGATCCCCTGGGAACTGCGGGCCGATGAACTGGTGACCTGCAATTGCGCTTACGGTTGCCCCTGTCAGTTCAACGCGCGCCCGACGCAAGGACACTGTGAAGCAATTGCCGGCTTCAAGATCAAACAGGGCTACTTCGGCGACACGAAGCTCGACGGTTTGAATGCCGTCGGCGTGCTCTGGTGGCCCGGCGCGATCCACGAAGGCGGCGGCAAAGCGCATATGATCATCGATGAGCGGGCCGACGAAGCGCAGAGAAAAGCCCTGTTGGCGATACTGAGCGGCGACGAAACGGAGCCGGGCGCCACCGTGTGGAACGTCTTCGCGTCGACGCTGGACAAGGTATTCGATCCTGCCTTTACAACCGTCGAACTGGACATCGACGTCGAACAACGGATTGGCCGGATGTCTGCCAAGGGCCTCGTTGAAGGCCGTGGAGAGCCGATCCGCAATCCGGTGACCGGCGCCAAACATCGCGCGCGCATCGAGCTGCCCGAGGGCTTCGAGTACAACATCGCGGAAATGGGCAGTGCGACGTCCAGAAGCACCGGGCCGCTGGCAGTCTCGTTCGCAAACAGTTATGCGCAGTTCGCGCATATTCACCTCAACAACCAGGGGGTGATCAAACGCGCGGCGGCTTGACTGCAGGCCGGGCCGGGGACGATACGGCGATGGAATGGCTGCTGCGACGCGACCGCTGGGTCATCGGCTGCGGGCTGTTGCTCATTTGTCTCCTCTGCTGGTGGTACCTGCTCGGCGGCCTGGGCTCCGGCATGAGCGTCGCGGCGATGACATCGTGGCAGTTCCCGCCGCCCGCGATGGCCGGGACCGAGGATGTACCCTGGAGACCGTCTCACTGGCTGATCATGCTGCTCATGTGGTGGGTCATGATGACCGCCATGATGGTGCCGAGCGCCGCGCCGATGATTCTGCTGTATGCGAAAGTGTACCGGCATAACCGGAAGGAGGGTTCGCCGATCGCGCCGACCGCGGCGTTTGCCGGCGGTTACCTCCTCGGATGGTTCGCATTCAGCGCGCTGGCGACCCTGCTGCACTGGGGTCTCGAACAGTCCGGCTTTGTGCATCGCATGACGATGTGGAGTACGACCGCCACGCTCTCGGGCTCGTTCCTGGTTGCCGCGGGGATCTATCAGTTCACGCCGTGGAAGAGTGTGTGCCTGACGCACTGCCGGTCGCCCGCCGTTTTTCTGTCGACGCACTGGCGGACGTCGCGGCAGGGCGCCGTGCGCATGGGCGTGGTACACGGCCTTTACTGCGTCGGCTGCTGCTGGACGGTCATGTTGCTGCTCTTTGTCGGCGGCGTGATGAACGTGGTGTGGATCGCCGGGCTCGCCGTTCTCGTGCTGCTGGAAAAGCTGCACCGGCTCGGTCGCTGGATCGCTCGAGGCGCAGGCGGCCTGATGGTAGCTGCAGGCGCGTACTTGCTGTTTTAGGAGCGCGTATCCGGTATTACTGCAGCAAAGTGATCCAGCCCTCGCGCCGCAGGCGTTGCATATTTCTGAGTATCCAGAGTTGCCGCTCGCGTACGTAAGCCGAAGGGCGGTCGACGCGCAGTTGTGCAGGGTTCGGGAGTACCGCCGCGAGCAGCGCTGCCTCGGCATCCGTCAGTTGTGGCGCTGTTTTCCTGAAATACTCCTGGCTCGCCGCGGGCACGCCGTAGAGGCCGGGGCCGAATTCCGCAATGTTCAGGTAGATTTCCAGAATGCGCTGTTTCGGCCACGATAATTCAATCAATACGGCGAACCAGGCCTCGATGGCTTTTCGGGCGAAACTCCTGCCCGGCCACAGATACAGGTTCTTCGCGACCTGTTGAGTGATGGTCGAGGCGCCGCGCAGGGAGGAGCCGTCGCGGTACTCCATGACGGAGTCCTGAATCGATTTGAGATCGAAGCCGAAATGTTGCGCGAACTTCTGGTCCTCGGCGGCAACGACGGCGATGGCGGCGGCGCTGCCCAATTCCTGCCACTGGTTCCATTCATACGCGACCGGGACGCGGCCGCTGTCGTCCTGCAGCATGAACGACGTCGTCGGCGGTTCGATCCAGCGCAACGGCAGCACGAGCAGTACGCTCGAGAGCAGGAACAGAAGGACGACCGTTACCACAAAGCGCATCAGTCGTCGGAATGGTCCGGGTTTCGCGTGCTTCTGCGGCATTCGCGGAGTCTAACAGGCTGCGCAGGCATTCACTTTGGCGGCGGATTGTTGCACTCTGTCCGACTTTCCGGCACGCAACTCTGCACAGTGGGGGCGCAAATGAACAAGGTTTCCCGGTTTCAGCAAAGTGAACGACGTTCATTGGCGCCAGCGCTTGCAACTGTTCTCTGCCTGTTTCTCGCCGTGCCGGCAGCAGCGGAGCGCACAGTCAAGCCGGTGCTGCACGGCAAACACTGGGTCGCGATCACGGGCAAGCCGCTGGCTGCGACCGCGGGCGCCACGACCTTTGCACGCGGCGGCAATGCGGTGGATGCCGCCTGCGCGATGCTCGCGGCGACATCGACCATGTGGGATACGCTGGGATGGGGCGGCGAAACGCAGGCGTTGATATTCAATCCACAAACAGGCGAAGTCGACGCAATCAATGCGCTCGGGGCAGCACCGAGTGGCGCGACTGCCGAATTTTTTCGCGACAAAGAGATGCTGTACCCGCCGGAATTCGGTCCGCTGGCCGCAGTCACGCCCGGCACGCCGGGCGGCCTGATGGTGATGCTGGCTGAGTACGGAACGCTGTCATTGGCGGAGGTGCTGCAACCGGCGCTGGAAATGGCCGCGGGTTATCCGATCGAACAGGCGCAGGCAGACAACATCGAAAGGAATCGCGCCATCATCGCCCAATGGCCAGCGTCGAAACGCGTTCTGCTGCCGCACTGGGAAGACGATCAATCGGTGCGCGCAGCACCTGCCGCGGGTGAAGTGTTCCGGCAACCGGACCTCGAGTCGACCTTGCAGAAGCTGGTGGACGCCGAGGCCCGGGCCCTGGAAGAGGGGAAGAGCCGCGAGGAGGCCATCATGGCGGCCTACGACCGCTTTTACCGCGGAGACATTGCAGAGGAACTGGTGCGCGCGACGCGGGCTGCCGGCGGTCTGATCACGCTCGAGGACCTCGACCGGTGGCAGGTTTATATAGAGGAACCGGTGACGACGAATTATCGCGGCATCGACGTCTATAAACTGACTCACTGGGTGCAGGGCCCGGTCATGTTGCAGGCCCTGAATATTCTCGAGAATGCCGACCTGAGATCGATGGGCTATAACAGCAGCCGCTACATCCACACGCTGTACCAGGCCATGAATCTCGCGTTCGCCGATCGCGACTTCTACTATGGCGACCCGTATTTCCCGCCCGAGGAGCCGATCGAAGGATTGTTGTCCAAAGACTATGCGTTGCAGCGTTACCGGCAGATCGACTGGCGGAAAAACGACGACCACGCGAAGCCCGGCGACCCGTATCCGTTCCAGGATGCAAAAAATCCGTACACGGGTTTGCTCGAACAATGGACGCCTGTTCCGCCGGTCGCCGATGCGGCGGGTAGAGCAGGATTCGAACAAGCCTTTCACATGACCAGGGATGAAGCGTTCGTCGCGGGCACCACGTCGATCCAGGCTGCCGACGCGGAAGGCTGGGTCGTCTCGGTCACGCCGAGCGGCGGCTGGATTCCGCCTTTCATCGCCGGAAAGACCGGCATCGGGCTGAGTCAGCGCATGCAGAGTTTCGTGCTCGACGAACATCTGAATCCGTTCAACGTCGTGGAGCCGGGCAAGCGGCCACGCGCCACTCTGACGCCGGGCATGGCGCTCAAGGATGGTGAACCGTATCTTTCGTTTGCAGTACAGGGCGGCGACACGCAGGATCAGAACCTGCTGCAGTTCTTTCTGAACGTCGTGGAGTTCGGCATGAACGTGCAGCAGGCGGCCGAAGCGGCGAATATTACGAGCTACCAGATGCAAAGCTCATTCGGCGCACATACCGCGGAGCCCGGCCGACTCGTCGTACGAGACGATGTGCCGTCCTGGATACAGGACGAATTGAGCGGCATGGGATACGAAGTCGAAACCGACGAACGTACTTCCGGCCCGATCACTGCAATTTATTTCGATCGCGAGCAGCAGACGATGTGGGGTGGTGCGAGCGATTACGGCGAGGACTATGGCATTGCCTGGTGATCATCAACCGAACACGCAGTCGGTTGTACAATTTGCAAATAGCACATCGACCGCTCAAAAGCATCACACAACGCTTGCATATTTGCGCAAGACGATTTAAAACCCACAAGGACAACGAGTTCGTGCACTGCAGGAGTCCGTTTCCGATAGTACAAAGCATTATTCACGGTACCCAAACTATCGACGCGGGCTCCTGCAGTTGCCATTTTGAGAGCAACCCCGCGCATCAGGCGGTCACTCGTGGCGCGATATGCATCAGGATGCAGAGCGGTCGTGCAGTCGGTCGAGTTCCTCGAGTAGATCGAGCGCCAGTGCGGCGCCGGGCCAGTTCACACCGAGGTCGCGAACCAGGCGCAGCGCTGCCTGCGCGCGCACCAGTGACGGTCCGTGAAAATGCCATTCCGGGTCCTCTGCCCGCGCAGGTTCGATCACGCCTTCGTCGACCATTTCCACGACCAGTTCCATTTTCACACCGCAGGCCTGGCTGAACTCGGTCAAAGTAAAGGTCACTCGCTCGTCGAGCACGACACCCCGCAAACTGTCGTTTGATTGCTCGATCATCTTTTCAGACTCCCAGTTTCGCGCGCGGATTCACGTCATGTTCCTGTTCCAGCCTTTCGTACAGCTCGCGCAAGCGCTCGTCATCGGCAGGCGGCACGACCACTTTGAGTTCCACGTACTGGTCGCCAGGAGGTTTCCCCGGTAAACCGCGGCCTTTGAGCCGCAGTGTTTTCCCCGAACTGGATCCCGGGGGGATTTTCAGGTCGACCGGGCCGGCCAGGGTCGGTACCTTCACTTTACGTCCGAGCGCCGCTTCCCACGGGGTGACCGGCAGTTCCAGGTAAAGGTCGCTGCCCCTGGCACGGTACAGCGCATGCGGCTCGAACTCGACCGTCAGGTAAAGATCGCCCGCTCTGCTGCCGCCGATACCGGCGCCGCCCTGTTTTTCCAGGCGAATTCGCTTGCCGGCGGTAATCCCCTTGGGGATTTTTACATTGAGCGTGCGTCGCCGCCGCATGACCCTGCCTGCCGCATCGGCTTCCGGAACTTCGAGCGTGATCGTCCGGGTGCCGCCGTGGAACGAAGCATCGAGCGGGATGCTGATCGTTGCGCTCACGTCCTCGCCGCGGGTGCGTCCGCCGCTGGTCCGGAAGCTCCAGCCGCCACCGCGGCCGCCGCCGAATAACGTCTCGAAAAAGTCGCTGAATTCTTCGCCACCGGTAAACGACTGGTTGCCGAACGGGTGTTCGCGCTGCCAGTCGGGCGGCGGCTGAAAATCCTGTCCGGATTTCCAGTTTTCACCAAATTGATCGTATGCGGAGCGTTTTTCCGGATCCTTCAGCACCTCGTACGCTTCTTTCATTTCCTTGAATCGCGCCTCCGCGTTTTCCTCCTTGCTGACATCCGGATGATATTTGCGTGCCAGGCGGCGGTAAGCGCGCTTGATGTCGTCTTTCGACGCATCGCGAGCAACGCCCAGGACTTCATAATAGTCTTTGAACTTCAACTGACAGGGCCCTCACCTATGACAGGTGCCAGGCGAGTTCCAGGGTTGCCGTGACCGTTTGCCAGTTTCGACTGGTTGCCTGCACGCCCAACGCCGGCTCGACTCTTCCGGCCAGCCTGGACTGACCGATACCGTCCGGCGCATGCAGATAGAAGATCTTCCTGTGCAACGTGAAGCGTTCCGTTGCGGATTTGACCCGGTTCAGTGCGTCGAGGTCCGGGTCGACGGGTTCCTCGGAAAGAAACCAGAGGTGCAGCGACTTGTGGTCCTTCCTGGCTTCGGGATAGGGATTGACGGCAACGGCGTGCTCGAGTTCCTGAATGGTAATGACCAATACCCCCGGCTGAAAACCGTGGCTGTTCTGGATCGCATTGCCGATACGGCGCGCCACCTCGGGCCGTTGTTGTCTCGTGCAGCGAAAGACCACATTTCCGCTTTGTATATAAGTCCGGGCATCGCGAATGCCGATCTTGTCGAACAGATCCGCGAGTTCCGGCATAGGCAGCCTGTTGTGGGCGCCCACGTTGATGCCGCGAAAAAAGGCGATACAGGTACTCATATCAGTGCGACCGACCACTCCGCCGGGGGAGTGCGATGTTGCATAATCTCATGGATCGGCACGCGGCTGAAAGATGCTCCGCGGAGGGCCGCGCACCGCTTGCAAAAAAGCCCGGCCACCGCGACGGCGGCTGGGCTCTCATGTTTTATCGTTACTGGCGCCTGGCGCCGAAGTACCAGCGAGCGCCGAGCGTCCAGGTCGTGACGTCGTCGCCCAGTTCGAGAGATGCTCCGAGCGCGATCTCATCGTTGAGAAAGTAGTCACCGGCCAGCTCGAACGACGTTTCGTCACCCGACTCGTCCAGATCGACGTAATTGATGAAAGCACGGCCTTCGACTTGGCGGTGGAACATCTTGCGGAGTCCTGCGGAGAATCCGAAGCCGCTGTCGTCGGCATCGACCGGACCCGCATCGATTTCACCGTCAATGTAGGACAGGCGGGCTACGAGGTCCGCGCCGTTGTCCAGCGGCATGGCGTATCCGCCGCCGACCTCGAACGCCGACACGTCGATCCCGGAACCGAAGTCGAGGGTCTGGAAATTGCCGAAGATGTGGACGGAACGAGCGAGTTCGAGCGAGCCGCCGATTTTGAAGCCGTCTCCGTCGGCATCGAAGTTACCGGCGTCGAGTTCGGTGTCGATATAACGAAGCTCGCCATAGTTGTAGTCAAGCTCGGCCGCCAGCGCGCTGCCGCCGACGAGCAGCGTTGCCGCAAACGTATACACGACTGTTTGCCCAAGTCGTTTTTTCATCTGATTCTCCCATCCGTGAACGAAGGTTCAAAAATTGCCGACGCTGTTGTTCACGTGCAACAGCGCCGCCGCCTTGTAAGGCGACGCGTATCTTAACGAAATTTTCGGCCCGATTAGAGTGCAATGTCGTTGCTTTCCGGAGACAGCCGCGATTGCCGCCCGCGGGAGTCGAACGGTTAGAATCCGCTGATCCATCTCCGGCAAAGGCAGACTCTCGACCATGAATCGCCAATCGGCAAACCGCATCCTGGCTCCGATCGTCGTTGTCGCGACCGTTACCGCGGGTGTGGCGATCGCAGAAAGCGATCGCGAAGAACGTTTCAGGGAGAGATCGCAGCAGGCCGAAGAGGCCGGCCTGGCCGAGCCGTTCAGGGGCGTGACCGCCAACGGACAGCCGCTTTACGGCCTGTTCCCCATCGAATCGACCGGCGTATCGACCGAACCGGTCGTCTCGGCGGCGCAGGCGTTTCTGTCGGCGCTGTCCGCCGGGCAACGGGACCAGACCGTCTTTCCCGTCGATGACCCCGAGTGGCGCAAGTGGATGAACCCGCATTTCTATGTGCGTCAGGGTGTCAGCTTCGAAGAGATGGATGATGGACAGCGTGAGGCGGCATTCGATCTGCTCGGCGCATCGTTGAGCGCCAAAGGGCTGAAGCTCACCCGCGATATCATGCATCTGAACCACACCCTGGGCGAACTGCGCGGCAACAACTTCGAGGAATTCGGCGAGGGCTTCTACTGGATGACCGTCATGGGCGAACCGTCGGCCGCGGAACCCTGGGGATGGCAGCTCGACGGTCACCACGCGGTCATCAATTACTTCGTGCTGGGCGACCAGGTGGTGATGTCGCCGGCTTTCTTCGGCTCCGAGCCGGTCGCGGCGGTTCACGGCAAGTACGCGGGCACCGAGGTTCTGCAAGCCGAGCAGGATCGGGGGCTGGCCATGCTCCAGAGCCTCACGCAAGCACAACGACAGATGGCCGTCATCGAAGTTTCGAAAGAAGGCAACAACAATCTGGGCGAGGCATTCCGCGACAACATCGAACTGGACAACATCGGCATACCCGGCGCATTGCTCGACAACAAACAGCGGGCGGAATTACGGGCCCTCATCGCGCTGTATGTCGGCAACCTGCGGGACGGCCATGCCGAAGTCAAAATAGAGGAGGTCGAAGCCCATCTCGACCAGACCTATTTCGCCTGGATCGGTGGCGCCGCCGCCGACTCGGTTTACTACTACCGGATTTTCAGTCCCGTCATCCTGATCGAGTTCGATCACCAGAAACCGGCGAATCTGCGGGATCTTTATCCTCCGAAACCGAACCGCCAGCACATTCACACCGTCATCCGCACGCCGAACGGCAATGACTACGGCAAGGATCTGCTGCGGCAGCACTACGAACACCATCCGCACGTGGACTGAAGGAACGCTACCTCATGGAGCTTGCGCCTCGGGCTCGCGCAGGAGTTCGACGGGTCGGCCCCAGACCCTTTCGACATGAGTCAGGAGTTGTTCGTAAATCTCGGACGGCACACGACGCGTACGATCGTTGTGAAACCGCGCAGGCAATGTGCAGCGGGTCTGCGCCGGCGCACCGTGCCCGGCCATCAAGGCGGCGATGCGCTCGACCTGGCCCTGGGGATTCCTGCACACATCCTCGTAATGCACCTCCAGGCGACGGTCAGCGGGTACTTCGGCGAGCCCCTCGTCAAGCGCTTGCGAGAAGAGCCACTGCTGAGTCGCAGCTTGCTCGACCAGGGGGCGCGCCAGCAACTCCTTCCATCCGGCGACCTTCGGCACAACCCAGACGGCCTCCTGGCGATTGCGCGTCCGCCCGAGCCATACCGATTGCGCCACGGCCAGCGGCTCGCGACAGCAACGCACCCAAAGCGCGTTCGGAAACACGTCGAGCAGGGCCCGCACACGTATCGCGTGGCCCACACATTTCTCTACATAGGGTCGCTCGAACACGCTTTCGACGCCGGCCGTGACTCGCCGCAGGAAACGGCGCTGCGTCGGCGTCACCGAACCGTGCCCCATCGGCTCGGCCGGGAGAATCAGGCGCCAGATAAAATCGTTGTCGGCGCTGCTACCCCGCCCCCTGGTCGAGCCGTAGTGGCTCTGGAAGGCTTCCGCCTGGTCGGTGTAACCGAGCCGTCGGGCGAGCCACGCGAGAAAGACCACCGGAGGCTCCGGTTGCCACGTGTGACGCAGCCGGATGGCCAGATTGGGGATGTATGCGACATCCAGCGCCGAGCACACGACCTGCCCCAGCAGAGTCGTGCCGCAGCGGGGCGGCCCGACGATGAACAAGGGAGGATAGCGAAGTGGCCGATCACGGGACAAAACTCTCTCCACCAGGCCAATGCAGCTCAGCGCAGCGTAGAGCGGCGCGGATCCGATCTTGCGCCGCCATCGTTCGCCGAGGCGCCCGCGGTTGATGTGAGGTGAAGGAGGAGGCAATTGCAATCGTTAGGTACCAGGAAATCGGCTGCGCGACGACGGACTTAACCGAAGTCCGCTGCCCAGTCGCAGATGCTTTTTATCGCGATCCGGCGGTGATGGACGAGAGGGAAGGTATGCTTGGCTGCAGGAAAGTAGATTTCGCGCAGGCCGCCCGACGGCTTGAATCCCGGAAAGCGGTGCCCCAGCTGTCCTTCATAGTTGTAGTAACGTCGGCAGGCCGACGTATAGATGCAGAGGCAGCGTTCGCAATGCTTTGAGATATGGTCGAATTTCCTCATGGCCTCCTTTGGGGTCGGAAACTGGCGGATTTCGGCGTAGGAACGATCCGCTTCATCGTCATCGACCCCCGAGCGGCCCGGCGCCAGACGGAACAATCGCCGGAACAGCGCCCACCACGCTTCGGCACGCAGCAGTTGCCGCCCGTAGTGGCGAACATGGAAACGCGTCGTCTTGGCGGCGTAGCCGTCGAGCAGAACGAGCCCGGCAACGTTGTCCCGCGCGCTGGCCACGGCGTAGGCATCGTCCGCGCCGGAGCACAAACCGACCAAAATGAACTTCTGCAGTCCGTAGAGTGCGGCCAGCGTCTTGCAGACGTCATCGTAATCGAGCAATAGCGAGTGCTCCGCGGTCACGTTCTGGCGGCGAGGGGTGTCGCCCTTACCGGAAGCGTCGATGCGAGCGGTAACGAATCCCAGTTCTGCCAATTGACGACCCAGGCTCACATACAGAAGCGAAGGCCCCACGCGATGCAAGAGTCCGGAGTTCAGCAGGATGAATCCGCACTGGCGGCGGCTGGCGGTCGGCGCCGTAACGATGCCGAACAGGTTGTGGCCGCCCATCAGGACCGGCTGCTCCGAACACGCCGTGCCGACTTGCGTCATACTCTCTGCGCCAATTCTTCGATCACGGGGCGGCCGAATATTGCCCGCTCCGCGTATGTACCCCAATCACAATCGTGATCAACAAAATGACAATCTCCGGTGCGGCGCTGCCATCGCCCGGACTCGAACTGGGCCTTTTCCGTCAGGAGTACGGTCAGGCGTTGCACGTTGCTGGCAGGGTCGGCAACGTGCAAGGAAGCGATGCCCTGCAGCAACGGATCCCCGAGTGCGTAGCCGGTCCGCGAATGGCGGGCTTCCTGCAGGTCCGAAGACGTCAAATGCCAGTGACTCGCAATCAAAGCCTCGTAGGTCGCGTACAGTTCTTTGAGGTAGTCACTTCCATCCTCGATCGGATCCCACAACACGAGATGCCGCGCCGCCAGGCCGTCGTTTGCCGCCGACAGCGCCAGGGTAGCGCCGAGCCGCACGCCTATGATGGTGACGCTCGTGACGCCGGAGATTTCCTGTAACTCTTTGTTTGCATGTAGAATATCTTCCCGCCAGGCGATCGTCGAAGCCTCCTGGATGATACCGCTCGAGTCGCCGGTGCAGGAGTAATCGAAACGCAGCACATGGTTGCCACGCGCGGCCAGTTCGATGGCCAGATGACGCAGGCATCCATGCGTGCGCATGTATTCGCCGAGCACGGGTGGACAGATCAGCACACCATTGCCGCGGGCGGGGCCCTCGGGAGGGTGGTAAAGCCCAAGAAGCCGCCGTTCGCCAAAGTAGAAGGGTTCCATGCCGGCTACGCCCGGAAAATACGGAATGCTCCGTTCCGTTGCATATTTCTATCCGTCATACTCATTGGCAGCCCACGTCATGCGGGACCGACGAGCATGAATCCAAACGCGAACTTTAGGGCCTCCGCTGACGCAGCGCAATTAAAGCCCCTTTTCCCGGACACCGTCGTTCTGCGCAGCGGTCCGATTCGAGACTGCTTCGCGTCTCTTGCGGAATCCGAACAATCCCTCTTGACCCGGGCGGTCGCAAGCAGGCGCGCGGAGTTCTCAACCGGCCGGATGCTTGCGGCTGATGGTTTGAGGCAGCTCGGAATCGAAACGTTCCCCTTGAAGCGCGGCTTGTGCAACGAACCGCTATGGCCTCCAGGGGTCGTCGGCAGTATATCGCATAGCAGCGGCGTCTGCGTGGTCGTGCTGGCGCGGAGCAATGCGATGGAATTCGTCGGTGTCGACATCGAGTCGCGCACAGGAAACGTAGAAAAGATCGGCGATCTGGTGTTGACGGAAGACGAGCGGCAATGCCAGACCGGGCTCGGGGCCGCATCGTTCGACGACTGGCTCAGGGTCATATTCTGTGCCAAGGAGGCCATCTACAAGGCAATATTCCCCTCCGTTGCCAGATTCGTCGATTTTCGGGAAGTGTCCGTGGGAATTGACGGCGGCTCCAACACCTTTACCGCGCGAGCCGGCAGCGACCGAGCTCTCGACAAGGTCGTCAGGCGGGGTACCGGCAGATTCCTGCTGCTCGATTCAGTGTTGATCGCAAGCTTTTTCTGTGAAGCGGTGCGCCGCGGGCAGGCGGCGCCAGAGGGCGCGTAAGATCGAACTGTGACCAATGTAACAGCAGCCTTCGGCACCTCCGGGCATCATGCCAAGACCGTGAAATCGGGGTTGGGGTGCGGTAAAATCGATACGGTTGGCGGCTGGTTGGTTTGACGTCTTTCCCGACAAGAATATCAAGTCAGACAACCTGAAGAATCAGGGCGTTATCAAGCGAAGTGCCGGCGTATTCGCAGCTGGATACCGTGCCAGTTCTGCAGCGGATCCGGCCATTGCAACAGCGACGCACCGCTTGAAGAAAAACGACAGAACAAATCGGGATGACGGTATGACTGAAGAAAAAACCGATGCCGCGGAGGAGTTCTGGTCCGCAAGTCTCGCAGGCATCAATGCACCGACCCCGCTGATGGTCGATCATCCGCCGGATTCGCGGTCACCAGCACCTCGGGCTACGGTGCGGCATTCCAGCGATTGTGCCGCGTCGACAGAGGAGCCTGCCTTCTGGGCAGCGGTCTGGGCGCTGCTCGTCGGGCGCTATTCGAACGAAGATCACGTGCTGTTCGGTCATACGGTCAATGGCCGTGTGTGGCCGGTGTTCGCGGAAATGGAATGGGACAATTCCTTTGCTGCCTGGCAATCGAAACTGTCGGCATGGATAGACCGGGCGCTCTCACTGCCATACCGTCCGATCGACGAGCTGCGAAAGGATTTCACGTTGATTCCCGCGTCGTCCCGCATGCTTGACTCGGTGCTTGTTGCACCCGGCGAAGCGGAGGCCGATTTCACGGCCGCGCTGGTGGTCCGTATCGAGAAATCCGGTTTCGTATTGGATTTCGACAGCCGGCGTTTCGAACAGGACGCGATCGAGCGCATGGCGGCGCATCTGGAAACCCTGGCGGCGAGCGTCATTGCCGACCCCCGGACTTCCCTGATCAAGGCGCGCCTGCTGCCGGCTGCCGAGTACGACAAGGTCGTGTCCGAATGGAATGCCACGGAGGTCGAATTTCCGTCCGACAAGTGCCTGCATCAGCTTTTCGAAGAGCGGGTTGCGCTGCAACCCGACGCGCCGGCGGTGACCTACGATCGGAAAACCCTGTCCTACGCAGAGCTGAACGGCAGGGCCAACAGGATTGCGCACCGCTTGCTCGAACTCGGCGTCAAACGCGATACGCCGGTTGGCGTCTCGCTGCGGCGCGGGACCGATATCGCCGCGGTCTTTATGGCGATCGCAAAAGCCGGTGCGGGCTATCTGCCGCTGGATCCCGATTACCCCGAAGACCGATTGAAATTCATGGTCGAGGATTCGGCAGTGTCCGTGCTGGTCACCCAAATCGAGCTGGAACCCCTGTTCGCGGCCTGCAGCGCCGTCAAGGTGCTTGTCGACGCCATTGGCGAAGACCTGGATGCGCACAGTTCCGACAATCCCGAAGTCGCCGTTTCTCCCGAGGATCTGGCTTACCTGATTTACACCTCGGGATCCACCGGCATGCCGAAGGGCGTCATGGTCGATCACCGCGGGCGCGTCAACAACTTTTGCGATTTCAACAGGCGATTCTCGGTGGGTTCGGGCGACCGCCTGCTCGGCCTGTCGTCGATAAGCTTCGATATGTGCGCTTACGACGTCTTCGGGACATTGGCGGCCGGGGCGGAGCTGATCGTCGGGGAATCCGGCAACGACATGAACCCGCTGGCGTGGGCTGAGCTCATGGTCGCGCATCGCGCTACCGTCTGGCATTCGGTACCGGCGTTGCTGGAAATGGTCGTCGACGAGATTGAATCGAAGGCTGATCGTCATCCTCGCTGGCTCAGGCTCGTCTTGCTGGGCGGAGACTGGATACCGGTCACGCTGCCGGACCGCGTCAAGAGCATGGCCGCGAAAAGCGTGCAAGTCGTCAGCATGGGCGGTGCGACCGAGGTCTCCATGGATTCCACGATCTACGAGATCGAAGCAACGGACCTGCGCTGGAAGAGTATCCCGTATGGCGCTCCGATGTGGAATCAACGCGCTTATGTTCTCGATCGCCGGATGCAGCCCGTACCGATCGGAGTGCCGGGCGAGCTCTACCTCGGCGGCATCGGCGTCGGGCGAGGCTATAACAATCGTCCGGAGTTGACGAGCGAGAAATTCCTGACGAATCCTTTTGCCGCGGGTGAGCGGCTTTACAGGACAGGCGACCTCTGCCGCTGGCGCGCCGACGGCAACCTGCAAATTCTCGGCCGCAGCGATTTCCAGGTCAAAATCCGCGGCTTCCGTATCGAACTCGGCGAAATCGAAACGGCATTGCGTTCGCACCCCGCCGTACGCGAGGCCGTGGTCATGGCAAGAGTGGCGCCCAACGGCGAACAGCGTCTTGTTGCGTATATCGTTCGACACGAAAGGCCGGCATCGATTGCAGGTTCGCATTCGGCGTCCAACGGCGGACCAGATGGTAACGGCCGTCCTTTCCCTGCGCCCCTGGAAGAGTCGCCGCGATCGGGATCGACGCCTGCGTTACGGCAGCACCTCGATAACTCCTTGCCGCATTACATGATCCCGGCGGCATTCGTCTATCTTGATTCCTTTCCCCTATCGCCGAACGGGAAGGTCAACAGGCGTGCGCTGCCGGAGCCGGACAACGTGCGGCCTGAGCTGAACGTTCCGTATGTCGAAGCCGCAGATGCGCTCGAGGGAATACTCGCAGGTATCTGGGTCGGGAGCCTTGGTATCGACCGTGTAGGAATGCTGGATCCTTTTCTCTCGGTCGGCGGCAGTTCACTGCTTGCCACGCAACTTGTCACCCGAGTCCGCGAGATTTTTCAGGTGCAGCTGCCAGTGAAGGTATGCCTGAACGGAAATCTCCGCGAGGTCAGGAATGCATTGCTCGTGCAAGCGAAAAAGGATGGCGTCGAGGTCGATGAAATCGTGGAACTCTATTCGCAGGTGCTGGCAATGTCCGATAGTGAAGCGCAGGCGAGACTTGAGGAGTGCGCCGGATGAGTTACGAACCCGTTCGCGCCAGTGAACCGTCGGAGGGCATCCTCGCCCGGTTCTACAGCCATGCCACGGAGATGCTGGCCAGGGAAGACCCGGAGCTTCTGCGCCTCATCGAGGCGGAATACCGGCGCCAGGCCGATTCGCTGGCAATGGTCGCGTCGTGCAGCACCGCGCACCCTTCCGTGCTGGCGTGCGAAGGAACCTTTACCAGCAACGTGACAGCCGAGGGGTTTCCCGGCGCCCGGCATCATGCCGGCTGCAAGTACGTCGACCAGTTCGAGCAGCTTGCCATCGATCGCGCGAAGGCGGTTTTCGGCGCAAAGTACGCAAATGTGCAGCCGCACTCGGCCAGCACGGCGAATCAGATCGTGATGACATCGGTGCTGAGGCCGGGCGACACGCTGCTCGGACTGGATCTCGACTCCGGCGGCCACCTGTCGCACGGCAGCAAGGTCAACATGTCGGGAAATTTCTACAACGCGATTTCCTACGGTCTGGACAAGAAAGGCTACATTGACTACGACCAGGTCGAGGCCCTGGCCAGGGAGTTCAGGCCGAAGCTTATTATCAGCGGCACGACCGCCTATCCGAGAACGCTCGACTGGCAGCGATTTCGCGACATCGCGGACGCTGTCGGCGCCTATCTTCTGGCGGATATCACGCACATCGCCGGACTGGTGATTGCGGGCCTCCAGCCGAATCCGGTCGACATTGCCCATTTCACGGTAACCTGTACCCACAAGCAGCTCTACGGCCCGCGCGGCGGGCTGATCCTGATGGGCAGGGACTGGGAGGCGCCCAGCCCGCAGGGCGAGAAAGGTCCTCTCTGGCGCCTGGTGCAGCGCCGTCTCTTTCCGTTCACCCAGGGCGCGCCGCTCGTCAATACGATCGTCGCCAAGGCGCGCGTGCTTGCGCGGTGCGCCGGGGCGGAGTTCAAGGCGGATGCGGAACGGATCATGTTGCTCGCCCGGGCGATCGCGGACGCATTTGTCGCGCAAGGTGCGACGGTGCTTTCGGGCGGCACCGACAACCACATCGTACTGGTCAACGTTCTCGAGACTTACGGCGTCACGGGAATCGCCGCCGAGAAATCGCTGGAGTCCTGCAATATCGTCGTCAACAAGAATCGGATACCGGGCGATACCAACCCCGTTTCGATTTCGAGCGGCATACGCATCGGAACGAACAGTCTCGCGGTGCGAACCGTCGAGACGGCCGACATGAAGTGGTGTGCAAACCTGATCGGCCGCATACTCTCCGCCGTCGAAATGAACGGCAAGGAGCGCTACAGCCTGCCGGAGCCCGAACGGACGAAGTTCCTGGACGAAGTGACCGCCTTCGCGCGGCAGCACCCGATGCGCAATTACCCGAGGATGAGCTGACCTTGTCCGATCGACACACAACCGGGTTGTCGGAGCAGCAGCAGGCGTTGTTCGACAGCCTGCTGCGCGACAAGGGAATCAAGGCCGGACCTGCCGACAGCATCCGGCCGTACACGGGTTCGGGCCCGGTGAGGCTTACTCACCAGCAGGAAGGAATGTGGTTTCTCGAGCAGATGCATCCGGGGCAATGGGTCTACAACATCCCTTGCTGTTTGCGAATCCGCGGCAACCTCGACACCGATGCGTTCGAACGGGCGCTCGCCGCCATAGTCGATCGTCATGACGCGCTCCGCACCTGCTTTCCGCTCTACAGCAATGTGCCGATCCTGAAAGTCCAGCCGCCCGGGCAATTCCATCTTGTGCGATTCAACTTCTCGTCCCTTCCTGTGGGTGAAGCCGAACAGCAGGCCCTCTATGTAGCCGACCAGGAGTGCCGGACGACTTTCGATCTGGCGAACGGCCCATTGCTGCGGGCGGTCTTGATCAAGCTCACAACGTCCGACCACGTGCTGATTGTCGTTATCCATCATCTCGTGACGGACGGCTGGTCCATGGGGATATTCCTGCGCGAACTGGCCGCGCACTACGAAGCCTGTTCCCGAGGCGAGACGGCGAGCCTCGCTGCTCCCCAGACAACATTCGTGGACTACGCGGCCTGGTATCGCGACTGGTTGACCGGAGCCAACCTGGAGAAACTGCGGAAGTTCTGGCAGCAGCAACTCGACGGCTGCGAGGATTTGCGTCTTCCGCGCGACAACGACCGCCCCGCCGAGTCCGGCAACGCCGGAGCACATGCGCCGGTCGACCTGAAACAGGAGACGACCCGCAACGTTTACGAGTTTTCGAAACGGTCGAAAGTGACGCGCTTCATGACCCTGATGGCGGCGTTTCGCTGCATGCTGTACAGCTTCAGCGGGCAGGAAGATCAGGTGATCGGATCGCCGCTCGCGTGCCGTAACCGCCGTGAACTCGAAGGCATCATCGGCTACTTCATCAACGCCCTGCCGTTTCGCAACAACCTTGGCGGAGATCCGACATTTCGGGAGCTCGTGAAACGGGAGCAACGGGTCGCGGAAGCGGTTTACGAACACCAGGATATGCCGTTTTCCAAACTCGTGCAGGACCTGGAACTCACGAGGCGCGATGGCGCCAACCCGGTGTATCAGGTGGAGTTCACGTTACTCGAGCCGCGCCATTCTCCGGATCTGCTGGGCTTCGGGCTGAACGTGGATCCGGACGTACGGCAAAAGTTCGGCGACGTTCAGGTCTCCCCGTTGCCGCTCGATAACGCAACGTCGAAGTTCGACGTCGTTTTTCTACTTTGGGACAGGCCTGACAGAATTTATGGTTCTTGCGAGTACGACACCGGGCTTTTCAACCCGGACAGGATCCGTGACATGATCGAGCGATTCCAGGATATCGTCGATGAGGTAATGACCGATCCTGAAATTCGGCTGTCGCAGCTGGCAGCGCGCTATCAGCAGCGGGAGAATATCGCCATGGCTACATCGATGAAACCTGAGACGGGAAGCGCTGGATCGAGGATGGGTCCGCGCAAGAGGAATCGGCACACCGTGACACTGGACAGCCGCGATTGGGTCAATGTCGAGCCGTTGTTTCCCGATTCCGAAATTCCATTGCTAATACGTCCCAGGATGCAGGGCGTGGATCTGGCCGAGTGGGCGGCGATTCAGGCGGATTTCGTCGATACGCTCCTCCTGCGTTATCGCGCGCTGCTCTTTCGTGGCTTCAGTGACGTAACGATCGACGTTTTCGAGAAGTTCGTCACGGCGACGTCGGACGGTCAGTTGCTGGAGTACAAGGACCGGACCACGCCACGGGAAACGAAGGGCCGTCGGGTGTACACGTCTACGGTGCATCCGCAGAACGAGCGCATCAATCCGCACAACGAGGGGACCTACTGGGTTCGCTGGCCGTTGCGATTGTTCTTCTGCTGCCAGGTGGCATCTCCGGAAGGCGGCGAGACGCCGATAGCGGACGTGCGCAACGTGCACAAGCGGCTGAAGAGAGAGGTGCTCGACAGGTTTGCAGAAAAGCAGATGATGCTGGTCCGCAATTTCAACGACGGTTTTGGCTTGCCGTGGCAGGAGGTATTTCAGACCGACGATCGAGCCGAGGTCGAATCCTACTGCAACGCCAACAATATCGAATTCGAATGGAAAGATGGCGATCGGCTGCGCACGCGGCAGGTGCGGCCGGCCATTCGTAACCATCCGGTCACGGGCGAGCCGGTATGGTTCAACCACGCGGCATTCTTCCATTACACCACGTTGGAGCCGGGCCTCTGCAAGTCGCTGATCGACGAGCTCGGCATCGACGACCTGCCGTACTCGACCTGCTATGGCGACGGCAATCCGATCGAATCGGAGGTGGCTGAAGAGATCCGGCAAGCCTATGCAGCGGAAACCGTAAAGTTCCGTTGGGAGGTCGGTGACGTGCTGTTGCTGGACAACATGACCGTTTCGCACGCCAGGGAACCCTACAAGGGACCCCGCGACATCGTCGTCTGCATGACCAACGTGTACGACGGCCGCGAGG
>JBOHZD010000211.1:0-27622 GCA_050738315.1 Woeseiaceae bacterium
AAGCCGTGCTGGAAAACAGCCGTCCGGCAGAGAACCGCATCGAATGGATATTCGCCATTCTCATGCAGGTTTATTTTCTGGTCAGCTACTTCTCCTGGCGCGAAACGCAGTTCTCGGCCTCGTTCCGGGTCGCCCCACAGGGATCGGCATAACGTGAATTCTGCAAAAGCGTTTCGTCGGTCAGCGAGGCGAGGAACGCAATCAGGTCCGCCGTCTCCTGGTCGGTCACCTCGAATCCCCTGACGAACTCGGATTTATAGGGATTGCGGCTGCCGTTTCCCGCGTTCGGGCCAGTGGCAAGCATGCGCCCTCCCCGCTCGTAATGCAGAACAACCTCCGCCAGGGTCTGCATGCTGCCGTCGTGCATGTAAGGCGCAGTCATCGCAATGTTGCGCAACGAGGGCGCCTTGAAGCGTCCCATGTCCCTGCGCTCGCCGGTGAGATCGTAGAGTCCGGTATTGTCCGGCGGATAGGCACCCGTATCGCCGATGTTGTAGAGACCCGTGTTGTGATAGCCGACGCTCTCGATCACCGCATCGGCGTGTGTGCTGCTGTCGGTGAAATTGAACCCGCCGTGGCAGTGAAAGCACTCGAGTTTCTCGGAAAAAAACAATTGCATGCCTCGTATCTGACTGGCATCCAGCGCCGTTTGATCGCCGCGCAGGTACCGGTCATAGGGCGAGTCGAACGATATGATGCTGCGTACGAACGCCGCCAGCGCGCGGACGGTGTTCAAAACAGAGTATGGATCGCTGTCTGCCGGGAACGCTTCCGGAAACGTCTCCTGGTAATACGCGTCGGTCCCGATCAGTTCCACGATCTGCGATTCGCGCCCGGCCATTCCCATCTCGATCGGTTCCTCGCCGAACATGGGCGTCAACGCCTGCACTTCCAGACGATCCAGCAGATGATTCGCCCACGTCAGGCGGCTGGCATAGCCGGCATTCACCAGTGTCATCGCGCCTCTCGGATGCAGTTCGCCGGTCGCGCCGACCGATCGCGCGCGGCCATCGGTAAATGCCAGTTCCTGTCGATGACAGGTGGCGCATGCGATCGTTTGGTTCACGGACAGGCGGGTGTCGTAAAACAGGCGGCGGCCGAGCGCAACCTTGATATCGCTCATCGCGTTGTCGGACGGCACCGGCGGTGCCGGCATGCCTTCCGGCAGCGGCCATCGGTAGCCTCGGTCGTAACCTGCGATCAACACAACAGCCGCTGCAATCAATGCCAGCAGGCCGGCCGCGACAAGGATTCCGGCGCGTTTCATTGCGTCGACTCAACCCTGAATATTGCCGCCGGCGCAGTGCTGCGACCGCTCTCGAAATCGATCCCCAGCGCAGCGAAAGGCCGGTCGCACGCAAGCTCAGTCGGTCCCGACGAGCAATCCGTGGGAACGCCGTCATCGAGCACGACTTCGTCGACCAGCGTCTGCAGATCGATGATGACGGTATCCCTGCCGGGTACGTATCCCGCCAGGCGCGCTTCGGCGCGGTTCGACGATTGACAACCTTCGATGTCGGTCACGCTGCCGCTGCAACGTGTGCTGCCGAGGTGCAGCCAGTAACCGTCACTGTCACTCGCAATGCCGGCGCGCAGGAACTTGTAACCGCTGGTCCAGTGCCAGTGCATGGCCGTGTCACCCAATGGCGGCTCGGCGAGCAGCGGATCCCCGTGGTTCAAATGCTCGGGGACGCCGATACGAAACCTCAGGCCGGTATACGCTGCTTTTTCGATACGACCGCGGAGGGCTGTGTGGGTCCCGGCAGTGCCATTGGTGCAGCCGCCCTCCCCGTTCTCGAAATCCAGTAACGCCACCTCGGCACTTTGCCACTGTGGAACGACGACAAGTTCGAGCGGTGTTGCGGTACCGGTCTCGTCAAGCAAGCGCACGTCCGATACGTAGAATCTCAGGTCGGTCAGGGTGAATTCTGGAGACTCAGCCTTGCATCCGATGAGCCGGTCGCCGAACTGGACCCGAAACGGAATTTCGATTGGCCCCTTGTCCGGCGCACAGCCCGCAAACAACAGCAGTGGAATCAGTATTCGCGAACGCAACATGACCTGCCCCACCATGGGCGGTAGCTTGCGTCGCAGGCGCGTTCAGCGCAAGGATCAGGAGCCGGACTTGAAGATCGGCACGTCGTCCTCGTCCGTCATGGAGTAATCCAGGACACCGGTCACCAGCAGGTCGGTCGAGGCCTGCGCCACCGACAATTCGGTCTCGACTTCGCGCAACTTGACTTCGGATTTGACGTTTTCAGTAGCCCGTTCCGTCAGTTCCGTTCGCAATTCCCGAGTTTTCAGGACGGAGTCTTTCAGGTCGGAGCGGAGCTGCAGAATGATACCGTCCTGCTGTTCGATGACCGCCTGTCGCGCTTTGAGCGTACTTGCTGCTTCGGTGAGTTCCCGGGACTTTTCTTCGATTTGTGCTTTTGCCTTCTCCGCCACCGTCTGTGCGACCCGCACATCCGCGATCAAGGAGCGGATCCGGTCATCGCGCGGGTCGCGCTTCCCGGCGCTCAATTTGCGGCCGAGGTAGCCGGCGATTTTCGCAACGAGCCAGCCGGCCAGAAAGGCGCCTCCGGTCAGAATCAGCAGCGTTTGCGGCGTTTCCATTTGCATTGCGGATCGAACGTCAATGATGGCAATGACATAGCCTATGCTTTTGCCTGTCCGGAGACAGGACGGAGTTCTCATTCCGACCGGGCGACCGTCGTATCTGCCCGCGGCCAGCGATTGAATTGACTGAATTCATACGAGCATAAACAGATAGTTCGGTTAATCTTTTAAGATTATTCTGTAAGCCCGGCCCGGCCCGCCTCGAGCGCGAGCCGCACACGATCCGGAAAATCGGTGAACAGGCCGTCGATGCAGAGGGCTGTGACGAACCATTGCACCAGCTCGCCGAACGCAGCGAAGCCCACCGGAATCTCATCCGCGCGAAATGTGTACGCATGCACCTCCAGATGGGCCGCGTGCGCGGCGCTTACCAGACCGCTGGAGACCGGTTGCCCGTCGATTTCGGCCAGGGTGTAGAGGTGGTTCAGCCAGGGCCCGATACCGTCGACGATCTCCGAGAGCTGCGCCAGGCCTTCGGCACTTCTGAGCCATTCGTAATCGGCGTCGGATTCGCTCCAGGCGTTTTCTCCGATGAGCTGGATCAGCCGCAGGTCGGAACCGAGGTCCCCGCGGATTCGCCGCAGTTCTGCGGGATCGAAACACTGCACGTAAACGGGATCGGCGCGGCGCGAGAAGCCGTACTCGTCCAGGGCCGCGAGCAGCAGGGCGCCGACATCGACGCCCTCCTCCCGATGCCAGGCTGGCCGTTTGATTTCCGGGTAGAGCCCGACCGTGCGGCCGGTTGACGCATTGAGGCCCAGAATCATCTCGATTTCGTCGCTGAGCGTCGGTATCCGGAAGTGGCCGGTAGCGGTCGGAAAACGTCCCGGATACACGGCGTTCGTGCCGTCGGCGGTGCGGCGTTCGTGGATCGTGAGGGTCTGCAACTCGGCCAGGTCGAAATCGCGCGCATAGTAGCGCCGGTCCTGCCGGTGGCGGGTCGGAAAGCGGGCAGCCACATCCGTGACCCGGTCGAGATGGATGTCATGCAGCACGACGAGCCGATCGTCGCGGGTCGCGACGACGTCCTGCTCGAGGTAATGCGCGCCGAGGCCGTAGGCCAGCGCCTTGGCTTCGAGCGTATGCTCCGGCAGGTAGCCGGAGGCACCCCGGTGCGCAATGATCAAGGGGTTCTGGTCGAACACGTACAGCGCCGGTGAGTGATTAAGAAAATAGATTAAATAAACTTGATTTTATATTGTTTTCACAGTCTTTATGCTTCAGGGAAAATCGATCACGTCCCACCGGGCGGTGTCCTCCAGCCGCGCCTGACGGCGCAGTGCGTCGGCGATTTCGCGCGAATTCCATTCGATCTGCTCGTTGACCCGGTCGACGAGTTCTTTGGGCGTTTCGGTCATGCCGCCGAACGGCCGCACGGCGATCATCGGTTTTTCGTTCGCGTCGGCGACATCCATCTGAAAGCGAATGAGGTCCCCGTTCTGGGCGTACTGGCTGGCCAGCACCACCATCGCCTCGCATTCCTTGATCTGTCTGATCAGTTCCGCCTTGATTGCATCCATGCCACCGCTGGCGGGGACATTCTCGGGTTTGCTGCAGTTGAGGTAAAAGAAGCGGTCGACGCCTTCAAGGAACTCGAAAACCCGAAGATAGTCTTCATCCTCCGTAAAGGTGTGGGTTACAAAGACCCGGATTGGATTATTTTCGTACACGGCCGCCTCCACATGCCGTCGCCATCGGCGCCGGCCTCCAGTTTAACGAATTGCAACTTCGGCTGACCAGTTGTATCGTCGCCGCCGGCTGGCGCCATGTGCCCGATTTCAGGCAGTTTTCACCGTGCCTGGCTTTCTGTATCGTAGCCCCCACATCGCCGCACGAGTTGCGACCCGCCGGCCCGCCTGGATGACAGGTGCTTGATCCGACATTGCCATGCGATTACTCCTATATAACATTCGTTATGCGGTCGGCGGCGGCGCATCCATGCATATGCCCCTCCCCGGTGCCGGCTACCTGCTTGGCAACCAGACCGTGCTGCCGGAAATAACGACCTTCATACGGTCCGCGAAACCGGATATTGTCGGACTGGTCGAGGTCGATACCGGCTCGATTCGCAGTCGTCGCGTCAATCAGGCCGAGAAGATCGCGGCGGAACTCGGCTTGACTTCGTCCTACGAAATTAAATACGGCGAAAAGTCGATCAACCAGTTATTGCCGATTATCCGCAAGCAGGGGAACGCATTTCTGGCTGCCCCGTGGGTCCAGGGCGAGACTTTCCATTATTTCGACACCGGTATTAAACGCCTGATTATCGAGCTGGAAATGGAGCGTTTCGCGGTTTTCCTGGTGCACCTGTCGCTGAAATACCGTCACCGGCATCTGCAATTGCGGAAACTGTATGATCTCATCGAGGCGACCGAGAAGCCGGTCATCGTGGCCGGAGACTTCAATACGTTCTGGGGAGAGAACGAGATCTACCTCTTCATGCGTGCCGCGGGCCTGAAAAGCGCCAATGTGCGGCATCTGCCGACTTATCCGAGCCGTTCACCGCGGAAGGAACTGGACTTCGTTCTTTACCAGGACGGTATCGTCGTGACGGACTTCGACGTGCCGCGAGTCCGGTTCTCCGACCACTTGCCGCTCATCTGCGATTTTGAAGTCAACTAAGCGCCAGCGGTAGCCAACTTGACGCGCTATTCCAACCGGACCTGCCCATGACAGAAACAACAGACAACCACATGCAAAGCGGCGAGCTGGCTCACTGGCGCGCAGAAAGAGACAACGACGGTATCGTCTGGTTACGCATCGACCAAGTGGGTAGCAGCGTCAATGTACTGTCAGGGCCCGTGCTGCGCGAACTCGACATTGCCCTCCTGCCCTATGAACGCGATCCGCCTCGGGGACTGGTGATCCATTCCGGCAAACGGAGCGGTTTCATCCTGGGCGCGGATATCAACGAATTCACCGAAATCGAAACCCCGGAAGAAGCCTACGAGGTGATCCGTCTCGGACAGCAGGTGCTCGACAAACTCGAAGCACTGCGCTGCCCGACGGTCGCAGTCATCAACGGTTTTGCGTTGGGTGGCGGCCTGGAACTGGCCCTGGCCTGCGATTACCGCGTGGCATTGCAGAACCCCAAGCCGATTCTGGGATTGCCGGAGGTGCAACTCGGCATCCACCCCGGCTTCGGCGGCACCGTCCGGACGGTGCGTCTGTGCGGGGTGCGCGCTGCGATGCACCTCATGCTCACAGGCAAATCGATCACCCCCTCCCAGGCCGTCCGGCAGAAGCTCATCGACCGCATCGCGGGGCCGGACAACTGGAAACAGGCTGCGAAAGAGATGATTGCGGCGGGCACGCGCAACGTTGTTGCACCGATGGTCGACCGGATGCTGAACCTCCTGCCGGCACGGCCATTCGTCGCACGCATGCTGCGCCGGCAGGTGGCGGAGCACGCGCGGCCGGACCACTACCCTGCTCCTTACGCGATCATCAATCTATGGAAACGCCACGGTGCGTCCGGGCGCACGGGCTTTGAAGCCGAAGCGCGCTCGATCTCGGAACTGATGTGCGGTAGCACCTCGCGCAACCTCGTGCGCGTCTTTTTTCTGCAGAACCGTCTCAAGTCGCAGGGCGAGAAACCCGCAAAACGCATCAAACGTGTCCACGTGGTTGGCGCCGGCGTGATGGGAGGCGATATTGCCGCCTGGTGTGCACTCCGCGGGATGCAGGTCACGCTACAGGATCGGGGCGCGGAATACATTCAGCCGGCGCTGGATCGCGCCGCAAAACTCTTTGAAAAAAAAATACGGGATGCAAACGAACGCAGTGAAGCCTCGTCGAGGTTGCAGGCGGACGTGGACGGTAGCGGAATCGCCGCGGCAGACCTGGTCATCGAGGCAATCTTCGAGAATCTCGAAGCGAAACAGAAGCTCTATGCGTCGTTGCAGAAAAAGATGAAAGCCGACGCCGTGCTGGCGACCAATACGTCCAGCATCCGGCTCGAGGAGCTGCGGACGGTCCTCGACCAGCCGCGCCGCTTCATCGGGCTGCATTTTTTCAACCCGGTCGCCAGGCTGCCGCTGGTCGAAGTGATCCGCTGTGACGATACGCAATCAGAGGTACTCGACCCGGCATTCGCGTTTGTGCAGGACATTGGTAAATCCCCGCTGGAATGCGCGAGTTCGCCCGGCTTTGTCGTCAATCGCGTACTCGCGCCATACATGGCGGAAGCGCTGCACCTGGCTGAATCCGGCATTTCGCTGCCTGCCATTGATCGAGCTGCCGAAGATTTCGGTATGCCCATGGGGCCGGTCGAACTGGTCGACAGCGTCGGTATCGATATCGCGTTGCATGTCTCGGAAGTGCTCGGTTCGGCATTCGACAGGCCGGTGCCGGCGCGTCTCGAAGAAATGGTCGAGAAAAAGCAACTCGGCCGCAAATCCGGGCAGGGATTTTATGCGTGGGAAGACGGCAAGGCCGTCAAACCTGAAGTATCGGACGAAGTTTTGCCGGATGACCTTCAGGATCGTTTAATGCTGCCGATGGTGAATGAAGCGGTCGCGTGTCTCTCCGAAGGGGTCGTTGCCGATGCCGACCTGCTCGATGCGGGTGTCATTTTCGGCACCGGATTCGCGCCGTTTCGCGGCGGGCCGCTGCACTATGTGCGGGAACGCGGGAAGGACGATGTCGTACAAGCGCTGCGGGCACTGCAGCAGAAATACGGCGATCGTTTCCGCCCGCACGCAGGATGGTCGAAACTCGAATGGAACGAGCCCGAATAACGTGGCTTCGAGATGAGGATCGATTGCCGTGCGAGGAAGCGCAAACTGTGCACCGCTTCACGACGAACCGCCCGGGTATCGGAAGCCGGCAGATTGAAGGTAGAATGACTTTTCGGCCAATGAGTACTGACAGGATGAAAAATGACGGACGAGCAGCTGGACACTGAACTGCTCAAGGGCTTTTCGCCTCTGGACGGACTGAAACGGGACAATCTGGCTGCACTGGCAAAGAAAGTGCAGATTCGGGAGCTGTCGCCGCAGCAGATTCTGTTCAAGGAAGGCGATACCGAGAAACGCACCGTCTACGTCGTGTCGGGATCCCTGGAACTGATCGATCAGGGTAACGTGCAGGAGGTCCTCGAAGGCGGGACCGACAGCGCGCGCAACCCGGTATCGCCGATGTTCCCACGCCGAGTCACCGCAAAGGCGCGAAATCGGGTTCAGTACATATCAATTGACAGCGACTTGCTCGACGTGATGCTGACCTGGGATCAGACCGGCTCGTATGAAGTCTCCGAGTTGCATGGTTCCTCGGAGGGTGGCGGCAGTGACGACTGGATGACCACGTTGCTGCAAACCAAAGCGTTTCACAAGATTCCGCCGGCTAACATCCAGGCGATCTTCATGCGCATGCAGCAGATCAATTACAAATCCGGCGACGTGGTTCTGAAGCAGGGTGCCGAGGGCGATTTCTTCTACGTGTTGACGCGCGGCAAATGCCTGGTCACCCGAGAAACGCCGCTCAACAAGGACGGCATCAAACTGGCCGAGTTGTCGGTCGGCGATACGTTCGGCGAAGAGGCATTGATTTCCGACGCGAAGCGCAACGCGACGGTCACAATGCTGACGGACGGCGCGGTCATGCGCCTCGGCAAGGAGGACTTCAAACGACTGCTGAACGAGCCCATGCTCGACTGGGTCAGCCAGTCCGAAGCGGAGGACATCGTCAAGGGCGGCGGTCAGTGGCTCGATGTCAGGCTGCCGAGCGAATTCGAAAACCAGCACCAGGACGGCGCCATCAACATCCCGCTTTATTTCATTCGACTGAAAATCAACACGCTGAACCCGAAAAAGAAATACGTGGTCTGCTGCGACACCGGCCGGCGCAGTTCCGCCGGCGCCTACATCCTGAGCGAACGCGGCTACCAGGCCTACGTCCTGCGCGGCGGCATCAACTCAGGCCACCGCTGACCCCCACTCCCGAACGCCGCAAACCACGATGCGGCTGCCGCAAACACCACACACCACGGTGAAGCGGAACCGTAGACACCACACACCACGGTGAAGCGGACCCGCGAACGCCACGTACCACTTTGAGCGGAGGCTGGATCGGGGGAGTGTTTTTCAGGATCGTGCGAAACATGGATGTTTCGCCCGAAGCCTACAGGGACGTATTCACGGCGTTCCTGAAAAGCCCCTCCCCGATGCAGGCTCCGCCTGCCAATGCCGTCAACCATTCGCAGGGAATGCGGATCAGCGGCCTGTTTCAGGCTCAGTGTTTCGGCAGGGGAACGAGTTCTTTGCTGGTCGGCTCGGCATTCAGTTGGAGATTGCCGTCTTTGGCGACGCTGATTCGCACGTGTCCGCCGCTGGCCAGGGTGCCGAAGAGCAATTCTTCTGCCAGCGGCCGTTTGATGTGCTCCTGGATGATGCGCGCCATCGGCCTCGCGCCCATTTTCGGATCATAGCCGCGTTCCGCGATCCATTCGCGCGCGGCGTCGTCGAGTTCGAGCGTGACGTTGTTCGACGTCAGTTTCGCTTCGAGTTCGACCACCAGTTTGTCGACCACGCGCGCCACGGAGCGAGCATCCAGCGAGGTGAATTGAATGATGGCATCCAGCCGATTGCGGAACTCCGGCGTAAATGACTTCTTGATGATCGCCATACCGTCGCTGCTGTGATCCTGATGCGTGAACCCTATGGACGCGCGGCTCATCTCCTGTGCGCCAGCGTTGGTCGTCATGACGATGACAATATTGCGGAAGTCGGCCTTGCGGCCGTTATTGTCCGTCAATGTGCCATGATCCATGACCTGCAGCAGCAGATTGAAAACTTCCGGATGCGCCTTTTCGATTTCATCGAGCAACACCACGGCATGCGGATTCTTGGTAACCGCCTCGGTCAATAGTCCGCCCTGATCGAACCCCACGTAGCCCGGCGGCGCCCCGATCAGGCGCGACACGGTGTGCCGTTCCATGTATTCCGACATGTCGAAGCGAATGAGTTCGACGCCCATCACGAGCGCCAGCTGCCGGGTGACTTCCGTCTTGCCGACACCGGTCGGGCCCGCAAACAGGAACGAGCCGATGGGTTTGGTGTCGTCGGTCAGGCCGGAACGTGACATTTTGATCGCCGACGCCAGCGCCTCGATCGCCGGGTCCTGGCCGAAGATCGTCAATTTGAGATCGCGTTCCAGCGTTCTCAGGACGTCCTTGTCAGACGCCGATACGCTCTTCGGCGGAATGCGCGCCATCTTTGCGACAATGTTTTCGATGATCGTGACCGTGACCCGATCCTGACGTTCCGCGACCGGTTGGAGACGCAGGTTTGCGCCCGCCTCGTCGATGACGTCGATTGCCTTGTCGGGCAGCCGCCGATCATTGATGTGCTTGGCCGCCAGTTCCGCTGCAGCTTCGATTGCCTCGGGCTCGTAGGTGACCCCATGATGTTCCTCGAAGCGTGTCTGCAGGCCACGCAAAATGGCCACCGTTTCCTGCAGGCTCGGTTCCGGCACATCGATTTTCTGGAACCGCCGGGCCAGGGCATGATCTTTCTCGAAAACGCCGCGATACTCCCCGTACGTTGTCGAACCGATGCAGCGGATTTCCCCGTTGGCCAGGACCGGCTTGATCAGATTCGAAGCATCCATGACGCCGCCCGACGCAGCGCCGGCACCGATGACGGTGTGGATCTCGTCGATAAACAGGATTGCGCCAGGATCTTCGCGAATCTCGGCGATGACCGCCTTGAGTCGCTTCTCGAAGTCACCGCGATACTTGGTGCCGGCAATCAATGTGCCCATATCGAGCGCGTAGATCGTGCTTTGCCGCAGTACCTCCGGCACCCGCTCCTCGACGATCATGCGTGCCAGGCCCTCCGCCAGCGCCGTCTTGCCGACACCTGCATCGCCGACGAACAGTGGATTGTTCTTGCGGCGGCGGCAAAGTATCTGCACGGTCCGTTCGATTTCGAGGTCGCGCCCGATCAGCGGATCGATCTTGCCCTCGATGGCGCGCTGATTGAGATTGGTAGCATAAAGATCGAGGGCGCGGACGTCCTGTTCGCTCTCGCTGTCCTGGGAAATTTCCGGCTCTTCCTCCGAACCCTCACTGCGCAACTGCGGCATGCCGTGCGAAATATAATTGACCACGTCGAGGCGTGTGATGTCCTGCAGGCCGAGAAAGTAAACTGCCTGCGACTGTTTCTCGCTGAAAATCGCCACCAGCACGTTGCTGCCCGTGACTTCCTTTTTGCCGCTCGACTGCACATGGAATATGGCGCGCTGCAGTACCCGCTGAAAGCCGAGTGTCGGCTGGACATCGCCCTCCTCTTCCAGAGGCATGAGCGGCGTGGCTTCATCGATGAACTCGGCCAACTGTCGCCGCAACTGGGCAACGTTCGAATGGCAGGCTTTCAGGATCTCGTGCACCTTGGGAATGTCGAGCAGCGCGAGCAACAGGTGTTCGACCGTCATAAACTCATGACGACGCTCCCTCGCGTTCTGAAAGGCCTCCTTCAGACAAAATTCCAGTTCGCTGCTCAACATGGGTCAACACTCAGCCTGTTCAGGTTCGACAACACCGATCTCATGATAACTTCAGGACTCCTCCATCGTACACAACAGCGGGTGCTGATGTTGTTGTGCGATCTTCGTCACTTGTGCGACCTTGGTTTCAGCGATCTCGAAGCTGAAAACACCGCAGATTCCCTTGCCTTTCGTGTGCACTTCAAGCATGACCCGTGTCGCGCGGGATCGTTCCATGCCAAAAACCGTCTCGAGAACCTCGACCACGAATTCCATCGGCGTATAGTCATCATTGATCAGAACGACCCGGTACAACGGCGGCCGCTTCAATTTCGGCCGTGCTTCCTCGACGGCGACATCGCGGTCGTGTATACGGGGTTCAGACGGGTCTCGCTCGGGCATAGTCAGAAAATAGCAATGCGTCGCAAAATTTCAAATTTCCGGTGTCACACTTCGCAGTATGGCCCGGTACAGAGGCATTATATATGGGCGGCGGCGGAGCATCTCCAGACCCGTCTCGCAGTGCGGCCTGGATTTTGCCGGCAACACACGTTGCGCATCTAAATTATGATTTAAGAGTCAGTGATATATACCTGCCAAATAAAGGTTTTTTTATCCGAATGGGCTTGTTTGTCCCGGCAATGAGACCGTATGATCGCACTCTGGCTCCTGGGGACCCGGAAGCAAGGTGCAGAGCCTCTCTATGACAGCGGAAGCCAAATGGTCTGATTTCGGGAGCCGGGATCGCGAGCGGACACTGGCCGCTGCCAACCAGTTGCTGCCGAAATGGGTTACCCTGTTGCTGGCCATCGCAATTGCGTGGCAACTGGCGCGTATCGTCTGGATGCTGATACCGGGCTCGCCACTGGGCGATCCGATCGAATCCCGCCCGGACGGCGCACAGAGGGCCGCCGCTCAGGCATCCGGCGAAGCCGATGTCGAAGCCATTGCCAGCACCCATATTTTCGGCGAAGCGCGCGCCGCAGCCGCGGCCCCGCCGCCTCAGGAGGTGCACGACGACCTGGCGGAAACGCGGCTCAATCTGCTGTTAAAGGGTACGGTTGCCGCCACCAGTGACACCGTTTCCATGGCGATCATCTCCGCCAACGGAGATGACGACAAAGTGTATGCGGTGAGCGACACCGTCGTGTCCGGGACGACCTTGCACGCGGTGTATACCGATCGCGTCATTCTCAACCGGGACGGCCAGCTCGAAGCGCTGAAGCTGCCCAAGGAGTTTCCCGAAGGTGGCGCGGCTCCGGTGCGCCGCAGTACCCCTCTGGCCACGAGCACTCCGGTGCAGGCGCCGAGCCTCCAGGAAGTTGTATCGCAGAACGTGACGAAGCTCGCTGATGTCATTCGACCAACGCCGTATTTTGTGGCAGGTCAACAGCAGGGATACCGGGTGTATCCGGGCCGTAACCGCAAACAGTTCGCGGCCTTGGGACTTCGGCCCGGCGACTTGATCAAGGATATCGACGGTGCCTCGCTGACCGATCCCCAGCAGGCGATGGAAATATTCCAGAACCTGGGCAGTGCGGACCAGGTGACGGTGACGGTGGAGAGAAACGGCCAGCCCCAGGTGCTGGTCCTGACGACCAGCCAATTGAGCAGTCTGGACAACGACCAATAGTGAGCACCTTGATACGACTTCATCGACAGCCAATGCCATTCATCCGCCGCGCCTCGGGCGCGGCGGTTCTTGCCCTGCTGCTGTTGCCGATCGCACATGCGCAGCAGAGTCCACCGACCACCATCACGCCCAATTACAAGGAAGCCGATATTCGGCAGATCGTCGAAGCCGTGGGCGCCGTTACGCACAAAAACTTCATTCTCGATCCCCGCGTCAATGCCAAAGTGACGATGCTGTCGTCCACGCCGATGTCACCGGAAGCCTTCTACGAAGCGTTTCTGTCCGTTCTCGAGGTGCACGGTTATGTCGCCATTGCGACGGACGGCGTGGTCAAGATCATTCCGGACGCCGCCGCGCGACAGTATCCGACGGAGAGCGATGGCGATGCGGCGGATGCGATGCTGACCCAGGTCATCGAAGTGCGAAATGTCTCGGCTGCGCAACTCGTGCCGATACTGCGGCCGTTGATCGCGCAATACGGACATCTCGCTTCACCGCCAGGCTCGAACATGCTGATTATTTCGGATCGCGCGAGCAACGTGAGCCGCATCATCAACATCATCCAGCGTATCGACGTCTCCAGTGATGACGATATCGAAGTGGTACGCCTGGAGCACGCGTCGGCCACGGAGATCGTGAGAGTCCTCACGGCCCTGGCGCAGGCGCCGCGCTCCGACGGCATGCCGGTCACGACCAGCCTGGTTGCGGATGCACGTACCAACAGCGTGCTCATCGGCGGTGACAAAACGGAACGGCTGCGGTTGCGTGCACTGATCACACATCTCGACACGCCACTCGACGACGGCGGCAGCATACAGGTTCGCTACCTGCGTTATGCCGATGCCGAACAGCTGGCGACGCAATTGCAGGAACACTTCCTCGGCATCCAGCAGGCAGACGCGGCAGCAGCTGCAGCAGCGGGCGGCACGGTGGAGGACGTCAGCATCTGGGCCGATGTGCAGACCAATGCGCTGGTCGTCAACGCACCGCCGAAGACGATGCGCTCGCTCATGACCATCATCGACAAACTGGATATTCGTCGGCCGCAGGTGCTGGTCGAGGCGATCATCGTCGAGGTCACCGCGGACAAGACCTCGGAACTCGGTGTGACCTGGGCAGTCGACGGCAGCGACGACAACAACGCGGTCGGCGTTACCAACTTCCCCGACAGCGGCCCTGGGGTCGTACAGCTTGGAGCGGCCGTCAGCGGCGACGGTGATTTCGATCCGAGCCAGTTGATCGGCAGTGGTGTCACGCTGGGAATCGGCCGAATCAGCGAGTCGGGTACCAGTTTTGCCGCGATTCTCCGAGCGCTGCAGGGCGACGCCGATACCAACATCATATCGACGCCGACCATCGTGACCACAGACAACGAGGAAGCAAGTCTCAACGTCGGTCAGGAAGTACCGTTTTTGACGGGCTCGTTTTCCAGTACCGGCACCGGCACCGGCGGCGGCGTGGTCAACCCGTTCCAGACGATTGAGAGAGAGCAGATCGGCGTCAAGCTCGTGATTACTCCGCAGATCAGCGAGGGAGACACGCTGATACTCGATATCTCACAGGAAATTTCCAGTATTGCCCCGTCCGCGCAAGGCGCCGTCGACATCATCACGAATCAGCGCACGATCGATACCACGGTGATCGTCGAGGATGGCGACATCCTGGTACTGGGCGGACTGATCGAAGACACGCTGCGTGAAAGCGATCAGCGGGTGCCGGTCCTCGGCAGCATTCCTATCCTCGGCAATCTGTTTCGCAGCCGCAAGACCGACAAGGTGAAGACCAACCTGATGGTCTTCATCCGCCCGAAGATTCTGCGCGACAGTGTGCAGGCAGGGCTGGAAACGGACGCAAAATACAATTACATCCGCGAAATGCAGCAAGAGGGGAGCAGGCGTTTCGGCAGCGAAGTGCCGTTGTTGCCGGGTGCGAAGCGCCCCACATTGCCGTCGTTGGACAAGTACCCGTCGCGGGCGCCGATCGACCTGCGACCCGACGATGACGATGAAGAACCCGAACAGTAGTCGTGTAACGCGCCGCGATCCCATGGTCAGCCGCTCCGACATCGTTTTCGAAACCGGCACGGTCACCCTCCCGGAGACGCAGCAACTCGTGGAACTCGAAGCACGGCCGTTGCCGTTTTCGTTCGCCAAGCGCCATGGTGTGCTGATCCGGGAGATCCGGGACGGCGCGGCCGATACCGTCTATCGCACGGGCGCATCTCCCTTGAGCCTGGCCGAGACCCGCCGGTTTGCCGGCGTGCCGCTCCGGCTGACCCGGGTCACGCCGGCGGCTTTCGACGCGATGCTGCAGCAAACCTACGAACAGGGCAGCCACAAGGCCATGCAGATGGTGGGCGACCTCGACGAGCAGACGGATCTGCTGCAGGTGGCACAGGAACTGCCGGAACCGTCGGATCTGCTCGAGAGTGACGACGATGCGCCGATCATTCGTTTCATCAATGCCGTGCTCACCGAGGCCATCAAGGACAATGCGTCGGATGTGCACATCGAACCTTACGAAAACCGCCTGAACGTGCGCTTTCGTATTGACGGTGTCCTGCAGGAAATCCTGCAGACGCGACGCGCGCTGGCCCCGCTCGTGGTATCGCGCATCAAGGTCATGTCAAAACTGGATATCGCGGAAAAGCGTTTGCCGCAGGACGGCCGGATTTCGCTACGAATAGCCGGCCGCGCGGTCGACGTACGCGTTTCGACGATGCCCTCGGGACATGGCGAGCGCGTCGTGTTGCGATTGCTCGACAAGCAGGCCGGACGTCTGGACCTGACCTCGCTCGGCATGGACGACGGGTCCCTGGCCGTCATGGACGACCTGATTCACAAGCCGCACGGAATCATTCTCGTCACCGGTCCCACCGGTTCCGGAAAAACGACGACTTTGTATGCGGCGCTCGAACGCATCAATGACAACAGCCGCAACATCATGACTGTGGAAGACCCGATCGAGTATTTCATCGACGGCATCGGACAGACCCAGGTCAACACCAAGGTCGAGATGACCTTCGCGCGGGGGCTGCGGGCGATTCTGCGGCAGGATCCCGACGTCGTGATGGTCGGCGAAATACGGGATCTGGAAACGGCGCAGATCGCGGTACAGGCGAGCCTCACGGGACACCTGGTGTTGTCCACTTTGCACACGAATACTGCAGCCGGCGCCATCACGAGGCTCAGGGACATGGGCGTGGAACCGTTTCTGCTGTCGTCCAGCCTGATCGGCGTGCTGGCACAGCGGCTGGTCAGAGTGCTGGACGACGACACCAAGGTCGCTTACACGGCACGGGACTATGAATGCCGCACGCTCAACCTCGATCCCCAGGATGATCCACCCATGCTGTATCGCCCGGGAACCGAAGACGGCAGCGGTTATCGCGGACGCACCGGTATCTACGAGTTGATCGCAGTTGACGATGCCATGCGGACGATGATTCATGACGGCGTGAGCGAACAGAAGTTCGAACGGTATGCACGGACGCTCAGTCCCGGTATTCGCGACGACGGACGCCGCCGGGTCCTTGCCGGGAGCACGACACTCGAGGAAGTACTCAGGGTTACACGGGCCGACTAGTCGTGACGACTGCGGACTGACCATGGGCGCATTTGAGTTCGTCGCACTCGACAAGGCGGGCAAGGAATCCAGGGGTCTGCTCGAAGGCGACACGCCGAAACACGTACGGCAGATTCTTCGGGAACGCGAGCTCCTGCCGGTCAAGGTCACGGAAGTCGCAAGGCGGGACTCGCAGCGCAAGACGAGCATCACGCTACGGCGCGGCCTCTCCGCCAGTGAACTGGCCCTCGTCACCAGGCAACTGGCGACCCTGTCGCAGGCGGGCCTGCCGCTGGAAGAAGCGCTGCTCGCTGTCAGCCAGCAAAACGAAAACCCGCGTGCCCAGAGTATTCTCCTTGGCGTTCGCGCTCGGGTCATGGAAGGCCACGCCCTCGCGGACGGCCTGAGGGATTTTCCGCATGCCTTTCCCGATCTGTATCAGGCAACGGTTGCGGCCGGCGAGCAATCCGGCCATCTGGACGCCGTGCTGGAACGCCTCGCGGAGTTCACCGAATCACGCCAGGCGCTGCAGCAACAGGTGAAAAATGCACTGATCTATCCAATCGCGCTGGTCGTGACGGCTGTCGGCATCATCGGCTTCATGCTCGCATACGTGGTGCCGAAGGTCGTCACGATATTCGAGAACTACGACAAGCAGCTGCCGATTTTGACGCGCATGATGCTCTGGGCCAGCGATTTTCTACGTGATTACTGGCTCTTGCTGGTTGCGATCGTTGTCGCAGTGGCATTCGGCATCAGGCACCTTCTGAAGAAGGAAGGGCCGAAACGTCGATATCATCGACTGCTTTTGCGGCTGCCGATCATCAGCCGCCTCGCTCGCGGTATCAACACGGCACGCTTCACGCAGACTCTCAGTATCCTGGCGGGCAGTGGCGTGCCCATACTCGAAGCATTGAAGATTGCGGCGCAGGTTATCGTCAATGTGCCCATGCGCGAGGCGGTCGAAGAGGCCTCATTGCGTGTGCGGGAAGGCGCGATGATCAGCAAATCTCTCGAAACGAGCAAGCTGTTTCCGCCAATGACCACACACCTGATAGCCAGCGGAGAAGCCAGCGGACGCCTGGAGGAAATGCTGCGGCGTGCCGCGATCAACCAGGAACGGGAAGTGGACGGATTGATTGCGACCCTGCTCGGAGTCATGCAACCACTGCTTGTCATCGTGATGGCCGCGATCGTGTTGCTGGTGGTCCTCGCAATTCTCCTGCCGATCTTCGAACTCAACACGCTCATCCACTGAGTTTGTCCACACCCTTTGGTTTTTTCTGCCTTTTCAGGTGAGCGCAAAACTGTCGACAACTCTGTTGCACCGCCTCTTTTTTCGCGGTATACAGGCGCAATCAGGTTCCGGTTGCGCTTCGCGAAGGGCCTTTTGAAAGACTTCTATTGAAACCGGTCTGCGAACGAGGCTTGTATGCAGAAGGAAGCTGGTGATCCGGAAATAGTGGGTGACGACGAAGAAGTCACCGAAGACGACGATGTCGAATTGGACGAAGAGGTCGACGCGGAAGACACCGTCGTTTTTTCGACCTCCAAGGGCTCCGACAATATCGGGGATGTATCGGTCGAGATCAATGTCGAGGAACTGATTGCCGAATTCGAATCAAACGGGAATTCCGATGCCGCGCGCAAAAAGGAAATTCGTCGCAGGCTGGAGGAAATTCGTGAACAGAGGGAAGTAATGAAGGACCTGGAGGATACGTACTCCTTCGATCCCAATGAAGATGACTGAGTTGTGGGGACAGATGCAGAATTTGCCGACGGACGGCTAACGAAAATTCCGCGAAGACACCTGCAGCTCACCCAGTAGCGCCGTGTGATCGATCATTTTCCTGACGATCACGTGTATCACCTTCCCTTCGATCTGCAGTTCTCCGTCAATCCCCATCAGGCGCGCGTGCAGGAGCACGTCCCGTTGCTCCTCGGCAATCTTTTTCCACGCGATCAGATTGATATGCCCCGTTTCGTCCTCCAGGGTCACGAAGGTGACGCCACTCGCCGTTCCCGGACGCTGCTTGGTGATGACGAGGCCTGCCACGCGAACCTTTCGTCCTGACGGGAGAGCGGGCAATTGCGCGGCGGCAAGGTAGCGATAACGATCCAGCCGGGCGCGCAGAAGCTCGATCGGATGTCGTTCGAGGGACAGCCCGAGGCTCTTGTAATCGGCAACGATATTCTGACCTTCAGTGGGGCTCCGGAGCATCGGCGTCGCCTCGTACTGCTCCATCGAGGTGAAAAGTGCGGTCGGCTTTTCCGTGCCGGCCACGGTCCAGCGTACCTTGTGACGATGTCCGTCCAGCGATTTCATGGCGCCGGCAGCGGCGAGCGCGCTTAAGTCCTTACGATTGAGTTCGCACTGTTCGAGCAACTCCTGAATGCTGCGGTAGCCGCAGTCTGGACGACACTCGACAATGCGCCGGCCGGCGGGGTCGGAGAGTCCCTTGACCATGCGAAATCCCAGTCGCAGTGTCGGCTTGCCGCGGGCTCCGCGCTCCAGGCTGCAGTCCCAGTCGCTGCGATTCACGTCCACGGGACGGACTTCGACCCCGTGGCGCCGTGCATCCTGTGTCAGCTGCGATGCGGAGTAAAATCCCATCGGCTGGCTGTTCAGAAGAGCGCACACGAACGCAGCCGGTTCATGATGTTTGAGCCAGCTGGAAACATAGACGAGTAACGCGAAGCTGGCCGAATGCGATTCGGGAAAGCCGTATTCGCCGAAGCCTTCGATCTGGTGGAAGATCTGTCGCGCAAACTCTTCTGAATAGCCGCGTTCGCGCATGCCCCGTATCAGTTTTTCCTCGAACGGTTCCAGGCCGCCACGGCGCTTCCAGGCAGCCATTGCCCGCCGCAGGCGGTCGGCTTCACCCGGCGTGAAGCCCGCCGCAACCACGGCGAGCTGCATCACCTGTTCCTGGAAGATGGGAACGCCCAGGGTGCGTTGCAGGACACCCCGGATTTCCGGACTCGGATACTCGACCGCTTCCTCGCCGTTTCGCCGGCGCAAATAGGGGTGCACCATATCGCCCTGTATCGGACCCGGGCGAATGATCGCCACCTCGACGACGAGATCGTAGTAACAGCGTGGTTTCAGCCGCGGCAGCATCGCCATTTGCGCGCGCGACTCGATCTGGAACACGCCCATCGTGTCGCCATCGCAGATCATGTCGTACACGTCCGGGTCTTCCGCGGGGACCGTCGCCAGCGTGTATTCCCGGCCACAGAATTTCCGGATCAGGTCGAAGCTCCGCCGGATGGCCGTCAGCATGCCAAGGCCCAGCACATCGACCTTGAGCAGGCCCAGATCCTCGAGATCGTTTTTCTCCCACTGAATGACCGTGCGATCGTCCATTGCCGCATTTTCGACCGGCACGAGTTCGGCCAGCGGGCCGTTCGAAATCACGAAGCCGCCGACATGCTGCGACAGATGACGCGGAAAACCGACTAACTGCCGCACCAGCCAGAGCAGGCGTTTGATGCCCGGGCTGTCGGGATCCAGGCCCGCCTCGATGACGCGGCTCACATCCACTGACGAGCCATCCCACCACTGCATCGAGCGCGCGAGACGATCCGTCTGCAGACGGCTGAAGCCGAGCGCTTTGCCGACATCGCGCAGTGCGCTGCGCGGTTGATAGGTAATCACCGTCGCCGCCAGCGCCGCTCGCTCCCTGCCGTACTTCCTGTAGATGTATTGAATGACTTCTTCGCGGCGTTCGTGTTCGAAGTCGACGTCGATATCCGGCGGTTCGTTACGCTCCCTGGAAATGAAACGTTCGACCAGGGTGGCCATGCGCGAAGGATCCACTTCCGTAATGCCGAGACAGAAACACACCGCGGAATTGGCCGCGGAGCCGCGGCCCTGGCACAGAATGCCCTGACTGCGGGCATAGGCGACGATGTCGTACACCGTCAGAAAATAGGATTCGTAATCGAGACTGCGGATCAACGTGAGCTCATGCTCGATGAGCGCCGTGACTTTGTCGGGAACGCCGAGAGGCCAGCGCCAACGCATGCCCTCCTCGCTCAAGCGCCTGAGATAACTCGCCGGTGTCTCGCCCGCCGGCACCAGTTCATCAGGATAGGCGTAACGCAACTCATCCAGGGAAAAATCGATCGTCTCCGCGATGCGCACGGTTTGCTCGAGCAGGTCATCCGGATAGATCGTCGCGAGCACGTCCCGGGGACGCAGATAACGTTCGCCGTTCGGATACAGCTTAAGGCCCGCCCGATCGAGGGTGACGCCTTCGCGCACCGCTGTCAGCGTGTCCTGCAATGCCCTGCGCCCGCGGCAATGCATGTGCACGTCTCCACTTGCGACGAGCGGCAGGTCAAGCGCGTACCCGAGTCTCCGCAGGCGATACAAGCGTTCGCGCAGCAGGCCGTCTGCGAGCAACTCCACGGCAATCCACAGTCGCCCGCGAAAAGCCTCCAGTATCCAGCGGTCCCTGTCATCGAGGACCAGCCGGTTGTCGGGACTCCAGAGTAACAGGCAATCCGGGAGGCCGTCGTCGACGGCTCCGGCGTCCAGATGGTAACGGCCCTTTTCCGCGGCGCGCCTGCCTTTCGTGATGAGCCGGCACAACGAGGTATAGCCGCGGCAGTTCCTGGCCAGCGCCACCAGCTTGAGCCCGTCATCAAGCTTGAACTCCGCTCCGATGAGCAGTTTTTTGAGTCCGCAGTCTTTGGCTGCGATATGTGCGCGTACGATGCCCGACAGCGAACATTCATCGGTGACGGCCAGCGCTTCGTATCCGAGCTCGGCCGCCGTCATGACCAGCTCTTCGGGATGGGATGCGCCTCTCAGGAAAGTGAAGTTACTGAGCGCATGCAACTCGGCGTAGTGTGCCGCCATCAACCGTAGATTCCGTGCAGATACCAGTCGGTCTTCCTGCCGCGGTTACGGTAGACCCATAGATGCACGCCGCCGGGATTGACGGCGACAAAATAATCCCTGGCAATTCCATTGCCGTCCCACCAGCCCGTCTCGAGGCGCTCCGGGCCGGCCAGCAGTTTCAGCGGACCTTGATACGATGGCTTGCCCGAGATTGTCGTCAGCGCCAGCGGTTCGGACAGCATCCACAATGGCCGCCGCAATAACAGGCTGTGGGTGCGTCTGACATCGGCCAGCCACTCCGGCGGACATTCGCAGGGATGATCAGGCACCGCCCGGCATTGCGGCACTTCAATGCCTGCGACCTGCACCGTGCTCCACGCATAATGCGGACGATGTTCAGCGACCAGTGCAACACCGTGCATGGATGCATCGCCCACACGCGCACTCAGGCGCTCCATCAGCTGTGCGACAGGAACTCCTTGCCTGCCGGCCGCGCGATCGAAAGGCAAGGTATCCGTCGCTGCCAGCAGTGGCTCTCCACGCCCGCTCTGGAGGCGTATTGCAATGACCGGCGCAGGCAACGTCAGGCGCTCAAAGCGGATTTTCAGCAATTCGAACCAGCGTTCGACTTCACCCCCGGCCTCCCTGCGGCCGAGTGTCAGATGCGTCGCTTGCGTCCGCTGATGAAAGAAATCGAATCGCAACTGCTGTATCGCCAACTGCCGGCTCGTTAAAAATCGTTCGAGTGCCACCAACAGTTGCCGGCAAGCCTTAAGCAGCCATTCGCTGTCGTGTTGCTCTTCATTGAGTTCCCATTCCTGGCAGAAACGTTCCGGTGCACGATAGCGGGTGCGCGGGTCGGGCAAACGGCCGAGCGCCCGGTCGAGTTGCAACAACCGGCCGGCGCCGAAACGCCGCACGAAACCCTCCCTCGGCAGGCGCAGACAATCGCCGATGCAGGTAATACCCATGCCGTTTAAGGATTCACGAACGGAGTCCGGCCATTCCAGGTAACGCAACGGCAACGGAGAGAGGGTCCCGGTCAGGTTTTTCGTGTCTTCGATACGGACATTCCGGCAGGCGCGGGCCAACCAGAGAGACGCAAGCGGCGTGGGTGCCAGTGCCATGGAAACCGCGTATCCGCGTTGCCCGAGACCGGTTTCAATCCGTTGCCACAACGTTTCCAGGCCGCCAAACAAACGCAGGCTGCCGGCAATCTCCAGGAGCAGTGCAGGCGGTTCGAGACTGACCGTCGCAGTAAAACGCTCTGCCCAGGCAGCCAGTTTTTTCAATATCCGTTCTTCCCGGGCCGGATGACGCGCTTCGAGTTCGAGTGTCGGCAGAAGCGCGAGCGCTGCATTGACGGACAGACCGGGCGTGATACCCCGGGCACGCGCGGGTTCATCGGCCAGAAGAATTCGCCGCTCACCTTGCCTGTCCTCGAATACGGCACGCGCTTCGCTGCTGCCGTCGCGGAATGCCTCGAGTGGCAACAGCGGAAAATGAAGGCACAGCCACAAGCAGCGGGTGCGCGTGCGCTCCTCGAGTGTTGTCTCGATCTCGGGCCCCGGTTCGAGAATGAGTGCCTGTTGTACCGGTTTGGTTATGGACGATCGGGCATTTTTTCCGGGGGTCGGGGCGGCATCCCGCAACATGGCGGGGGATTTGTCCGAGGGAACCATGATCCGGGATTGAGGCTAATCTGCACGGCCTCTTTGCGGAGCCTGGATGGACGAGGGATTCGCCTGCCATCCCGTGACGTTCTCTACCCGGGTCGGCGGACCGCCACGGCTTTTCAGGATAATGACATCCGTTCCCTGTTCGCCTTTCGCAAGTTCAAGACGCAATGCGGCCGCGGATACTTCGGACCGCACTTTTCCGTCACGAAAAGCGATGGCCCAACTCTGTCCTTTTTCAGCAGCTAGTTGCAGACGCCGGCTCGCAGTGTCGTCCATCCTGTGATCCAGCGCATCCGGCCATAAAAGGACGGCCGCGCAATTCCCGGATGACAGCGCTTCTCCGGCCGCCCACAATGTGTCCGTCCCTCGCCTGGGATGCACGACCAGCATGCGGGAAAGTTCGATGCCCCACTGCAAAAGCGCCGGCGGATAAGGTTGAAAAGGCGGTGCAATCCAGGCGATCCAGCCGGCCTCTCGCGTCTCGACGGCGTTGCCGGGCGAACCGTTGCCTGCCTGGCTCAAGCGTGCCAGCGCCGGCATCAGCAACTGGAGTTCTCCCATGCCATGATGTTCGAGCAGAATTTCCGTCAGTGCATGCCTGGGCCAGCCGCCCCCGGGCAAATGTCGATCGAGTGTCGAATAGCCGCTGGCGAGACCTGGCACACCCGATACGGCCGCCCGGCTTCTCCCCCGCCACACGCGCGGGTTCTTGAGCAGATTCTCGAGTGCGTCATTCATCGGCGATCGTGATACCGGTTGCCTGCAAGGGCTTCTTCTTTGTGAAGGGTTTCGGCAGTCAGTGCAAAGGCAATCCGTCGCGAATCACACCGACAACGACACCTTCGATGACCATGGTTTGCGATTTCAGATCGACCCGTATCGGCTCGAACTCCTCGTTTTCCGGTAACAGCCACACCATCGAGCCCTCCTGACGATAACGCTTGACGGTCACTTCATCGTCTACTCGCGCAACCACGATCTGGCGGCTGCGGACTTCCGGCGTGCGATGGACCGCAACGAGATCGCCATGCAGGATGCCCGCATTTTTCATACTCATGCCTTCCACCCGTAAAAGGTAATGCGGTTTCGGATTAAAGAGCGCCTGATCGATCCTGTAATGCGTCTCGATATGCTCCGCCGCCAGGATCGGACTGCCGGCGGCAACCCGGCCAATCAGCGGCAAGCCGAGCTGTTCGCGGAGTGAATCCTTGAGCTGGATGCCTCGCGAGGCGCCCGGGATCAGGTCCAGCACACCCTTGCGCTGCAAGGCGCGTAAATGATCTTCCGCCGCATTGGGCGATTTGAAACCGAGTTCCCTGGCAATTTCCGCACGCGTGGGAGGCATCCCGGATTCGGCTATAAATTCTTGAATCATCTGGAGTATTTGGGATTGTCTGGGAGTCAGTTGAGACATTGCAAGGCGCCTGTATAAAAGAACAGTGACTGTGAGTATATACAGTTCTCCCTGTTTGTAAACAGGTGACCGAATACCGCTCCGATCGCCTCGCGTCATCGAGCAATCGAAGTTCAGGACTCGCCACGTCCACTCTCCGTACACACATCGGCCACCTGTTGCCTGTCAAGCAACCTGCTATGATCGCCCTGCCAGGGAGGTGAGGGACGACGATCTCCAATGACCGACCCACAGTCGCTGCCGTATTTCGTTTGACACCCCGCGGCAGAAACATGTCGCGAATGCACGACACACGCTGAATAAAACTCGCAGATCGTTGAAGCTCAAGTCAATTTAGGAAATAATGCGCCTGCAATTTTTTTCCAACAGAGGAAATTTGGATGATGATCAAGAATGTACTGAAAGTGAGCGCGATTGCGCTCGTTCTCGGCGTGGCAGGGGGTTGTGCCACCGGGCAGGAGGAACGCGACAGAGTACAGGCTACGGCAGACAGTGCAGCACGAGATGCGGCAGCGGCGAAGGCAGCGGCTGAAGCTGCACGCGCAGCGGCCGACAGCGCAGCGCAAGCAGCAGAAAATGCTCAAGCCACTGCGGACGAAGCTCTGGCAGCCGCCGAGGAAGCCCAGTCCTGCTGCGACGCGAACCGCGATCGCCTGGAGCGCATGTTCCAGAAATCCATGTCAAAGTAGCTTAAGACTACGAAGTTTCATTCAGACGCCGCGCTGGTCGCGGCGTTTTTTATGGTGGTGCCGACCGCGGCCGGAATGCCGTCCGCGCGCTCGAGCAACTGTTCCGCGAAATCCCAGTCGAGTTCGCCGGGACGCGCGCTCGTAGCCGCGACGAACTGCACGGTCAATGAAGTAAGCCGGCTCGGCAATGGCGGTTCGATCGGTTCGGTGCCGGCCTGTGCGTCAATGGAAATACCGGTCGCGTTCTCGTCGCCCGTGACAGGGGAGACATCCAGGGTGCGGTGCACTTCCATGATCAGCCGGTCGCCTTCCCAGCCCAGCTTGACTGGTTCGTTGATGATCCTGACCGGCGTCTCCACGCTGACCTGGCCGAACAGAAACTCGATGTCTTCCGGAAACATGCGTATGCAGCCGTGGGTGACGCGCATCCCGACGCCCGCAGGACGGTTGGTGCCATGGATCAGGTACCCCGGCAGACCCAGACGCATCGCATAATCACCGAGCGGATTGTCCGGCCCCGGCGGCACCGTGCGCGGCAATGGACGTCCATCCGCCTCGTGTTCCTCACGTACTGAATCAGGCGGATACCAGGTCGGGCGTTCGACTTTCGAAACGATACTCGTCTTGCCGAGCGGTGTCGCCCAGTCCATGCGGCCAATGCTCATCGGCCAGGTCATGACGACCGCCGGCTTGCCGGATTCCGGCTGCGGAAAGTAATACATACGGTATTCGGCGAGGTTCAATACGATACCGCGACGTGCTCCGGACGGCAGGACAAAACGCGTCGGCAACACGATCTCGGTGCCCTCTCCCGGCAACCATGGATCGACCTTCGGATTGGCGCGGACGATATCCTCGTAACCCAACCCATGACGGCGCGCAATATCGAGCAGCGTATCTTCTGCGCGTGCGTCGATCGATGCGACCGCCCCGATGACGTCATTGCCGGCGGGCGGTAACTCGTAGACTTCGGCTTCTGCCGTTGCGCTTACGGCTACGATCATGGCGATGGCGATCGATTTCATCGTCCGTGTCATTCGGCACGCTGTGCTATTCATTGCCCCTTCTCTTCTCGTTCGAGCACTTCGGTCTCCGATTCGGCGGCAACGAGCCAGTTCTGGAGCGCCTTGCTTTGCAACAGGCGCTCCGGGTACGGACACGCAGATTGCGGCGGATCCACACCGTAGGTTCGGAAACGCAGGACCACAGGCGCATACATCGCATCGGCCGTGCTGAAAGTTCCAAACAGCCAGCCGCCTCCGTAACGCGTCGCGCAATCGGTCCAGATCGCGAAAATGCGTTCAATGTCGGCGGTGAGCGGCTCCGACGGCGCCACTTTACGGCCCATCGCCCGGCAATTCATAGGCATCGCGTCACGTAATGTCGCGAACCCGGCGTGCATTTCGGCGCTGATGGAACGCGCGTGCGCCCGCCTTGCGGCATCCGGCGGCCACAGCTCCCGTTCCGGCCAGCGCTCCGCGACGGTCTCTGCAATAGCCAGTGTATCCCAGACCGGTTGGCCGCCGAGCAGCAAAACCGGCACTCTGCCCGCCGGCGATATTTGTCCGATGCGATCGGCAAACTCCCGCGTATCCAGGGGTAGCCGCTCTTCGTCAAAGTCGATACCGGACTCCGCCAACAACAACCATGCCCGTAACGACCAGCTGGAATAGTTTCTGTTGCCGATGATCAGCTTCGGTTTCATGTCGCGTATTATTTCACAGTTACCCATGCGACAGGTCATCCTGCCGGCCGAATTGACCGGCTATGCCGTCACCGGTAGCCTGTTCCGAACCGTCCAGGACAGGGTTGACACTATGGGTATCAGTATTTCGCTGGATCTCACGGACCGTGATCTGGGTTTTTTCCGTCATGCCGTCAAGCAGTCACGAAATGCCGTTCGCGGCATGGACGAAGCCGAAATCATCGAAGCAATCCGTTCGGTACTCGACACCATCAAATCGGAAAGCCCGTTGCCGGATTTTGTCGCCAGGAAGCTGCCGGATCTCGATCTGATGATCGCCATGTTGCTGGACGACGAATGGCGGCTGCCGCAACTGGAGCGCGAGCATCTGCTTGCGACGTTCGTTTATTTCGGAGACCCGGAGGACATCATTCCGGACGACATCCCCGCCATCGGCTACCTCGATGACGTGATTTTGATCGAGTTGCTGCTGCGCGACCTGCGGCACACCCGCGAAGCCTACAGCGACTTTTGCCGTTACCGCGACGAATACAGCAAGAACCCGGCCGCCCGCGGCACGCCGACCTTGAAACAACGCCTCGCCGCGAAAAGAAAACAGCTCCACGCAAGAATGAAACGCCGGCAAATCCGCGACAAAAAGACTGCGCTCTGGTGAGTCTCCCGGTAAGTCTCACTCGAGAACGCAGGGGCGCCACCCGGGGGTGTTCCAGCCGCTCGGACAGGGGAACTCGCCGGGTGGAACACCCCCGGGTGGCGCCTCTGCTCCGGCCGTGCGCCCGAAGCCTACAGGGACGTATTCACGGCGTTCCTGAAAAGCCGTCCCCCGTCCAGGCTCCGCATGCCAGCCAGGACTGACGTCAATAGCGCATCAGAATGGAGCCCCAGGTGAAGCCACCCCCGAAGGCTTCCATGAGTATCAACTGTCCTCGCTGTACGCGCCCGTCCCTGATCGCGACATCGAGCGCCATCGGTACCGATGCGGCCGA
>JBOHZD010000212.1:0-9204 GCA_050738315.1 Woeseiaceae bacterium
TCGACGCCGAGCAACTGCAGGGTCGTATCGCCTGTGTAGACGTACGCTTCGACGACCGGCGCGATGTTGCGCATGCCACGGGCACGAAGCTTCGCGTACAGGGCTTCGGAGACCCCCTGCGGCCCGGAGACGATCTGGTGGGTCGCCTCGCCGACCACCGCATTCATCGACATCAGGAATGCGCGGCGCGCGCTTTCATTGGCGAGGTCCACCGCAACAATGACGGCAACGCCGATACAGATGCCGGCGAGTGCGGGACCCAGTTGCCATGGATGGCGCAGCAGATAGCCGAAACTTGCGCGCTTTAGTATCGACATCAGTCTGTGGCGACGTCCCCGATGAGCATCCCGTCGCGCAGTTCGAGTATGCGATCGCAGAATCCTGCGACGGTCGCGCTGTGTGTGGCGACGATCAGGGTGCCTCCCGAGTGCCGCACCAGGGATTCGAGCATGGACAGTACATTCACGGTGGTCGCATCGTCGAGATTGCCGGTTGGTTCGTCAGCCAGAAGCACGGCCGGCCGGTGCGCGAGCGCGCGTGCAATCGCCACGCGCTGCTGCTCGCCGCCGGAGAGGACGTCCGGCCGGGAATTGCGCCGCTCCAGCAACCCGACGGCCGACAACAGGTCGTTGACGCGCCCCTGCGCTTCCGGATCGCCGAATCCGTTCAGTTCGAGCACCAGCCGCACGTTATTCGCCACCGACAGCGTGGGCACGAGATTGAAAGCCTGATAGACGAATCCGATGTGCCGCCTGCGGAACAGGGTTCGGTCCCGTTCGGTCATGCCGGTGATGAGCGAGCCTTCGATCTCGACCTCCCCGCTGTCCGCGGTGTCGATGCCGCTGATGAGATTCAGCAGGGTGGACTTTCCGGAGCCGCTGCGACCGCGAATGGCCACCGTTTCGCCTTTGGCGAATACGGCGTTGACGCCATTCAGGACCGGATGAAGCTTATCGCCCTCGCGGTAACTGCGGCTCAGATTGCGGATGCGGACGCAGGCTCGCCTGGGTTCATTGATCATCGGTCGCGACGGCAGGGCCCCGACGGGCAACGGACACCGTCTGGCCCTGCAGCGGCTCGCCGCGGGCGACGACATCGCCGTTGGCCGTATACTGGTTGAAGTATGCCGGCAGTCCATGGCCCGTGCCGAATTCCGGCTCGTCCTGCAGGTGAAAATGCAGATGCGGCTCGCTGGTATTGCCGCTGTTGCCGCAGCGGCCGATGACCTGGCCCGCGTCGAGTTCCTCCCCTTCCTCAACGACGATACTGTTGGCCTGCATATGTGCGAGCAGCGCATATTCGCCCTCGCCGAGATCGAGCATGACGTGGTTGCCTGCTGGATTTCCGGGATCCATCACACCCGGTGGATTGTCCGGCAACAGACGTTCGAAAGAGATGACTGTTGCCTTGGCGGGTGCCAGTATCGGCTCGCCCCAGCAATAATAATCTTCATTCATTGCGCCCTCGCCGCGATGAGTCACGCCGTCTTTCTCGACCACGAAGTCATAGGCAAAGCGCTGGTCTTTTGCGGCAGCGTGGTAATTGCGTTCCACGGAACGTCCGCCCCAGAACACGTACCATGCGCCGTCGAAAGGCAGGCGCAGTTCTGCCTTGGTTTCGTAATCGAGATGAGGCGATTCCGCCGGCCGTTGCAGCGGCCGAACATAAAACCCGGCGATGCGCTGTTCCGGCGTAAAGCTGAAAGAAACGACGACCGGTGTCGACAACTTGTCGAACAGGCTGTAACGCAGGTAGGTCTGCATGCCGGCCTGCTGCTGGATGGTTTCCCGGATGACCTGCTTTTCCGTGCCGGCCTGCGCCTGGACTTTTTTCATGAAATCACCGAGCGCAACCTCGCTGCCGATCGCCTCCTGCATCTGCGGTGTCATCTGTTGCCAGATCGTCTCGTACCGGCCCTCGAATAGCTCGGCCGTGCAGCGTTGTCCGCTCTCCAGCGCATCGCCGGCAGCCAGGACCGGCCAGGCAGCGCAGTGTAGCAGCGTCGTGATGGCAATGATTCGTGGGGCAAACATGCGCGCAATGTTAAGCGCTTTTCCGGAACTCTGCTATTTTGCAGACAGGGTGCCTGGGATCGGCGGACCTGCATCGGGGTTGAAGGCCTTCGCATCGAGCCCGAAGAACTGCAGCACCGTTGCGGCAACATCGCTCTGGTAAACGGTTGCGGTCTGCGCGGCCTCGCCCCGGTCGGGGGTGTCCGGCCCGATCACGGCCACCCAGATGTCGTCACTGCCCGGTATCGCGGCGTCGTGTTCGATCCAGTCGTCACCAGTCAGCCCGCGTCCATGATCCGTTGTGAGAACGAGCGTGGTTTTTCCCTGGTATGCATCCATCGACTGCAGGGTCTGCCACAGATCGCCAAGCAGGCTGTCGACGAGATGCAGATAGTCCAGCAACCGGTCGTAACGGTCGCCGTGCGCCCAGTCGTCGGACTGGCCAAATGCCAGCCACATCATGCGTGGCCGGTTCTTCTGCAGATAGGCACGGGCGAGCCGAAAAGTAATGACGTCGTTGGCGCTCTCTTCCCACAGCTCCATGATTTGCGGACGCAATGCCGACAGGTAATCCATCTCCGGCGAGCCCAAATGCAGCGGGATCGGATCGTAGGCACCGTTCATGAAGAAGGCGTCGTCGCGGCTCGCGGCGATCAGTTTGAAACCGTCCCAGGACCCGAACTGTGCGACCTGTTGCGGTTCCAGTTCGAGTTCCGCGCGAACGTACTCCAGGAAGGTCCGGTGTGGGTAGCGTACCAGTGTATTGTCGATGACGTCGCTTTGCGGTTCGCCCGTCAGCATTTCGCTGTACCCGGGAGACGACCACAGTATGCCGTTCCGGACTTTGACACTGCTGCCCTTGTCCTTGTTGCCGAGCACGATGCCCTTTGGCGCGAGCGTTTTCCAGAAGAACGGCATAAGCACCCCCCTCCGCGCTTCCGGCGTGTCGCGCCAGTAGCGTTCCCGCGCCAACTCGATGTCCGAGTAATCCACTGATTCGGAGTGCTCCGCGAGCAGCGGATCCAGTCCGGAAAACAACTCCTGGATTCGTACCCCGTCCAGTGTGACGAGGATGACGTTTGCGGTTTGCCGCTCGGCTCGCAGGGGCGCGCAAGCGATCAGCAGCGACAGGACGATCGTTGTCTTCAGCATGCGCCTCTGCTCCATGTTCTTTCGTACCAGTCTACTGCAGGGGCTCGGAGCGACGGCCAAGCGCCCACGGTATGGAATGCGAATCCGCCGCGGGCTTGAAGGAGCGTTGCTCCGGCACTATATCCTGCAACTCCGTTCTTCGTTCGCAACCGGGACACCCTTGAAAGAACCCGTCGCAAAACAGCAGCCGGGCCTCGGCGTGCTGCGATATGCACGCCGCGCCATCGAACTGGTCTGGTCCACCAGCCGCATTCTGACATTGAGTTTCGGCGTGTTGACCCTGGTGGCCGGCGTGCTGCCTGCGGGCATCGCCTACGTGGGCCAACTCATCGTCGACGCCGTGGTTGCCGCGCTGTCGCACGATGCTCCGTTCCGGCCGGCAGTTTCATACATCGCCATCGAAGCCCTTCTCATTGCGCTCGTCGCCGGCGCGCAGCGCGGCATTGCCATGTGCCAGTCGCTGCTACGTGCGCAGCTCGGCCATCGCGTCAACGTGCTGATACTCGAGAAGGCGCAGGAATTGTCGCTGGGGCAATTCGAGGATGCGGATTTCTACGACAAGCTGACGCGTGCGCGGCGCGAGGCTTCGAGCAGACCCTTGAGTCTCGTCAATCGCACGTTCTCGCTCGCGCAGAATGCCGTGAGTCTCGTCAGTTACGCACTCCTCCTCTACCAGTTTTCGGTGTGGGCGGTATTGATCCTGTTGTTCGCGGGCTTTCCGTCATTTTTTGCCGAGACGAAATTTGCCGGCGACGCCTTTCGGCTGTTTCGCTGGCGTTCACCCGAGTCGCGCAGGCAGATGTACCTCGAAACCGTGCTCGCTCGCGAAGATCACGCCAAGGAAGTGAAGCTGTACCGGCTGGCGCCCATTTTCCTCAAGCGCTACCGCGACATCTTTGCGGGCCTATACAAGGAAGACCGGGCCCTTACGATTCGCCGCGAGACCTGGGGTCTCTGCCTCGGGCTCGTCGGGACGGCGGCGTTCTATGGCGTCTACGCATGGATTGCGATTGCCACGATGCAGGGCGTGATTTCGCTGGGCGAGATGACAATGTACGTGCTGGTTTTCAAACAGGGTCAGACGGCCGTGTCCGCCAGCCTGTCCGCCATCGGCGGCATGTACGAAGACAACCTGTACCTGTCGAATCTTTACGAGTATCTCGAACAGGCGGCGCCGGAAGCGTCAGGCGATGCCACGCGCGGTGCGTGGCCGGGCGACGGTGTGCGTTTCGAAGACGTCACCTTCGGGTACCCGGGGACAACCCGGCCGGCGCTGCGCAACATCGACCTGCACCTGAAACCCGGCGAAAGCCTGGCGCTGGTCGGCGAGAACGGCGCCGGCAAAACCACGCTGATCAAGTTGCTGACCGGGCTCTACACGCCCAGCCGCGGCCGCATTCTGCTGGACGGCACGCCATTGCAGGAATGGGACTCCGAGACCCTGCGCCGCCGTATCGGTGTCATCTTCCAGGATTTTGCGCGTTACCAGATCAGCGTCGGCGAAAACATCGGGGTCGGGGACGTCGCGCACTTCCAGGACCCCGCACGCTGGCAACGGGCGGCCATTCAGGGCATGGCCGATGTCTTCATCCGCAACCTGCCTGCCCGCTACGGGACGCAACTCGGCAGCTGGTTCAAGGACGGTCAGGAACTGTCGGCAGGGCAATGGCAGAAAATTGCCTTGTCCCGTGCATTTATGGATGTCGAAGCCGATATCCTGGTACTCGACGAGCCCACCGCCTCGATGGATGCGGCCGCCGAAGCGGCCCTGTTCGAGCATTTCCGCAAGCTGACCTTGACCAAGATCACGATCCTGATTTCGCACCGCTTTTCCACCGTGCGCCGAGCCGACCATATAGTGGTCATTCAGGACGGACGCATCACGGAGCGCGGCACACATGAGGAACTCATGCAAAGGAACGGCCACTATGCTGCCCTTTTCAGCCTGCAGGCCGCGGGGTATCGTTAGCCGAAAAGTGTGACCAGCGGACCTGACGCCCCCTTGCGCCGACCGCTAGAATCCTGTTGCGTTCCGCCTGGAATACCAGCCTGTATGCTTTGGTTACCTATGGTTTCGGCCCCGAAGACTGGTTTTGACTGCCTCGCGATCCCAGGATCCGGCAATGCGTAAAGTCGCAGTCGAAGCCTACCTGCCCCTGTCTCTGTGCGTCGTGGCGGTACTGGGCGTACTGCCATTCGCCGTATATCGCGTGATCAACGCCAACTGGGTGATGGCCGGCGTCGATATCGTGATCGTTGTCGGCTTCACGTTTCTCGGCATGTCGGTCCTGCGTCCACGCCGTATCCGCTTTGCCAGCGTTTCCATCGCGGTCCTTTGCGTCGCCGGGATGCTGACCACCATCTACGTACAGGAAGAGAAACAGGTCTTCTGGGCCTATCCGGCGCTCCTTGCCGTGTTCTATCTCGTCAAGCCGGGTGAAGCATTGATCATCGCCACGGTGGCGCTGCTGGCACTGGTGCCTGCACTCGTCCCCGAGATGGAAACGCTCAGCCTGACGACGGTGTTCATCACGCTCATCTCGACCAGTGCATTTGCTTACGCATTTGCATACCTGACCCGCGGCCAGCGCGATCAACTTCTGGTGCTGGCGCGAAACGACCCGTTGACGGGGGTGGGTAACCGGCGTGCGCTCGATGAAAAGCTCGCGGAAGTGTGCGCGGCACAGACGCGCGCCAACATTCCAGCCTCGCTGTTATTGCTGGACATCGACAATTTCAAGGAGATCAACGACCAGTTCGGTCACGCGGCCGGCGACCAGATTCTCATTCGCCTGACCGAAGTCATCGATCTCCGGATTCGCGTCACCGACAGCCTCTACCGCATCGGCGGCGAAGAATTCGTGGTCGTCATCGAAGGACAGAAAAAAGAAAAGGCGCGACGCCTGGCCGAGCAGTTGCGCACGCTGGTCGAAGCCAATGAACTGGCCCCCGGCGGTTCCGTTACCATTTCGCTCGGCGTGGCCGAACTGGGCGCCGGTGAAACGCCCGGGCAATGGCTGCGCCGGGCCGACGTCGCGCTGTATGAATCGAAGCGCGCCGGCCGCAATCAGACGAGCCTTGCCGTAACGGGCAAAATACTGCACCTCGATCCGGGCCGCTGAACCTTCGGCGCAGCGCGCGATCGCGCCAGGGACGTAGGCGAACACCGTTGTCGCCCGCATGGCGGGCTCCTGCAGAGACAGACATCGCCGTGGACGGTTCAATCGCTCACGCCGTTTTGGCAGCGTCGGCGGGAAATCTCTGGAGTCGAGTGAACTAATTCCGTGTTGATCTTGCCTTAATGGCAACCGACAGAGAGGTGAGGCGTTGCTCCATGAATAAAACAGTACTGGCAATTCTGGCCGTCGGCGCGATGTGGGCCGGGGATGCGTTCGCAGAGCGCACACCGGCTCAATTCGGGTCGGGCGAGGAGTCGCTCGGGACACTGATCAAGTTCCCCGAGCTGAAAGGCGATACGACCGTCATGATTCGTTGCGCGGCGCTGGTACAGGATAACGGCGATATGGAAATGAACGGCTGTGTTGCCGACGACCCGTCGGACCCGCTGTTCATCACAGAGATCATAGAAGCAGCGGAAGACGCCACGGCACAGCCGGCGGTCGCGGATGGCAGGAAGTTAGCGGTGTACCTGCAGTATCGGGTTGAATTCACTAAGAAAGGCGCGGACCAGACTGTCAACCTGTATCCCAATCCGGGCGTCGAGGAAAATATCGACGCTTACGGACAGAACCACGTGGCTGCGCAGCGAGCCGTCGGCGACGAGGAATGGCAGGACGTGTGTCCGGAGAATGCCGCGTATCTTGTCTGGCTGAAAGCGCATGTTGACCCGGACGGCCAGCAGAGCAACGCAAGCCTGACACACGGAGGCGGCCTCGACCCCACCCCGCGCTGCAAGCAGGCGATCCTGGACTCCGTCGCGGAGAGCCTGTTCTTTCCGGCACTCGCGGACGGCGAGCCGGTGCAATCGACCTACGTCGAACCGTTCGGCAACTGATCCGCGCCGTTCAAAGACACGCCGGTCGGCCCAACTCCGGCGGCAACACGGCTTCGATACGCTGCATCACGTCCAGTCGATACATGAGGTCGCTCTCGTAGTCGAGCCGGTCCGTCTCGAGCAACAATACGTCGCTCATGCGGTAGGAAGCTATCCACTGCTCGTAGAGGCGCTCGAGCCGTTTCAGGTAGCTCAAGGGCACGTCCTGTTCCATCGCCCGGCCGCGCAAGCGAATGCGTTTGCGTAGCGTGCGCATCGAACAGCGCAGATAGATCATCAGGTCTGGCGGCTGGATCGCCTCCAGAATCGCCTCATACAAATCCCGGTAAGTCTCCCAGTCGCGTTTGTCGATACGCCGCATCTCCCTGAGCGCAGTTGCAAAGACTTCTGCATCCTCGAAAATCGTCCGATCGAGAATGGACACGCCCGGCGTGCGATCGAGTTCCTGATGCAGGCGGAACTTGTTACTCAGAAAGTAAACCTGTGAATGAAACGCCCAGCGCCGCATGTCGCCGTAGAAATCGGGCAGATACGGATTCTGGTCGTTCGGTTCGTAAAACGGTGCTATGCCGTAGGTGCGGCTCAGGAATCCGACCAGTGTGGACTTGCCGCTGCCCATGTTTCCGGCGATCGCGATTGTTCTACGCATTGAACCGAAGTTTCTGTAAAACCCGTCCGGGCTTTTACACTATTATGGCGCATTTTTGACGGCCGTTTGACGTCAATATTGAATCACTGCAGTATCACTGTATGAACACCCGAAACATTGTGCTCGCGGTTATCGAACCGGACATCAACCCACAGGTTGTCGTCGAACGCGCCGCATGGCTTGCCGAGGGGGCCGGTGCGGCGCTGGAATTGCTGCTTTGCGATGCGGACGTGAGTTCACTGAGCGACACGCTGTTTGTGTCGAACGAAGCGCGAGATATCGCGGCCAGCATCCGGGCGGCACAGGAAGAAATGATCGATGAGCTGGCGCAACCGGTCCGGCATCGGGATCGGGAAGTAACCACCAGCGTCCTCGATCAGCGCCCGGTGGCCGGCGGCGTGATTTACATCGCGCTGGACAGAAATCCCTTGTACGTCGTGAAGGGCACGCAGTACCACAGTCAGGCAGAACGGGCCATCTTCGTCGATACCGACTGGCAATTGATCCGCGCCTGTCCGTATCCGTTGTGGTTGGTCAAGCCACGCCCGCTTTCCGGCAAACCAACGATCATAGCCGCCGTCGACCCGGCCTCTGTTCATGCCGAGCCTTCACGACTGGATCGGTCCATCATCTCGCACGCGCAGCACATCGCCGCGAGGAGCGGCGGAGAACTGCACCTGCTGCATACGTATCAGACATTAACCGGCATTGGAACGGCCGCGACGAGAACTTTCAAGCCGATCCGGTTGGCGGTCGATGACATCACCGAACGCGTGGCGAAGGAGCACCGTGAAAAGCTCGAGGAGCTCGCCGCCGCAAACGAAATCGATGCAAAGCATGCCCATCTATTGCCCGGCAACGCGCGCGATGTACTGCCTTATATCGCGCGGGAATGGAGCGCAGATGTCGTGGTCATGGGAGCCATCGCACGTTCGGGAGTGAATCGCATGAATATCGGCAGTACGGCCGAAAAAGTGCTGGATCACCTGCCCTGCGACATTCTGATCATTCGGCCGGATGCGGGTTGATGTAATCGTAGTATTCCTTGTCCGCGGGATTTTGCAATGACGTCCGGATTGTCCCGCTCGTTCAGCCAGAAGTAGTTGTCAATACGCTCGTCGCCGTGCATGACCGGTTTTTCGGGTTTCTTTTCGGGCATGGGAGGTTCCGGTCGTTCATTCGCGCATGCGACCAGTATTGCGAGTAAGGGTATGTAGAGCGCGCTTGCCTTTTGCACTTTATGTTCAGGCACGACGTGAGGACAGGCTGCATTTTCAACTGTTTCCGGCAATTGTCCACTTCGCTGACACTCGCCCCGCGAGTGTGTTTTACTAAGCGCACACACGGTCCCGGGGGAAAGCGGTGCAGGACGAAGC
>JBOHZD010000213.1:0-2596 GCA_050738315.1 Woeseiaceae bacterium
TATCCACACTGTATCTGCGCCGTGCATCACGTGAAGGCCGTGCCGGTCGTCGCCCTGATTGTGATGAATCTCGGAATCCACGAGGACAATGTTCGACCCGCCGAAGCTGGTCCCGTTCTTGCCTGCCACGTTCACGACTTCGACGTTCCTGAACACCATGTGATCGCTGGAGTTGTAAGTCCGAAGCTGAATGTTGTCGAACACGGTGCCATCGAAGATGCACCACGATCCGTGGACTGTAAACACGCCATTGTTCCCGCGAATCCTTCCACCCACGATGTAAGCAGGCTGAGCTTCAGTCCCGTTACAGTCCAGATCGAAATCACTGCCCATGCTCTGGTCGCCAAGGGCCAGCACTTCACCGGCGCCGAGGCTGCTTGGAATCGTCCCCGAGCGGGTCGCCGTTCCGGGTGCCCTGGCATAGTTGAACGGAATATCGGGTATCGAGGACAAGGGACCCGACGGCGGCTGGCCTGGTCCGCCGGACGGCGGTTCATCCGGTTCATTGGGTTGGTTCGGTTCATCGGTCGGTGGGTCGTCCGACGGCGAACCCGGACCGCCGTCATGGCCGGAACCGCCGTCCTGGCCGGAACCGCCGTCCTGGCCGGAACCGCCGTCCTGGCCGGAACCGCCGTCCTGGCCGGAACCGCCGTCATGGCCGGAACCGCCGTCATGGCCGGAACCGTTGTCGTGGCCCGGACCGACGCCGTGGCCGTTCGGTGCCCGGTGGGCGGCCTCGGCCGCCGGGATTCCGACCGTTGACATCAGTGGCAAGACCAGCACAGCGGCCAACGCCGCGCACATCCTCATGCGTCGCACTTTCATAATGCTCATCCTTAGTTCGCTTCCGAAAAAAACCGACGCAAGGCGTAAGCCGGCAACATGGCTGTCGCGACGCGGGCGCAAGGAATACCTGCGAGGTACGAGGGCCGCCAGGCCCGAAATCGAAAGCGAGAGAGCACGCCTTTGTCGCGCGTGCTTTCATATTGGCGGTCCCGCTGTCCCAGGTACGCCCTGGACCGGAAGCATTGCGTCCCTTCCTGGCAGCGAATTGCCTCTACTGTCACGGGCCGTTGGGAGCGCCCACCGCTGTCACAAGGATTCGTGCTGGCGTTTGCCGCGTACCCGGCGGTCCGACGGTCTCGCGAGCGGGCTCGTCACCGCGCGCTCGCGATTAAATCCTTGGCCACGCTCTGCAAGTTCATGGCAACTCGCTGTCAACCACCTTTAAGCAAATCCCGTGCCACTGAGTAATAAAGTGATCCTGAACAACAACATAGGGGAAACGCAGAGTGCGTCAGCCCGCCGACCGCGGTGTTTTTTTCTGTGGTTTGTCGGTTTAGTTCGACACAAATCTCGAATCGGAGTCGCTATAATCTCTTAAGTCATTGGAATGATTGAAGGATCGGCTTGTCGCCATAGTCAGACAAGGCAACCCGGCGCCCAGGGCGCTCGCGCTTCGGGGTTAAGCGCTGGCAAAACTGAGACGCAGATAACATGAGTTCCCCGTTTTATCGGGCAGATTGCATTTTTTAACAAAGTTCTCGATGATTGAATCGAGGGTACCAATAAGAAGACGTCGTTTTTTTTCGGCACGTGGGCTCCGTTACTTAATTCACATGGCAGTTCCCCTAGGTAGCAGGCCGGACAGGGCCGAATCTGGCGCGTGCTCGCTGCGGCTACCCTACGATCGCTTGAAGACGCCCGGCACGCCGTTCCAGGCGGCAAGTGTGCCCCGCGACGAGCCGGTGACGATCCGGGCGCAGAAGGATGCCGGCCGCAATGACGGCTCTGCAATTGCCATCGCGTCGTCTGCTGCCCTTTTTTACCGGTATTCCGGCCAACCTGTCATCCCGATTTCATTGCGAATCCGTGGCAACGGCAGAACGAGATACTGTGCGGTAGCGGTCCCTGTGCAAGGGCCTTCGTCGCTGGAGGACATCGCCGCTGCCGCCAGGGACGAACTCGAGACATCGGACATATCCGCCGATCCGGATGCACCGCTGTTTCTGGATATCACGTTTCGCGACGGGCTGGCGGCCGGCGTCCCGAACGACAATCTGTCGGACAGAATTCGTGCCGATGTGTGCCTCCAATTCGACTTTGTCGGCGATTGTGTCACAACGTCCGTTTCCTACAACGCATCGCTCTTCACACAACAGACCGCGGCGCGACTTCTGCGTCATTTGAAAGCAACCATGATGAGCATGCAACGCGATGCGTCAACGTCGATCTCTGCAATCGGTCTTTTCTCCAGCGAGGAAAAGGCGTGGTTCGAGACGCACTGTCGGCCGAAGCCTCTGGAAGGTGGCGGGGAATTCGTGCATCGGGAGATTGCCCGATTTGCCTCGACGAATCCGGACAAGGCGGCTGTCAGATTCAACGATCGGTATCTGACCTACCGGGACCTGAACGGACGCGCCAACCAGCTTGCCCGTTACCTCCGCAATCGGGGCATCCGCGGCGAAGCGCGTATTCTGGTTTGCCTCGAGCCGTCCCTGGAGATTGCGGTGACCCTGCTGGCCCTCCTGAAAGCCGGCATTATCTACGTTCCCGTCAATCCCGCGCACCCCGCGTTGCGGATTGGCATGATCGT
>JBOHZD010000214.1:0-3834 GCA_050738315.1 Woeseiaceae bacterium
TTCGTATGCCTCGGCAATTCCTGCGCGAAATCGAATTGCAGGTCCTTGTCCGGTGCAAAGGCGACTTGCCCGATATCCGGCAGGTCCAGCACGCGTTCCTTGTGGATGCGCCGCAGCAGGTCTTCAATGGAATCAGGATCGACCGTGTCCGGCTGTTTACCGGAGAGGCCCAGCAGGATGGCTGAATCCGTACCGTGGCCTTTGCCGGTATGCGCGAGGGAGCCGTGCAGGCGCACCTCTACGCGCTGTATCGGCTGCGCCAGTGCGGCCAGGCTTTGCACGAACTCGCGGGCGGCCTTCATCGGCCCAACGGTGTGGGAGCTGGACGGGCCTACGCCTATCTTGAAGATGTCGAAGATGCTGATTGCGGACATGGTGGATTCGGTTTGGACAAGTGTTCGAAAAATGACATGCGCATGTGCAGAGGCGGGGTCGCCCGCATGGCGAACTTCTACAGTAGCATTGTTAGACGTCGTCAAGCGAGAGGAGGCTTGCGTTGCCGCCTACCGCAGAGACGTTATTGCTGACCGAGTATTCGGCGCCGAAGCGCGGCAGATAGTGTGGCCCGCCGGCTTTCGGGCCGGTTCCGGACAGGCCGCGGCCGCCGAAGGGCTGAACGCCCACGACCGCGCCGATCATGTTGCGATTGATGTAGATATTGCCGGCTCCGGAGCGCCGTATGAGCGCTCGCGCGCGCCCGTCGATGCGGCTGTGCAGGCCCATCGTCAGACCGTAGCCTGTGTTGTTTACCGCTTCGATGGTTTCCTCCAGTTTATTACCCGGAAATTGCAACACGTGAAGCACAGGGCCGAATACTTCGCGCTGTAACAGGCTCATACTTTCGATCTCGATGGCCGTCGGTGCGAAGTAAGTGCCTGCCGAAGTTTCCTCGGGCAGCCTGCACTGGTAAATCAGGTTCGTTCTGTCACGCAAACCCGCCACATGTTCCGACAGCATCGCCTGCGCCGCATGATCGATGACCGGGCCGACGTCGGTCGACAGGTCGCCGGGATTGCCTACGTTAAGTTCCTGCATGTGGCCGCGCAGCAGTTCGAGGACCCGCGGCGCAATTTGTCTCTGCAGGCAAAGCACGCGCAGTGCCGAACAGCGCTGCCCGGCGCTATTGAATGCGGAGTACACCGTATCCAGCACCACCTGCTCCGGCAAGGCGGAGCTGTCGACGAACATGGCATTCTGCCCGCCGGTCTCGGCGATCAACAGCGCAATCGGGCCTTTCCTTGCCGCCAGTGTCTGGTTGATTGCTCGCGCCGTGTCACTGGAGCCGGTGAAGGCAACACCCGCGATCCTGGCGTCGGCGACGGCACGGCCGCCGATTCTTTCGCCGTCACCCGGCAGGAAATGCAATACCTCGGGCGGTATACCGGCTTCGAGCAACAGTTCGATCGCCCGGTGTGCAATGAGCGGCGTCTGTTCCGCGGGTTTTGCGATCACCGCGTTGCCTGCGGCCAGCGCCGCCGCAATCTGCCCGGTGAAAATCGCCAGTGGAAAGTTCCACGGACTGATGCAGACGAACACTCCCCGGCCGCGCAATCCCAGGCTGTTTCTCTCGCCGGTCGGACCCGGAAGAACGAGCGGCTCCGCGAACAGGTGCGCCGCGCGGGCAGCGTAGTAGCGCATGAAATCGACCGCTTCCCGCACTTCGGCAATCGCGTCGGGGATGGTCTTTCCCGCTTCCTCGATGCACAGGGCCATCAATTCCACTGCATGACGTTCGTACAGATCGGCTGCCATTTGCAGCATCGACGCACGCTCGGGCGCGGAGGTCCGGTCCCAGCGCGGTTGCGCAGCGGCTGCGAGCGCGATCGCACGGTCCACGGCCGCTTCGTCCGCCTGCCGCCAGGTGCCGACAACCTGGCCGGTGTTCGCCGGATTGACGGACTGCACCTCCTCGCCTTGCAGCGTTTTGCCGCCAACCAGTGGCGCCGCCCTGCGATTGCCGCGGGCTGCCTTGTGAATTGCCACCAGGAGTCGGCTGCTGACGGTTCGATCAGGCAGGTTGTAGCCGCGTGAATTCCTGCGCTCAGGCTGGAACAGGTCGAGCGGCGACGGAATCCGTCGATGTGGTTTGAAGCTCGCCTTTCGCGCAGCGGCAATCGGATCCGCAACGATGTCCTTCACTTCGATGCTTTCATCGACTATACGATTGACGAAGGACGTGTTCGCGCCGTTCTCCAGCAAGCGGCGTACAAGATACGGCAGCAAATCCTCGTGGCTGCCGACAGGTGCGTATACCCGGCATGGCTTTGCAAATTTTTCCGGATCGATGACCTCACTGTACAGGTCTTCACCCATGCCGTGCAGCCGCTGAAATTCGAAGTCGGTACGGGCACCGGCAAAGTGGATGACGCTCGCCAGCGTATGCGCATTGTGTGTGGCAAACTGGGGATAAAGCCGTTCACCGGCATCCAGCAGCAAACGAGCGCAGGCAAGATAGGAAATATCCGTGTGCGTCTTTTGCGTGAAGACCGGATAACTTGCGAGGCCCTGCTCCTGACCGCGCTTGATTTCCGTGTCCCAGTACGCGCCTTTGACCAGGCGGACCGGGATGCGGCGGCCGACGCCGCCCGCCAGGCTTTGCAAAAAACGAATGACGTCCGATGCCCGGCGTTGGTAAGCCTGCACGGCAAGACCGAGTCCTTTATAGCCGTCGAGCCGTTTGTCGCGGTAAACGCGCTCGAAAATATCCAGCGAGAGTTCCAACCGGTCGGCTTCTTCCGCGTCGATCGTCAATGCGATCCCGGCGTCACGCGCCTGCGACACCAGGTCACTGACACGAGGCACAAGCTCGGCGAGTACCCTTTCCGTTTGGGTAAAACTGTATCGCGGATGCAATGCCGAGAGCTTCACGGAGATGCTGGAAGCTGCAAAGACGGTCTGCGCTGCATCGGCGGCTTCGCCGATGCGCTTGATCGCACTCGAGTAGGATGCGAAATAACGCTCTGCATCCTCCGTGGTCAAGGCCGCTTCTCCCAGCATATCGAACGAGTACCGATAACTCCGCCCGTTTTTCTTGCGGGAACGATTCATTGCCTCATCAATCGTGCGGCCCATGACAAACTGGTGGCCCATGATGCGCATCGCCTGCCGCATTGCCGTCCGGACCACGGGCTCGCCGGCACGGCTGGCGATCTTCTTGAGAACCTGAGCCGGATTACGTTTGGTCGTCTCGTCGAGCTTCAGGAGACGCCCGGTCAGCATCAGGCCCCAGGTGGATGCATTGACGAACAGCGACTCGCTTGCGCCGAGGTGATCCTGCCAGCGGGCGGACGCAATCTTGTCGGCAATCAACTCGTCCGCGGTCTCATCGTCGGGAATTCGTAACAAGGCCTCCGCGATGCACATCAACAATACGCCCTCCTCGGACGACAGGTCGTATTGCTGCAGAAATGCATCGATTCCGCCATCCGTGGAGGCATGCCCCCGCACGGCATGTACCAGCAGTTCCGCCGTGGCTTGTATTTTCTTCCGCAGCGCGTCGCCGACGTGCGCGACGCCGGCAAGCTCCTTGACCAGCGTTTCCTCTTCGGCAAGGTAGCGATCGCTGACCGAATCGAGCGGTTTGATGCTGAACTGGGACTGCGCGGTGAGGCTCATCGGAAGGGACGGTTAGGGTGCGGCACCAAAGGGACGCGATTATAGAGTAGTTTTGCGGTTTCGCAGCAGGCGGCGGGTGTGTTTGTCGGGTCGCCCATCCGTCGGATGACTTCCGCCTGATATACTTTGCGGCCTTTTCTACCGCATAGACCGTGAGGAGAGCAATCCCGTGCCCCGTCATTTTCTCGATTCACTGGCACAACAGACGGAAGCCCTGAA
>JBOHZD010000215.1:0-10428 GCA_050738315.1 Woeseiaceae bacterium
CGCCCGCCATGCGGGCGACCCCGACGCCGGCTCACAACTCGAAATTAATACCCTGCGCCAACGGCAGCTCCCGCCCCCAGTTGATCGTGTTCGTCTGCCGCCGCATGTACGCCTTCCACGCATCCGACCCGGATTCACGGCCGCCCCCCGTCTCCTTTTCACCGCCGAACGCCCCGCCGATCTCCGCGCCGGAAGTGCCGATATTGACGTTGGCAATACCACAATCCGAGCCCATGGCCGACAGGAAATACTCCGCGTGCTGCAGATTGTCGGTAAAGATCGCCGAAGACAGGCCCTGAACCACGCCGTTGTGCATGGCGATGGCGTCGTCCAGCGTTCGATACGGGATCAGATAGAGTATCGGCCCGAAGGTTTCCTTCTGCACGATTTCCCAGTCGTTCTCGGCCAGTGCGATCACAGGCTCTACGAAATTGCCGGGGCGATCGAGGCACTTGCCGCCGCAGAGAATTTCGCCACCCGCTTCCCGCACGGCCGCAACGGCCTTTTCGAAACGTTCGACGGCTCCTTCGTCGATCAGCGGTCCCATCAAGGTCTTGCTGTCGAGAGGGTTGCCAATCCGGACCTGGCCGTAGGCGCGGACGAGTCGTTCTTTCAACTCGTTCACCCGCGACTCGTGCACAAGGACGCGGCGCGTGGAGGTGCAGCGCTGGCCGGCCGTACCGACCGCGCCGAATACGATGCCTGGCACCGCGATGTGGAGGTTCGCGAACTCATCGACGATGATGGCGTTGTTGCCGCCGAGCTCGAGCAGGCTCTTGCCCATTCTCGCGGCGACCCGTTCGCCGACTTTACGCCCGACCGCAGTGGACCCCGTGAATGAAACGAGATCGATCCGGCTGTCGTCGACGAAATGCTGCGCGAGCTTGTTGTCGCCGTCGTTGAACAAATGGAATATTTCGGGCAGCCCCGCATCGGCCAGCGCTTCGTTGCAAATCTTCTGCACGGCGACTCCGCACAAGGGTGTCTTCGGCGATGGTTTCCAGACGTTGACGTTGCCGCAAATTGCGGCGATGCACGCATTCCATGACCAGACCGCCACCGGAAAGTTGAATGCCGAAATCGTGCCGACCACGCCCAGCGGATGCCATTGCTCGTACATGCGGTGCTGGCGCCGTTCCGAATGCATCGTCTTGCCGTACAGCATGCGCGACTGGCCGACCGCGAACTCGGCGATGTCGATCATTTCCTGCACTTCGCCGCCGCCTTCGGCCTTGATCTTGCCGTTTTCCAGGCTCACGAGGCTGCCGAGCGCATCCTTGTTGTCGCGGAGCGCGACGCCCAAACGGCGGATGGCGTCGCCCCGCACCGGCGCCGGCACTTTGCGCCACTCGAGATAGGCTTCCCGCGCTGCTTTGATCAGGCGGTCGTATTCCGCTTCGGTTGTCGCGCGCACGGAGGCGATCACCTCGCCGGTCGCGGGATTGACTGATTCGATCAGCGGCGCCGAACCCGTCGCCGCCGAGCGCGCTCCGGACCACGTGCCCGGATTGGTTTGCTCGAGTCCAAGTCTCTTCAGAATGTCGTTCATGGAGTCTGTACCTTCGTTTTGCGCTGATGCCCGGTTTCGCCGCGTGCGACCAGTTCGGCCGAGAGCTGGCTGCTGCCGCCATGTTCGTAGTACTCGCCGAAGCGATTACCGAGGATATCATTCAGGCTGAACTGTTCCTGGGAGATGAAGCCCGCCCGGGTCGGGGTTTCCGAAAGGACGATGTCCACGACGCTGCAGATTCCCGCCGCGGTCGTGATCTGTATGGCAGACCAGAGCCGTCCGCCGACCACTTCGGGATACACTTTATTGACATAGTTTTCTTCGCGGAACTGCCCGTCCTGCATGCCGGTCACGGCGGCGTAAATGATCACGACATCCTGCAGCGTCTGCGGCACCGCGTTCTCGAGGATGCGCTTCAACGTGCCGCGATCGCGATTGAGCTTCAGGCCGTTCATCAAGAGGCGCATCTGCTCACAATGACCGGGATAGCGGATGGTCTTGTAATTCATCGTGTTGACACGCTTGCCGTAGGTTTCGCCGAGCGAGCCCAGGCCCCCCGAGGTATTGAACGCTTCGTACAGCGTACCGTCGATCTCGATTTCCTCGAGGCCTTCGAGCGGCAATACGCTCGCTTCCTTGCCTTCCACGATGCTCTGGCAGGGATTGCCGTATTCGTTGATCAGGCCGTCGGTCGACCACGTCAACGAGTATTTCAGCACATTGTTGGGGTGCTGCGGCAGGGCGCCGACGCGCAGCTTGACGGACCGTAACTGGTCGAAGTGCTGGATCAGTTCGTTGGCGGCGATGCTGATGAATCCCGGCGCCAGGCCGCACTGCGGCACGAATACCGTGGTTGCGCCCCTGGCCAGTTCGCGCACCGAGTTTGTGACGGCAACGTCTTCGGTCAAATCGAAATAATGCAGGTTTTCCGCGCGCGCCACCTTGGCGACCGCGACATTGCAGTAGTAGGGCAGGCCGGAAATGACCGCGGCCGGTTTGTGCTTCCTGACGTGTGCCGTCAGCGCTTGCTCGTCGCCGGCATCGAAGGTGTACGCGGCCAGGCTGTCGTGGCCGTGGGCATCGATCACGTCCGACGCTGCGCCGGCCACACTGTCGGCGAGTTGCACGCGGTAATCGCCGGATTCGGCGAGCAGGCCGGAAATCAGCGCACCGATCTTGCCGGCGCCAAGAACCAGAATATCTTGCATGGAAACTCCTGGAGGAAACCGCGGAACGCTGCGGGCGTGCATTGTGCCAATCCGTCTCGTCGCTTTCCAGCCGCGTCCCAAGCTGTGAAAGGTTCAGTTGCGGCGCAGCGGCTTTTTGCTGCTGGTGGCCAAGTCAGTGTTACGTAGGTTTTGCCACACTAACCCTGGCCTTCAAGTAGCTCTCGCGATACCGTGATGCCATCCATCGTCGAATCGTGGGGAAAAATGATGCGCCGAGTTTCGCTATTTCCAGCGCCGGGTTTTGGGTATCCCCACAGCTGTATCACTGCCTTCGGTTCAAAGGCGTTTGAATTGGTCACACTGTTGATAAATTGGTCGAGTGTAGCCCCATCGTCTGCCCGCAGCTGATCCGCTGAACTCGATCTCTCAGCCTCCCCCTTGGCCTGTTTCTCAGTCGATGGAGAGGTTACATCGACAACCGGGTCTGAGATGTCCTTTCCGGCGTCAGAATTCCGCTGTTCGCTCTCCACGGCGGTGGACGGATCCGGGGAGCTCCCAGGTACACAGGGGTTCTCCTGCAATCGGGGCACCCGTACTTATATAGTTTGTATCAATTCCCCCGTTTATACCTGCTCTATCCAGTTCGCTGACCCGGTCACTCCATCTCATTGCAGCGGAAACTTTTGCCGCACTGCGTCTCGCGTGTCATAGTCCGGCCGGAATGGACCCGCTGGATCACCCGTGACCCGACCTGTTTCGAAAATCGACTGGCATCCCGCGAGCTGGCAGCGCCTCGACGCGGCGCAGCAGCCGTCGTATCCGGATGCGTCCGCACTCGAACGTGTTGTCGCCGAGCTGAGCCGGCTGCCGCCGATCGTCACGTCGTGGGAAGTGGACGCGCTGAAAGACCTCATTGCGAAGGCGCAACGCGGCGAGGCCTTCGTGCTGCAGGGCGGGGACTGCGCGGAAAGTTTCGACGACTGCACGTCGGACAGCATTGTCGCGAAGCTCAAGATCCTGCTGCAGATGAGCCTGGTCATGCTCTACGGGCTGAAGAAGCCGGTGGTGCGCATCGGCCGCATGGCGGGTCAGTACGCGAAGCCGCGTTCAGCCGACACCGAAACCCGCGAAGGGACATCGCTGCCGAGCTTTCGCGGCGATCTCGTCAATCGCAATCCTTTCACCGCCGCGGATCGGAAGCCCGACCCGCAACTCATCCTGCGGGGCTACGAACGTGCGGCGTTGACGCTCAATTTCGTGCGCTCCCTGATCGACGGCGGATTTTCGGATCTGCATCATCCCGAGTACTGGGATCTGCGCTGGGTCGGTCACTCCAAAATGGCCGACGAATATCATGACATCGTGCGTTCCATTTCGAACTCGCTGGATTTCCTCGAGTCGATTTCCGGCCGCACGGTGCACCAGACACAACGGGCGGACTTCTATTCTTCGCACGAAGGATTGCACCTGCTCTACGAACAGGCGCAAACGCGGTTTCTAGAACGGCGTGATCGCTGGTACAACCTGACGACGCACTTCCCGTGGATCGGCATGCGTACGGCGTCGATGGATGGTGCACACGTCGAGTACTTTCGCGGTATCGCCAACCCGATCGGGATCAAGGTGGGACCCGGGATGACCGCCGAATGGCTGCAACACCTGATCCGTGTTCTGAACCCGAACAACGAGCCGGGGCGGCTGACGCTCATCCACCGCTTCGGCATGAAGTCGGTCGAAGAGGGACTGCCGAAACTCATCCGGGCGGTCCGTGAAACCGGCTCGCCGGTCCTATGGGTCTGCGATCCGATGCACGGCAACACCGAAACCACGGCGGATGGCATCAAAACGCGGCGCTTCGACAACATCATCGGGGAACTCGAAACGGCCTTTCGCGTGCACCACGCGATGGGCAGTTACCTGGGCGGGGTGCATCTCGAACTCACCGGCGAGAACGTCACGGAGTGCACCGGCGGCGCGCGCGGCCTCACCGAGGCCGACCTCGTCCGCGGCTACAAATCAACGGTCGACCCGCGGCTCAACTACGAACAGGCCATGGAGGTCGCGATGCGCATCGCCGGCCTGCACCGTGCCAACGGCGGCTGACTGCTGTCGATTTCCCCCCGACCACAATAGAATCCATCTGTAGGAGCCCCCGCCATGCGGGCGACCTCTCAACAACCCGAGCCAGGCCGCTTCCTGCCGTAACAGTAAGGCGTTCTTAAATTCGACATCAAACAAAGCGACATACGCAATTGCGAAGCCCGGCACGAAGCTAATGTTAAACCTGATAAATATCTAGTAAGCTGTTGAATAGACGCAAGGAAACGCTCCATGACAGACCCAGACAGTGCAACCGGAATCGCCGTCACCGGCGAGGTGACGCCCGAATTCGCTGAAATCCTCGCCCCCGAGGCGCTCGCGTTCATCGCGGCGCTGACGTGGAAGTTCGGACCCCGCGTCGACGAACTGTTGAAACTGCGGGAGGAGCGCCAGCGGAGCATCGACGACGGCTACATGCCGGACTTGCTGCCCGAGACGCGCGAAATACGCGAAGCCGACTGGACCGTCTGCACTGTTCCCGCCGATCTTGCCGACCGGCGCGTCGAAATCACCGGCCCTACCGACCGCAAGATGATCATCAACGCACTCAACTCGGGGGCCCGGGTGTTCATGGCTGATTGCGAAGACTCGCTGTCACCCACCTGGCACAACATCGTGCAGGGCCAGATCAATCTCCGCGACGCGGTGAGTCGCAGCATCGAACTGGATTCCGGGGGCAAGCACTACGCGTTGCACGATAAGACGGCGACCCTGATCGTCCGCCCACGCGGCTGGCATCTGAAAGAGAAGCACATCCTCGTGGACGGGAACGAAGTGCCGGGGCCGTTCGTCGATTTCGGCTTGTATCTGTATCACAACGCGGACGAGCTGAAGAAACGCGGTACCGGCCCATACTTCTACCTGCCGAAACTCGAGTCGCATCTCGAAGCGCGGCTGTGGAGCGATGTGTTCAAGTATGCGGAAGCGCAGGGGGTCGTGGAGCCTGGAGAAATCAAGGTCACTGTCCTGATCGAAACCCTGCTCGCAGCATTCGAAGTGGACGAAATCCTGTACGAACTGAAAGATCACATCGTCGGGCAGAACTGCGGGCGCTGGGATTACATCTTCAGCTTCATCAAGAAGTTCAACCAATACCCGGAGTGCGTGTTGCCCGATCGCGCCGAAGTCACGATGACGACGCATTTTCTGCGCTCTTATTCGCAACTGGTAATCAAGACCTGCCATCGCCGCGGCGCCTATGCGATCGGCGGCATGGCGGCGCAGATTCCGATCAAGGGCGACCCGGAGGCTAACCAGCAGGCGCTCGCCAAGGTCCGGGCAGACAAGGAACGCGAAGTGCAGGACGGCCACGACGGCACCTGGGTCGCGCATCCGGGACTGGTGCCGCTCGCGACGGAAATCTTCGATGCGCACATGCCGGGCCTGCATCAGCTCGACCGTTTGCGCGAGGACGATCGCATCGAGGCCGCGGACCTGTTGCAGGTCGTTAAAGGCAAGATCACTGAAAAAGGACTGCGCGACAACATCAATATCGCCGTGCAGTACATGGCCGCCTGGCTTGGCGGCAACGGCTGCGTGCCGCTCAACAACCTGATGGAAGACGCGGCGACCGCGGAAATCTCGCGTGCCCAGGTCTGGCAATGGGTCCATCACGAAACGGGTATCCTGGATGAAGGCCGCGACATCACCTACGGCTACTTCAAGGCACTGCTGCGCGAAGAAATGGAGAAAATCCGCGCTACGGTCGGCGACGAACCTTTCGAGACGGGCCACTACCGGCGCGCCGCCCAGTTACTGGACAACATCACAAAACGAGAGGACTTCGTGCCGTTCCTGACCCTGGAAGCTTACGAGCACCTCGATTGAGATCGCCCGCAAGGCGGGCGATTAAAGGACAGGCCGACCGCACCCGCATGAAGACCGCCCTGTGCGCAGCACTCGCACTAACCCAAAACCGGTACAATGCGCGCCTTTCCGATTCAAACCACGAGCCACTGCATGAAATACGACCATATCGACGTCCCCGAGGGCGGCACGGCCATCACCATCAACCGCAACAATTCCCTCAACGTCCCGGACAAACCGGTCATTCCCTACGTGGTCGGCGACGGCATCGGCATCGACGTGACACCGGTCATGAAGAACGTCGTCGACGCCGCGGTCTCGCGCGCGTACGGCAGCAAACGCAAAATCGAATGGATGGAGATCTACGCCGGCGAGAAATCCGCGGAGATCTACGGCAAGGACGTCTACCTCCCGGACGAGACGCTGGACGCATTCCGCCATTTCGTCGTCTCGATCAAGGGCCCGTTGACGACGCCGGTCGGCGGCGGCATCCGCTCGCTGAACGTCGCGATCCGCCAGAACCTCGACCTCTACGCGTGCGTGCGCCCGATCCGCTATTTCCCGGGTGTATCCACGCCGATGAAGGAATCCGACCTGGTCGACATGGTTGTTTTCCGCGAAAACACCGAAGACATCTACGCCGGCATCGAATACCCCACCGGCTCGCAGGAAGTGCAGAAACTCATCAACTTCCTGCAGACGGAACTGGGCGTGAAGAAAATCCGCTTCCCCGCGAGTTCCGGCATCGGCATCAAACCCGTCTCGCGTGAGGGCTCGCAGCGGCTGGTGCGGAAAGCGATCCAGTATTGCATCGACCGGGATTTCAATTCGGTGACGCTGGTCCACAAGGGCAACATCATGAAATATACCGAAGGCGCGTTCTGCCAATGGGGCTACGCGCTGGCGCGCGAGGAGTTCGGCGCCGCGGAAAAGGACGGCGGCCCCTGGCTCTCATTCGCGAACCCGGTGACAGGAAACGAAATCGTGGTGAAGGACGTCATCGCCGACAATTTCCTGCAGCAGATCCTGATGCGTCCGGAAGATTACGACGTGATCGCAACGCTAAACCTGAACGGCGACTACATTTCGGATGCGCTGGCGGCACAGGTAGGCGGCATCGGCATCGCGCCGGGCGGGAATATCGGCGACGGCATTGCGGTGTTCGAGGCAACGCATGGCACGGCCCCCGGATTTGCCGGCAAGGATCGCGTCAATCCCGGTTCGCTGATCCTGTCGGCGGAAATGATGCTGCGCTACATCGGCTGGACCGAGGCGGCGGACTACATCATCAAAGGCATCGCAAACACGATTGCCAACAAGGAATTGACTTTCGATCTCGCGAAGCTGCGCGAGGCAATTCACCAGCCGAAGCGAAAAAACCGGCCACACGGCAAAAAGGAAGTCGAACACGAACTCGAGCAAATGATTCCGGGCGCAACACTCGTGGGAACGAGAGAGTTCGGCGAAGGGGTCGTTCGGCACATGGATGACTGAAACGCCATCCCGGCAAGACCGGCGGGCCGATTACGGCATGCCCGTGTACAACAAAGACTGCCGCCTGTGCCCGCGCCTCGCCACTTTCCTCGATGAAGTGGCCGCCAGAAACCCGGGCTACTGGTGCCGGCCCGTCCCGCCGTTCGGTGACATGAACGCCCGCTTTGTGATCGTCGGCCTCGCACCCGGTATGCACGGCGCCAACCGCACCGGGCGGCCGTTCACCGGCGATTTTGCGGGCGTGCTCTTCTACCAGACGCTGTACGAGTTCGGTTTCGGCACGAAGCCGGAGTCGATTTCGGCCGACGACGATCTGCGCCTCGTTAATTGCCGCATCACGAACTCCGTGAAATGCCTGCCGCCCGACAACAAGCCGATCGGGAGCGAGATCGCGACCTGCAATCGCTACCTTGCGGCGGACCTCGAATTCATTCAGCCGAAATCGGTCGTACTGGCTCTTGGCGGCATCGCGCATCGGGCCGTGGTCAAGGCGCTCGGTAAGCGGCAGGCGGAGTACCGCTTCGGTCATGCCGCGGAACACGCCATCGACGACCGGTTCCCGTTGTTGAACTCCTATCATTGCAGCCGTTACAACACAAATACCGGTAGACTGACGCCAGAGATGTTCCGGGCGGTGTTCGCGCGTGCCAGGGAACTCCTGCACCAGGCCGCACAGTGACAGAGGAAAAACGCCCGGAATTCGACCCGATTGCCTTCGTGCGCAGCCTGACGCACCGGCCGGGCGTCTATCGCATGCTGAATGCGAAGGGCAAAGTCATCTACGTCGGCAAGGCGCGCGACCTGCGAAAGCGCGTGTCGAGCTATTTCCAGCGCGCGCATACGGATGCGAAGACCGCGGCGATGTTGAAGTCCGTCGCGGACGTCGAGGTCACGGTGACCAACACGGAAGCGGATGCGCTGATCCTCGAATACAACCTGATCAAGCGTCACAGGCCCCGCTTCAACGTGGTGCTGCGGGACGACAAGAGTTACCCGTACATCTACGTGACTGACGACCCGTACCCGCGGATCGAGTTTCACCGGGGGGCGCGGACGGGGAAGGGCCGGTATTTCGGTCCGTACCCGAACGCGGGCGCGGTGCGGAAGACCGTCAACGAACTGCAGAAACTCTTTCTTATAAGGGACTGCGAGGACAGCTTTTTCACCAACCGGACGCGGCCGTGCCTGCAGTACCAGATCAAACGCTGTACGGCGCCGTGCGTGGACCTGATCGACCGCGACAATTATCGGGCGGACATCGACGCCGCGATCCTGTTTCTCGAGGGCAGGAACAGAAGCGTCATCGATACTTTCGTGCGGCGCATGGAGCGGGCTGCCGAGAACCAGGACTATGAACTGGCCGCGCGCTACCGGGACCAGATCGGGCGGATCAAGAAGGTCGAAGCTGAACAGTCCATATCGCGGAACAACGCGAAGGATCTCGACGTCATAGCGGCGGCATCCAGGCCGGGCATCCACTGCGTCACCGTGCTGTTCATAAGAAACGGCGCGCTGCTCGGCAGCCGCAATCATTTTCCGAAAGTCAGCGGCGAGCCGGGACTGTCGGAGATGTTGAACGGCTTCGTGTCGCAGTACTACCTGGGGCGCGAAGCACCGGGGGAAATTGTCATTGAGGCGACGATCGAGGATCGGGAACTGCTGGAGCAGAGCCTGGCGGAACGCTCCGGGCACAAAGTCGCGATCAAGCACAAGGTGCGGGGAGACCGGCAGCGCTGGTTGCAGATGGCGCGAACGAACGCCGACCAGGGCCTGAAGTCGCAGTTGGCAAGCAACGCGACGATCGAGCGCCAGTTTACATCGCTCGCGGAGGTACTCGGGCTTGAATCGGTGCCGGAGCGGATCGAGTGTTTCGACGTCAGCCACACTTCGGGCGAAGCGACGGTCGCATCCTGTGTCGTATTCAACCGCTCGGGGCCGTTGAAGAGCGACTATCGGCGCTTCAATCTCAGCCCGGCAGCGGCCGGCGACGACTATGCGGCAATTTCCGAAGCGCTGCGACGACGCTACACGCGCGTAAAGAAAGGAGAAGTGCCGATGCCGGACGTCCTGTTCGTTGACGGCGGCAAAGGGCAACTGGCGGAAGCGATGACGGTGTTGGACGAACTGGAACTCGACTGGCTGCAGGTGGTCGGCGTCGCGAAGGGCAGGGCGCGCAGACCGGGCCAGGAGCAGCTTTTCTTGGCAGGCCAGAACACGCCCACTATACTGCCGCCAGATTCGGCGGCGCTTTTATTAATACAACAGATCCGGGACGAAGCACATCGCTTCGCCATAACCGGGCATCGGCAGCGCCGCGCGAAGGCAAGAACCACGTCGAGCCTCGAACAG
>JBOHZD010000216.1:0-4467 GCA_050738315.1 Woeseiaceae bacterium
GGTGTAGTTCAATGGTAGAACATTAGCTTCCCAAGCTAAGAATGAGGGTTCGATCCCCTTCACCCGCTCCAGACCGATTGCCCAACTATCTGAATGCCGGCGGTTTGCCCGATCCCGTGTCCATATAGCGATCCCGCAGCAAGGTCTGACGGCTCACCATCGGAATCTTCGTGCCGCCGATGTACACCTGGTCAGGAAAACTCGTGAGTTCCAGCGGGTCGCTGCTCCAGATCACCAGGTCCGCGCGCTTGCCGGGCTCGAGGCTGCCCAGGCGGTCGTCGACGCCGTAAATTCGCGCCGGCGCGAGCGTGATCGCGGCGAGTGCGTCTTCCCACTCCATACCGTTGGCAACCGCAATGCCCGCGGATTGCGTAATGTTGCGGGCATTGTGATTCTGGGCGGCGCCATGGCCGCCGATCGCAAAACGCACGCCTGCGGCCGCAAGCAGCGAGGCGGCATCCAGACGCGCATTGAGTCGATCGAAGTTCCGCGGCAGGTTGCCGAGCGCATCGAGAATCACGGCGACGCCGGCATCGGCGAGTTCGTCCGCAACCATCCAGGCCTCTGCGCCCCCCACGATGATCAGGCGGATGTCGTAATCGTTCGCCAGGTCGATGACGGCGCTGATGTCGTTCGCCCTGTTGACATTGACCAGCAGGCTGCGGGTGCCGTCCAGGACCGAGCGCAGCGTTTCGAGGTCCGCGCGGCTCACGGAGTACGCGCGGCGGTTTCCCTGGTCGAAGTCGCGGACATGCTGCACATAGTCTCGCGCGTCGTCGAGTGCCGTGCGGAGCACCATGAACGCGGCAGCTCTCGAACCGCCCGCCAAATCACTGCCGCGCTCGCCCAGATTGGCCACCACCGCGACACCGCGCTCGATGAGGAAGTCGCTGCCGTCGCCCAGTTGCACCACGGACGCCAGACCCGAGAACACCCGGCTCGAGTTGCCGAACTCGTCGATTTCCTGGGATTCCGGCGCGATTACGGCATGCGTAATTCCTTCGATCCGGTTCGTCGCCACCAGGGTGGAGCGCGGGTTGTAGGCGGATGCCACATCGAAGCCGGCCGAGAACTGATCGCCACGCTGCACGTAGTCGACGGTGCCGAGGACGGCGCTGACTTCGACCAGGCCGATTTGCCCCATTGGCGTAAAAAGCCCCGGCGTTACGATCTTGCCCGCCGCATCGACGAGCAGCGCGCCGGCAGGGATGTCGACGTCCTTGCCGACGGCGATGATCGTGCCGTCCTCGAAGACGACAGTGGCATTTTCAACGGTGCCTGCCGGCCCGACGGTGTGTACGGTGGCGCCGGTAATCGCCGTCACTTCGGAGCGGGCATTGACGGTGGCGAACAGGGTCAGCGCGGCCACGGACAGGACGAGTGATTTCATTGCGCACCTCCGTAAGCGGCGGCCGTTCCAAGGGTGAAGTCGCTCACCGGGTTGACATCCGGATTGCCGCGTTCGAATACGAGGGCACCGTCGATGTAGACACGCGCCGTCCTCGTATAAACGCTGAAGGGACTACCGTCCCAGACCACGACATCCGCCATTTTTCCAGGCTCGAGTGTGCCGACTTTGTCGGCGATGCCGAGCGCCTTTGCGGGATTGCGGGTGATCCACTGAATCGCGTGCTCGGGCGCGATGTCGATATCGACGCGCCTGGCGGCGCCCATGATCTTGGCCGTTTCCTGGTTGAGTCGCTGAATACCCAGGTCATCGTCGGAATGCACGATGACACAGGCGCCTGCATTGTCGATCAACGCGGCATTTTCGCGAATGCCGTCGAAGGCCTCCATCTTGAACCCCCACCAATCCGCCCAGATTGCGGCGCAGATATTGTTTTCGGCCAGCAAATCCGGAATCTTGTAGGCCTCGACCGCATGATGAAAGGCGGCGATCTGATAGCCGAATTCCTTAGAGAGATCGATCATGTTCGCCATTTCGTCGGCACGATAACAGTGATTGTGGACGAGAATATCGCCGGACAGGACACCGGCCAGCGTTTCGAGCTGCAGGTCGCGGAGCGGCGGTTCGCCTTCGCCGTTCTCCCCCGATTCCATCTTGTCGCGATAGTCCTCCGCGGCAATCCACGCTTTGCGATAGCCGGCAACGTTACCCATGCGCGTCGCCGGCGCCTTGCCCTGGGTGCCGTACACGCGCTTCGGGTTCTCACCGCAGGCCATTTTCAGGCCGTAGGGCGCACCGGGGAATTTCATGCTCTGGACCGTCCGGCCGGGAACATTCTTCACGGTCACACTGCGGCCGCCGAAGAGGTTCGCGGAACCTGGCAGGATCTGCAGCGACGTGATGCCGCCGGCCAGCGCGGTGATGAAGCCGGGGTCCTGCGGCCACACGCTGTGTTCGGCCCAGACTTCGGCGGTATTCGGCGACGTGATTTCGTTGCCGTCTGCATGCGCCTCGACGGACGGGGACGGGTAGACACCGAGGTGCGAGTGGGCATCGATGATACCCGGCGTGATCCACAGACCGGTCGCATCGAAGGGCTGCGCATCGCCGGCTTCGAGATTCGTGCCGACCTGCACGATTTTGCCGTCGCGCATCAGCACATCTGCATTGTCCAGGCGCTCGCCGGTGCCGGTGAGTACCGTCGCGCCGCGGAGCAGGGTCGCTTCCGACGGCAACGGTGCGTACCGGCTGGCAAACGGCTCGGGCCCGTCGCCGCTTTCTCTTTCGCTCTTGTCGCAGCCGGACAGTATCGTGCAGACTATGGCTGCGAGGATCATCGGAAATTTCATCGCTCCCTCCGTCGTACAAACCGTGCGCGCACTATACAGGGTCCGGCGGTAATCGAAAAATGAAGGCGGGAGTCTGCGAAATCTGAGACCTGGCTCAGCCTGCGGTGCTGGGAAAACCATTATGATTCGACCGGATTGAAATACGATGGACCACCCTCGACCCATGAAAAAAGAAATAATCGTTTCGGACAACGACCTGCCGCCCCAGGTTTTGCGCGCGATCCAACAGGGAAGAAAAATAGAAGCCATTCAGTTGCTGCGCGAAGCGAAGGGGATCGGTCTGGCCAATGCCAAAGTGCTGGTCGACAAGGCAGCGCGACAGCACGGCCAGGTAACGCCGTTGCCGGGTTTCGTGGGCGAACGAACCAGCCTGCCGCTGCTCTTGAAGGCACTGCTCCTGGCCGTTCTGGCATTCGCTTTCTACCGCTACTACTTCAGTCCCTGATACCTGATTTTCCGGATAAGGGAGTATCATTCGCCTGTCCCCTGTGGATTTTTGGTGAATGACGATGACGAACGAGGAACAGCCGCGCGATCATGTGCCGGGCGATCGCGAGTTTGATTCATTCGCGGACGACGGCACGGTTGCGACCGACCTGGAAGGCAACCTGAAATCCCGCGATACCTGGCTCAGGTTGTTGTTCATGATCGTACTTGTCCTGATTTACGGACTTTCCAGGATCGTGGTTGCGGCGGTCGTCGTGCTGCAGTTCTTCTGGGTTCTCCTGACCGGAGAAACCAATGTGCGGCTGAAAGCGCTCGGCCATTCACTCGCGACTTACACTTACCAGATCGTCCTGTATCTGACTTTCAATTCGGACGAGCGACCGTTTCCGTTCGATCAGGACTGGCCGTCCTAGCTCCTGAGACACTGTTGTTACGATGCCTGTCGCAAGCGCGATCCGCTGACGGACCATGGACGCGGAATTGCTCCGGAACAACTGGGCGCTGGCACTGGCGGTGGTGGTCGGGCTCGTCATCGCCCTGTTCCTTTTCGTGCGCGTCCTTAGCGCTTCAGCGCGGGGGCAGTTGCGCCGAGTGAGGAAGGAGCTGGCTGCGGATTGCGCGAATCTGCGCAAGGCCACCGCCGTCGTCGCCAAAGCAGGGAAGCAGGTGAGCAAACTGCAGCGGCATGCGGACAAGGTCAAGCCACGTCACCTGCAGGAATCGAAGGAAGCGCTGGAAGACGCGAAGGCGCTGGCGAAGATTGCGCATGACAAGGTTCTGGTGTCCGAGAATCATGTACGCCGCGTCATCCTGGAGGAATTTCCGCCCTCGGAACATCAGCGGTTGCGGGCAAAATACCTGCCCGCGGAACCGCTCGACAAAAGACCTTTCTCATTCTGAGGACCCGCCAGCGACAAGGGAACTCGCGGGAATCCTCTGATCCCGAAAAGCCCTCCCCACTCCAGCCTCCGCTCCGACCATCCCGGCTGTCGGTGTGCGCTGCACGCGGATCGGCCTCTGTCGCTCCACCGTCCCGGTGGCCGTGCACGTCGAATCCTGCATCTGTAGATCCTATGTATATATAAAGGGCTGCTTGCCAATCCTCTAGAATTCAAATTTTGTGAGAGACGAACCAAGAGGATAGTGAAATGCAAGCAACCCAGGCACGAGGATACGAGTCAGGAACGGTTTTGTACATGGCGATGGAGTTGTCGAACAAGAAGTGGAAGCTCGGGTTCAGCAACGGATCGAAGATGCGGCGGC
>JBOHZD010000217.1:0-4807 GCA_050738315.1 Woeseiaceae bacterium
TGTCTCCTCTCTGAGGTCCTCGCCATTATAGGACTACCCGCGGATAGAGGGGCGAGTCATCTATCAGCGGCACCGGTCGCGCGGTCAACGTGCTTTCATGGGGCCTCTTCGCGTGCGCGGCCTAACGGCATGCCGCTGAGCCGCGACGAACCGCAGCGAAATGGTACCGCACACGCGAGGACGGTGATACGGTTCGTCGTCGGCTCCAGCGGCGGGTTAGGCCGCGGCTGAGAGATGCACGACGGAGGAATTACCACCAGTCGGGGTGCCCATCGAATGCTTCGTTTTTCGTCAGAGTCCTGAACCCCGAGCCATCTGCGCGGATAAGGCAGATCTCCCACTTCTCGTGTTGACCAGCGCGAAGCTCGCCATCGACAAGGTGCCAGCGAGCAGTGCCACAATTGAAGACGATGTCCTTTCCGTCTAGTGACCATGTCGGACGGACGTCGACGCGCGGACCATCCGTCAAGCGTCGCCGGTTGCTTCCGTCGCGACTCGTTACGTAGATGTCTCCGTCGACGTTAAAGGCAATGTGCTGTCCGTCAGGTGACCACGCCGGCGTGCCCGCGGCACGCGCATATTCGGTCAGTCGGCGAACATTCGACCCATCGCGGTCCATCAGGTGGATCTGCCAGTCTCCCTCATCCGTTCCGATCAGCTTGAGATCGAACTTGGCGTGGCGGTCGGAACTGAAGGCGATGAGCAAGCCATCCGGAGACCAGGCGGGAAGAGCGTTCCGGCTGCTGCCACTGGTCAGGGCACGAGCATTGGAGCCGTCCCCGTCGATGATCCAGATCTGAACGGGCTGTCGATCTTGCCGTGTTCCGTCTGCAGCGATCGGGGAGCGCGGCTGCGCGGAGTAGGCGATGTGCCGCCCATCTGGCGACCAGGCCGCATCGTGCTCGCTTACCTCTGGCGTATTCGTGAGCTGCCGCACGTTCCCGCCGTCGGCATCCATCACGTAGAGGTCGTCCCACGGTCCAGTGCGGTTCGACGAGAATGCGATCTGCTTCCGGTCCGGCGACCCCTCAGCATCGATGCTCGCGACCTCGCTTCGAGCTACATGAGTGAGCTGCCGGACATTCGAGCCGTCCGGGTCCATCACGAAGATCTCTTCGGTGCTGCTGCGGTCCGAGTGGAAGAGGATTTTTCCCCCGGCACCGCTGCGCGGAGGCATACACGCGGAAACGGCTACCAAGAGTGCGAGTGCGACGCACCCAAACTGAGATTCTAGCAAGGCATTCTCGCGAAGCATTGTTCTCTCAAGCGGCCTAACGCCCCGGTTCAGCAGCGGGCCTCGTAGCGGCCCGTCCGCTGCAACCGGTGGTTAGACCGCGTGCCTCAACTAGCGAACTAGCAGGTCAAGCTGGCGCACATCGAGACCGGCCTCGCGATAGTGCTTCCGAGTCAGCTCCAGAGCCGTGAATCCATCCTCATAGGCAGCAAAGCCTCCGTTGACCGCGTTGTCCAGATAGATGAGGCCGCCCTCGACTATGAAAAGAATCAGCGCTGGCTCCGGTGAGTCGTCGGTGATGACCAGCGTATGAGCCTCGCCGGCGGGTTCGTAGATAAATGTTCCGGGCTTTGCAACCCAGTCATGCTCCAGGTACCGCCAGTGACCACGCATCGTATAGCCATGAACAGTGCCAACGTGGTAGTGAACGCCCAGCTTGGCGCCGGGGAGGCCTTTCAGAACGACGCTGAATCCTCCAGACGTGACGTTAAAGCAGCACGGCTGGAACCATACACCTTCCGCATAAGGAACCCAGAGGCGGTCGTCCTCCACGTCGATGTTGGCGACGAAGTGTTCGCGGCTCCTTCGATTCGGATCGAGGCCGTCGGTGAAACTGTTGAAAGCAGTGATCGGCATGTGTTCTCTCCTTTTGTGAGTCGACGACTGAGAAGCGAGTATCTGTTCGAAACAACAAGCGGCACTGCTCCTCCTCAAGTGTGACGTTGAACGGCATCTTTCAGTAGCGGTCTAACGCACTGGAAATAAGCTGCGGGCCACACCAGCTGGAGTGACGTATGAACTACGATACGAGTTCTCGCCAGCGGCTCCGCGCCTGAACAGAGCACCCGCCAGCTTCATTTCTTCGTTAGGCACCCGATGCACGCTTGACCTTCTAGGAACTACGAGAGCGATCAGAAGATCGGCGATACAAATCCTCGTAGCAAGCTAGCGCGCGCTTGTGGATTCGCTCCTTCTCGGCACGCACGGCATGTTCATATTCTGGCGCGGCGCCGGCATCAATCCAGTCGGACAGCGGGTCGATTACCCAGTCGAGGAGGGTCGCGCGCCCGAGGTAGGAAAGGCGTTCACGTTCGGCAGACGTGAGCACGTCATCCGCACGCTCGAGCATCTTCAGCGGGCGTGGATCTTGTACGGTCGGTCCAAGCAGTGTGGCAAGATCGGCCGCAGGATCTCCGATGCGCATGCAATCCCAGTCCACGAGATACCAGTCATTCGTGCTTACCCACAGGATGTTGTTGAGCCACAGGTCTCCGTGAATTGGCTTTGTGAGCGGCTCGCCAAACGCTGCAGAGGAGTTGACCAGCTCCGACAGAACTTCAACCTCATCTTCAAGCCACCGGAGGAGGTCCTCGCTCACAAACGGGGGACGTGAATCTCGTATACCGCGCAAGTCCTCCGTGAACCGCTCATGAAATGACGCCAGGTAAGCAGCTTGAGCGGTGACAGCACGCGAGGGTTGCAGGGCTGCAGCGAGCTCATTGTCCGCGTTCAGCTTACGGAGCACGGGGACGAGCTCGGCTACGACTTGACCGCTGAACTTCGGCGCATTTCCGGGCAGACACGGAAAGAGCGGCCCCGCGATCGAGTCTAGTTCGATCCACTCTAGAATGGGTGGCGCATGGTACGGTTCGAGCAGCGGTGAGAGCGCCATCCAGAGACGAAGCGCGGCTTGGTCCTCAGCTGATGCACTCAGCTTCAACTGGTACGCATGCCGCGCGTCGCGTATCCGGTAGGAGAAGTTGACGAATCCGCCCCAGTTTAGAACGTACTCGACTACGAGTTTGTCCGGATTGAGGTCGAACGCTGCAGCGCGATTCAGGAAATAATCCGAAACGAGTACCCGCAGATTGTCGGCGTTCATCACTCCATTTGACCACGTGGCGCTTTCGTGCATGACTGTTCCTTGCGACTGAGCCAAATTGAGCGTGAGGGTGCCTAACGTTTGCGATAACCGGCGCACAAACGGCAAGCGAAGCGCCGCTGTTTGTGCGTCCGGTTCATCGCGGGGTTCGGCGTCATGAACCAGACGGCGGTATTCTCGGGAGACCGAACATGACTCGACCAGCGCGCGGCAAGGATCTTTGCTTCCACCCCACCCCTCAAGCCAAGCGCATGCTCTGGCAGTAGCGACGCCAGCGGGCGTTCCTATTGGCCGGAGATCACGTTGTGCGCCGGACTGACCACGGGCTGCCCAGCGTCGATGCCAACGGACTTCAAGATCGGCATTAACGTCTGACCAAATCGCTCGAAGGACTGCTGGGAATCCCATACTTCAACTACCTTGAGAGCCCCGCCGGAGTCATAAAAGCAGTGATATAGACGTCCGGGTGGACTGCCTGCTCCAGCTTGCTCGAGGCGACGAATTGCATCGTCGTATTTCGACTTGTCCAATCCGCTCGGTGAGAAATGCACGATGATCGCCATGTGTCATGCTCCTTTCGTTGGTTCAGACTGCTAAAGGCTCGATCCGGCGCAGCCTTGCGGCGGAGATCGAGTGCAAGGAATGTAACCCCTTTCGCGCGTACGTCACAGCGCCGGGAGCACGGAAGCCCTACGGATCGACGCCACAGCAATCTCCGTTTGACGCCGAACGGATCGGCGCTCAGCTGCGGCCAACAGTGCCGCCAAACGTCGCTGAAGCACCCAAGGTTGATGCCAGAATGCTACTAAACCTCAATTGGGACGTGCTGTTGGCCGTCAGCTGCAGCGCCTTGTTAGGCCGCACCGACTCCCAGTAGGTCCGAGAACGGTGCAACCTCGTTCTCCACGGAGACGAAGTTGCCAGATAGCTTCTTACCCCATGCCTGGCGGCCCGTGAGAGGCTGGCCCTTCGCGTTGGTGAAGCCGAGCCGATCGAGGTCTTCCCACGTGACCGAGTCCAAGGAGAGCTCTGGGGCGGTCTTGAAGTCGACCGCAACACGGAGGGGATAGATGACTCGCTCTTGCTCGATCTCGTCCTCCCACAGGTGATCGCGGAACGGGGAGTACTTCTCCTGGTCGAAGACGTCTCCGACCACAACGCAGCGACCAAAGAACCGCAGCTCGGAGTGCGTTGCGTCTCGGATGATGATGATGTCGCCGCGGCGGAGCTGGCGGACCTTCGTGGGAAGGCCGGTGGCATCGTATGGCGCCCCAAAGACGCCGGCCCGGCGCGAGATCTGGAAGTTCGCAGACATCTTGTAGGTGTAGAGGAAGAACCTCACGATTCACCTCCTCAGTCGCTTGGGTGCGGCCTAACGACCCGGCGTTGAGCCGCGCCGAGCAGCGACCGCATACCACGAGTCGGACCGGCCTGAGAAGCGACGATCGTGAACCACCGGCGGTCAATCAGGACGGCTGCTCGACGGCGGCTCCAACGCCTGGTTAGGCGGCAGCCTCACGAGAAACGTCCGGCGCGCTTCCTGACCGAGACCAAATCGACGTCGCCCTCCTCCATCTTTCTCTCAGCTTCGAGTTTGGTTGCCTCGCAAAGAGAGCGAAGAAAACTGTCGTGGGCGCAATGACGATCCATCTTCGTGTAAACCAAGTCATACTCAGTCTCTTCCCAGGTGC
>JBOHZD010000218.1:0-10184 GCA_050738315.1 Woeseiaceae bacterium
GAACAGTGGCCGGAGGACTACTTCGAGCAGGTCTTCGGACGGTGGGAAGGCGAACCCCTCCGGCGGGCGCCGCAGGGCGAGTACGAACGGCGCAACGATCTCGACTGATGTACCTGCTGGACGCCGATATCTGCCTTCACCTGTTGAACCAGGCGGACCCGCAGATCGAAGCCCGGTTCCGCAGGCACTCGCCGCGGGAGATTGCCCTGTGCAGTGTCGTGAAGGGCGAGCTTCTCTACGGTGCCCATCGAAGCACCCGGACGGATGCCAATCTTCAGCGGCTGAACAAGTTCTTTGCCCCCCTGCGAAGTCTCCCGTTCGACCATCACTGCGCCGCCCATTACGCACTCATTCGCACGGACCTGGCAGCGCAGGGAAAGCCGATCGGGCCCAACGATCTCATGATTGCGGCGATTGCCCGCACGCACGACGCCGTGCTGGTGACGCGAAACACCGCGGAGTTCGGCCGCGTAGCAGGACTTCGCCTCGAGCAGTGGTAATGGCTTCGTTCGAGGTAGACCCGCGTTCGCTCGAAGCGGCCGTCGGCACGCAAGGTAACCGTCATCCGGATTCCCGGGCAGTCGGCGCAGGGAATGACGTCGGAATACATGCCCGCCCAATCCAGCGAGTTCCGACTCGAATGTCCGTCGGCCGACATGGGCGTTGCTTTCGGCTCAGGGCTATCCGTGGATGCGGTATCCGCGGGCGGCTTTCCTTCGGGACTGCAGGCGCAGGACAGTACGAGCAAAAAGGCCAATGCACGCAGTTTTGCTCCTGGCATCACGAGATACTCCCGAACGGTCGCGGACGGGGCGACAAAGGATATGGTAGTCCGGTTGCAGGCACGCCGGAAGGGACGACGCACTGATCGGACGTGGCCGCTTCGACGGATCAGGGGTCCAGCCCTCATCCTGAAGCGGCCGCTGAGTAGCACCCTGTCGAAACCGCGGTACGCCGTTCGACCAGGTATCGATAACGACGTGGAACGCGTCGCCCCAACCTGCAAAAAAGGAGCAACTCATGCCAGCCGAACCCTACCTGTTTTTCCGCGGCCGCTGCGAAGACGCCATCGAGTTCTACAAGGAGGCGCTCGGCGCCGAAGTCGTCATCTCGATGCGCTTCGGCGACAATCCCGACGCGAACGCACCCGACCTGCCTCCGGACGTCGCAAACAGGATCATGCACGCCAGCCTGAAGGTCGGCGACGCCACGCTGATGATGTCCGACGGCTTGTCCAGAGAGCCGACCAACTTCGACGGATTTTCCGTATCCCTCACGGCGCGCGACGCGGCCGAGTGCGAACGCTGGTTCACGGCGCTCGGCGACGGCGGCAAGGTCGAGATGCCGCTGGGGAAGACGTTCTTTGCCGAGATGTTCGGCGGAGTGATCGACCGGTTCGGCCTGTCCTGGATGATCATCGTCCCGGCGGATTTTGCAGGACCGCCTGCCCCGATTGCCTCGCCCCTGCCCGGACCCGGCCGCACTATTTGAAGGGTGTCGCCGTCGTTTCGGAACAACCTCACCGGCGGTCGTGGCGATCCATTGACGCCGGGCAGCGCGGCCTATCGGGGCCAGGCCTATGCGTTGTCCGGACGGCGCGCCGACGCGGAGGCCGAGATCGAGCGGCTCATCGCCGAATCCCGTCGGCGTTACGTCTCGGCCTACGACATCTCCACGATCTGCGCGGCGCTCGGAAACGCGGACGAAACTTTCGCCTGGCTCGAGCGCGCCGTCGACGAACGATCACAGCTGATCGGCTGGTTGCCATGGGATCCCGTGTTCGAAGCATGCGATCGGATGAGCGTTACCCGGAGATCGTCAGGCGGCTCAACATCGAGTGACCCGTGTCCGCGGTTCAGGCCGGGTCTTCATCACGGCACGGCGCAGTCCCGGCCTCCAATATTGGAGCCGGCTTTCAGCAACAGCCTCAGGCATTCGCGGGATCAACGACGCGGATGCGTCCATGAGCGCGGTTGCGCGGCTGGGCCTTGATCGTGATCTCCACGTTATCACGGTGAAGAGCGTTGGCGTGAAGGACATCATCCTCCGGGTGGATGTCGGTGTCCCGGCTTTCCAGTCTGGTGACGGACCGGCGGCGCTGCGGCGTAGAATGTGATCGCCAGGTGCTCTGATCCGGAGGCCGACCATGATCCGACTGATCTTTGCCATGCTCGCGTTCGCTGCCATCAGCGGTTGCGGGCCATCCCCTCAGACCGAGGAAGAATCCTCGGCCGCCGAAGCCGCGATACAGGCCGCAACCGAGGCCTGGGTCTCTGCCTGGGAGCAGGGAGACGCGGCTACGCTGGCGAGTCTGTACGAGGAAGATGCCCTGTATGCTGCAAACACCGGTGAGGTGCTGGAGGGTCGCCAGGCGATCCTGGAGGGAGTGCGCGGCTGGGTGGCGCAGCGTCCTGCCGGCATCGAGCTCCAGCTCGAGACGCAACCGGTGCGTTTCGTCTTCCGGGGCGACGAGGGTGCTCACATGGTTTCGCGGTTCGTCATGCACGCGATGCCGGGCGGCTGCAGCATCCAGGCCGGCCATGCGCTCGTCGCGTGGCATCGGCAGAGCGAAGGCGAGTGGCTCATCGAGACGCAAGTGGTGAACCGTGACCCGCAGCCTCCATCGGACGCGTGCACGCGCCAGGCGGCTATCGTCCCGGATGACGACAGCCTGAGTACGCTCCGCAGCCACCCTGCGTACGCGGACGGGCCCGTTGTATTCGTCAACCTCCTGGATTTCGGCAGCGCCGAAGCGCAGACGAAATACCTGACCGAGTACGCGGCGCCGGCAATACAAGTCATCAGCGCCTACGGTGGCAGCCTCCTCTGGGCAGGCGCCATCCATCAGCAGCTCGTGGGAGACGCCGGCGGTGAATGGGATTACGCCGTGTTGGTGAGATGGCCGTCCCGGGCAGCATTCCTTTCCGCTGTGGAGAGTGACGAGTATCGACCGCTGCACGAGGTGCGCCGGGAAACGCTTCGGTCCACATCGATAATGGTGGCGTCCCAGCCCGGGGAATAGGTTCCGGTCCCGCCGGCGATCGCGGGTGCCGCCGGCTGCTCGAACAAATATCTGCAGGAATCCTACGGCAGGTTGCTGGAACAGAGCACCCGCCTTTCATCGCTGACGTTCCGGCAGATCGGGTCTGGCGTTCTCCTGCTCACGGCACGATGTCGGCCGCACGTGCGGGCAAGTCTTGTTCGCGCGCGTCGCCGATCCCGCCGTCGACCAGGCTTCGGGCGCGCAGGTATTCGCCGAGTGACCAGGCCTGGAACGGGCAGCCGCCCGGTCGGTACGGCGCTTCGGCATCGGTCAGTTCGGAGATGTGGCCGAGGCCCGCGACCCCGAAGTGCTCGTTGAAGGGCGCGAGGAAGCGCGCCCCGGCGTCGCGCTTCGCCTGTGCCGTGTTGCCGCGGACGCGCAGCCACGCTTCGACGAACGGCCCGGTCAGCCACGGCCAGGCCGTTCCCTGGTGATAGGCGGAATCCCGCGCCCGCGCGTCACCGCGGTAATGTGCGCAATAGCCCTCCTCGCCCGGTGCGAGGGACCGCAAGCCGAGCGGCGTCCACAAGTCGCGCTCGACCGCCTGCACGACCTGCCATGCCGGCTTGCCCTGCAGCAGCTGGAACGGCAGGCCGCCCACCGCGAAGATCTGGTTCGGCCGGAGGCGCGCGTCGGTCTCGCCGGCCACGTGATCGACATCGGCGACGTCGTACAGGCATTTGCGTTCCGCGTTCCAGAAGCGCGCCTGAAACGAGCGCAGCGCCGGCTCGAACAGCCGGCCCCAGTCACCGGAGAAGGTGTTGCCGATCCTCAGCGCATTGAGCCACAACGCCTGGATCTCCACCGGCTTGCCAATGCGCGGGGTGACGACCCGCTCGCCGATTTTCGCATCCATCCAGGTGAGCTGCGTGCCCGGGACGCCCGCCGCAATCAGGCCGTCCGCGGCCATATGGATGCCACAGCGGGTGCCGGCCCGATAGCCCTCGAGAATTCGCAGCACGGCCGCGCGCAGCACCCGCTGCCCGCGTGTTGCGGATCGGGCTCGATGCGCCGCCTGCAGGTAATCGTGCACGGCAATGACGTACCAGAGCGAGGCGTCGACCGAGTTGTACTCGGGCCGCCCGCCGGCATCGGGAAAGCGATTGGGCAACATACCTTCCGAGACGTGCACGGCCCAGGCAACGAGCGTTGCGCGCGCGAGATCCAGCCCGCCCGGCAGCGTCATGAAGCCGCGCAGCGCGATGAAGGTATCGCGCCCCCAGTCGGTGAACCAGGGATAACCGGCAATGATGCTGTTGCCGCGGCCGCGCCGCACTGCGTAGGCGAAGGCGGCCCGCGCCTGCGGTGACGCAAACGCTTTGCGCCTCACGGCTTCGCTCTCGAACAGGCCGTCCACGTACCGGCCCGGGTTCGCGGCCGCGGCCGGCGGCGCCTCACCCGCGCACAGGAGAACCGCGGCAGCGGCATGCGCAAGATCGAAAACGAAGCAGCCGGGCGATGCGAGATCTTCGACATCGTCGAGCCCGCGTTCGCGTTCGGCCTGGTAGAGGAAATTCCGATACCAGGAGGGCTCGTGCCGGTAGCGGCCGTTGGCGGCGATCGAGATTGGCGGCACGCCCGGGTAGGGCCGCCAGCTCACGGCACCGGCGGTCGTTGCGGGCGTGAAGTCGAAGGCTCCGTTCTCGCGCTGCAGCGCGTGATGAGGGCAGCTCGAGAGCAAGGGCCGAAGGATCAGCCGACTGTTCGAGCCGGGCGGCCGCTCGTCGACCCGCCAGCGGAGCGCCACTTCGGGGCGGCCGTGACGGGCTGCAAGCTCCCATACGATCGTCGTGCCGTTTCCGGCACGGAACGTCCAGCACGGCCAGGGGTCAGGCCGAAAAGCGGTGATCCGGCTCCGGCCGTCCGGATGGATCACGTCGGGCAGGTAATGCTCCGAGCTCAGTGCGAAACGGCCCGCCGGCGTTTCGAGCCAGGCCTCCATGCCCTTGACCAGCGCGAACCGGCCGGTCGGCGGCGTGGTCGCGGCGACCAGGAGCGCGTGATATCGCCGGCTGCGGATACCCGAGACCGCGCCCGATGCGAAGCCGCCCAGACCGTCCGTTTCCAGCCATTCCGCGGCCGCTCGTTCGTCGTCCAGTGGCACCGTCATGGGAGCAGTATAGGACGACGCCGATAGGCTTATCATCGCCTTTCAGGAGCAAAGCCATTCCCGGAGGTAACCCCCATGAACAAACCCATTTGCGTGGTGGTGGGCGTCGGCGAAGGCAACGGCGCGGCGCTTGCGCGAGCGTTTTCGAATGAAGGCATGGCCGTCGCCCTGCTGGCGCGCGGCACCGACTTCTCCTCGAAGCTCGCCGACGAGCTGCCCGAGAGCCGTGCCTACGCCTGCGACGTGACCGATCCGCGGTCGGTGGCGGAAACGTTTGCGAGCATCCGCGGCGAGCTCGGCGATCCCGCGACGGTCGTGTACAACGCCGGCTCCGGCGTCTGGGGCGACGTCGAGGCAATCGGCCTCGACGGCTTCGAGTCCTCCTGGCGCGTGAACGCGTACGGCGCCCTCGCCGTCAGCCGGGAGGTCATCCCGGCGATGAAGGCGGCGGGCTGCGGCAACATCATCTTCATCGGCGCGACCGCATCACGGCGCGGCGGGCCCAGGACCGCGGCATTCGCGCCGGCCAAAGCGGCGCAGCGCAGCCTCGCCGAATCCATGGCGCGCTCGCTCTGGCCGCAGGGCATCCACGTGGCGCTGGTCGTCATCGACGCAGTGGTGGACCTGCCGCGCACCCGCAAGAACATGCCCGACAAACCGGACGACTTCTTTCTCCGATCGGACGACATGGCCGCGAGCGCCGTCTGGCTGGCACACCAGCCGCGTTCCGCCTGGACCTTCGAGATCGACGTGAGGCCGTTCGGGGAGAAGTGGTGAGCCGGCGCGCCGGCCCAGGAAGGGTCACCCTTCAGTGCACGCCAGGCGTATAGTCCGGGCCGCCCCGGAACAACACGACGATCGTGGCGGACCCGTTGACGAACTCGAGCCAGTTGGCGTTTTCCGCTTTGGCGTCATCGAGCGCTTGCCCGTCGTTCAATTGACAAGTCCAGATCTGAAAGCATCTCACTCGCCGTGCTGGAATACACGCTCAACTACAGGCGCCGTGGATGGGTGCCGGCTTCGGTGTTGGGGAGAGCAACCATTCCCGATGACGTGTCGATCGATGTGATTGACACGAGCGAGCTGCCGCGCAGGTGGTCTGATCCTGATCCACCGCCAGTGCTGCGAGAGAACGGCCAGGATTGGTTGGACAAGGGTCGGACAGGAGTGTTGAAAGTACCGTCGGCTGTCATTGTTGAAGAATGGAACTATCTGCTCAACCCTCAGCATGCTGATTTCAGGAAACTGGTGCGATTGCGGGTGACGGACGTCAGCGCCGGCCTCCGACTTCGGTCCGCGCAGGCCGGCCGCGGTCCTCCCCGGCCATCAGCGCAGATTCTCCTCGGTATACAGCGACAGCTCGATCATGCGCTCGAGCAGCTCGTCCGGCGAATACCCCGGGAAGTTCCTCTGCACCATCTCCTTGGCGAACAGGCGGCAGATGTAGCGCAGCTTGAGCGCACGGTTGCGGGAGGCGAACACGAAGTCGCGGTGGCCGTTGTTGATCACGATCACATTCTGCTCCGCGTCGTAACGCGAGCGCCACAGCTCGCCGGGCGCCTTGCGGAACGTGTAGCCGGGCAGGCCCTGCCGGCTGTCCGGCGACTCCTTCATCTCCGGCAGTAGCGAATCCGTCACCGTGACAATGCCCTCGCCTTCGCGCACGACGTCGCCCTGTGTCGCCGTAACCGCGATGCGCGTGAGGCCCGGCTGCGCGGGCGCTGAGAACGTGACGATCTCGGCGTGCTCGTTCCCGAGGGCACCATCGCCCTCGACGATGCGCCATTCGAAGGCCACGTCGTGCTCGACGACGATGCGCGAGCGGTCGCGCGCGACGGCCCGGTAGGTCTTCGACTCGCCCACCGGCACGACGCTCGACTGCGGCGAGACGCGTACACTGAACAGCGGGCCCGCGTATTCGAAGAACTGCTTCTGGCCGCCGGTGGATTCTGCGGTCGGCGCGCCTCCGGTTTCCCCGTCCACGGTCATCGACTCGTCCGCGCCGGCCACCCCCGCCTCGCGTCCCGGCCGCCGCTCGCGGAGGTCGAACCAGTCGTATTCCTCGGCCGGCAGCGCGAGCAGCGCTTCCTTGAAGGCCTTGCGGATGGTGATGAGCATCTTGCGGCTGGCGCGCTCTTCCTCGGCGCGGCGCTGGTCGGCGATGATCCTCCGGAGGGCCGCCTCCACCTCGACCAGCGCGTTGATGAAATGCTCGAACGCGTCGTCCTGGATCACGCCGGTCCGCGTGCCGGGCGTCAGGTTCAGAAACGGCGCATCCACGATGCCCTGGAGATAGCCCCCGGTCCACGGCTCGTGCGCGAAAGCGTCGAGCTCCGTGATGTTCGCCAGCACGCGCGTGCCGGAGCGGTAGAGGCCCACGCCGTGGGCGACGTCCTGTTCGGCGAGGTACAGCTCGGTGTAGACCTCGCCGTCCGGCGCCGCCGCCGCGGGCAGCTCGTGCAGCAGCCGGCCCGAGAACTGCCGGGGTTCCACCTTGTATTCCTTGCGCGCGGTGCGGTCGACGATCTTCACCTGCACACCGGAATTGCGGATGCGGTCGCGCAGCTCCGACGCCAGGTACCACTGCATCTTGTCGCCGTTGAGCTGCCGTACGCCCGGCAGCAGCGGCTTGATCGTGAGCTCCGTGCCCGATTCGGGGAACAGCAGCGTGCGTTTCGCGTCGAGCCGGTAGTCGGGACTGCCCTTGCGCATGTGCATCCGGTAGGTCTTGCCGTCCGCGCCGGCCGTCGTCATCGTCAGGCTCTCGCCGACCGTCCAGAAGCTCAAAAGCCCGATGCCGAACTCGCCCTGAATGCCGCGCGCGCCGTCGGCTTTGAGCTGCCGCTTGATGGAGTCGCAGATGTGCGTGGCGACGTAGCGGAAGTTCGGCTTGCCCTCCTCGTCGGCCGGTATGCCGTCGCCGTCGTCGCGGATCCGGACGTAGGTCTCGCCCTTCTCGCGCCCGCGCGTGATGGTGACGTGGCGGGCATTCGCATCGATGCTGTTCTCGACGAACTCGGCGACGGCCTTCAGCGGATTCGACTGCGACAGCGCAATGATGTTGATCGCGTTCCAGTCGTCGCCGATCCGGAGCTTGCCGGAGGGTTTCTTCGTCTTGCGCTTACGGGCCGTGCGGGTCGGGGACACGGGCGCCTCCGGTCACTTCGGGACGGGCATTATCAGGTATCGTGCCCGGTGATCAAAACCGCGATGACGGCCGCCCCTCTCCAGACCCTGGTCCGGGAGCGCGCCCGCGAACCCAAACAGGATCGCGCACACGATGCTCACCGTCGTCGACTGCGAGCGTGCTTTCCTCAGTTCCGTCCAGGCGCGTTTGCGTGCGCGAGTTCCAGCGCTTCGTCGAGCGCCTTGTCCGCCGGCACCCGCACGTCGGGTTGTACGCCGGTACCCTGCCAGTTGCCGCCCGTGATCGGGTTGATCGATCGCGCTTCTGCGAGCGAAAGGACGAAGTGCGGGTGCACGCGCCGATATTCGAAGGGATGCGCGCCGCCGCCGCTCGGCTCTCCGACGACGACGGCACGGCCCAGCGCCTGCAGGTCGTAGGCGAATCCTTCCGCGGCGGAAAACGTGCTGTCTGATATCAGCACGTAGACGGGTCGCTCTTCCCCGTATCGCCGTCCCGGAACCCAGGCTGGCGTCATCGCGCGGGTGTGCTGGTCCGTCGGCCGATGATAGCTGCCGCTGACCTCGCGGCTCTCCCTGAACAGGTATGCCATGATCAGGTGTGCCATCTCGCCATGGCCGCCGCCGTTGTTACGCAGGTCGATGATGAGGGCGTCCGACTGCGCGAGCAGCGTCATTGCGGCGGCGGCGACGTCGCCGGCCATGGCCGTCGGCGCGAAGACGCGCAGGTCGAGATACCCGACGTTGCCGGGCAGGCGCTCGATCCTCTCGAAGCCGTGATTGAGATGTGCCCCGTACCAGCGCTCCGTCTCCGCGTCGCTGTAGCCCTCTTCCGCGGCCGCTTTGTCTTGCGGCAATTCGTCCTCGCTGAATTCGAGCCCGAGGTGGCCGTCGCCCGATGCTTCGCGCAGGTACGCGGTCATCGCCTCGGCGAACGCCTGCGCATCGGCGATATGCGCCCACTCGCCGGATTCAGCGCTCCGCCGGAGCTCGTCAGCGAGCGCCTTGCCGCGATCGGCGTAGACATAACGGTTCTCCAGGAGCGACGCCGTCGCTGCAATGACTTCCTTGCGATCGGCCGCGTCCAGCGAGAACTGGCCGTCCGCGGCCGCCACTGCCGCCCGCGCGATCATCGCCAGCAGGACGATCCTCACACGCGCCTTCATGCTCGCCTCGTTCGTGCTGCAGTAGCCGTGGCGTGCCGCCCATGCCTGCCTGTTCGTTTGCCGGCGTCCGCGATGCGCTCGCGAAACGGCTTGCGCTCGAGCGCACCGATGGCGCCTGTCACGGCGTCCCGCAGGGAATGCGTCAGCTCCTCGTCCAGTCGCGCCGCCGCCACGTTGGTCGCCGCCCACTGCTGCTCCAGCCGGCGCAGCATTCGCCGCAACTTCGGCGTCATGTGCACCACCCGCTCGCGCGCATCCGCACCGGGCTGCAACGCCAGCAGCTCGTTTTGCACCATCTGCGCGACCGTCTGGCTCGCCGCGGAGTGGGTGATGCCCACCCGGCGCGCCACATCCCGGATCGGACTCGGACCGATATCGAGCAATGCCCGCACCACCGGCGTGTAGCGTGGCCGGTAGTCCACCAGCCCGGCATCGCGGTAGACAGCCTCCAGGTCGCCATCGAGCAACTCGATCAGGTGGCGCAGAAGCGTGCCCAACGTCGGCGAATCCGGATTCATGACAGTGCTTATACATCGTCGAGTCCTCCGACGATGCCATCCTGTCGAAAGATCTCGACGGGATCATTCGCTCATGCAACGCCGCCGCCGAGCGAATCTTCGGCTACAGCCGCGACGAGCTGGTCGGCCGGCCGGTCCGCATGCTGATCCCGGCGGACCGGCAGGAAGAGGAAGACGACATCCTGGCGCGGATTCGCCGCGGC
>JBOHZD010000219.1:0-3344 GCA_050738315.1 Woeseiaceae bacterium
TACCTGCCGCAGCGCCGGACCCGATCGACACCGCTCAAAGTGCCGCCGCTCGAGATTTTCAAGACGCAACTCGAGGGCACGGGCGAGCGCGAAGCCTCGACGACCATGGTGTTCATACGTTTGCTGAGCGCCCTGATTCGCGACAAGAGAATCGGCAAATACGTCGTGCCGATCGTGCCGGACGAGGCACGAACCTTCGGCATGGAAGGCATGTTCCGCCAGATCGGCATTTACTCGTCGAAAGGCCAGTTGTACACGGCGCAGGATGCCGATCAACTGATGTTCTACAAGGAAGACAGGAAGGGGCAGATTCTCCAGGAAGGCATCAACGAAGCGGGTTCATTGTGTTCATGGCTGGCCGCAGGGACTTCGTACAGCAACCACGACGTGCAGATGGTGCCGTTCTATATCTATTACTCCATGTTCGGCTTCCAGAGGACGGGCGATTTCGTCTGGGCCGGCGGCGACCAGCAGGCCCGCGGCTTCCTGATTGGCGGCACCGCGGGACGCACGACGCTGGCGGGCGAGGGCTTGCAACACCAGGACGGGCACAGTCATGTCCTGTATTCGACCGTGCCGAACTGTGTGGCTTACGACCCGACTTACGGCTATGAACTGGCCGTCATCGTCCAGGACGGCCTGCGCCGCATGATCGACGAACAGGAGAATATCTTTTTCTACATTACCTGCATGAACGAGAACTACGTGCATCCGCCCCTGCCGAGCGGCGTCGAAGACGGCATATTGAAGGGCATGTATCTGTTGCAGGTCGGCGGTCAGGGAAAAGTTCGCGTTCAGTTGATGGGTTCCGGAACCATCCTGCGCGAAGTCATTGCGGCGGCGGATATGTTGCAGAATGATTTCGATGTTCCTTCCGATGTCTGGTCGGTCACGAGCTTCAATGAGCTGCGCCGCGATGCGCTGCAGACCGAACGCTGGAATCAGCTGCATCCCGGGCAGCCGCCGAAGGCGAGTTATCTCGAACGATGCCTCGCGAAGCGCGAGGGCCCGTACATTGCGGCGACGGACTACATGAAGATCGTGCCGGATCAGATCCAGCGCTGGGTGCCGGGAAGGTTCGTATCGCTCGGAACCGACGGCTACGGGCGGAGCGACGCGAGGAAAGCGTTGCGGGAACACTTCGAAGTCGACCGCCGGTATGTCGCGGTGATGGCCCTGAAGGCGCTCGCGGACGACGGCGTGCTCGATCAGAAGACGGTCGCGGAAGCCATCCGCAAATACGCGATCGATCCCGACAAATCGGCTCCGGTCACGGTTTGATCGATGAGCAAACATTGATGAATCAAAGGATTAAGAATACTTCTTGGATTTGTTCGAGATTACGTTTGCAGCCTGGCAGGTGCGCATAGTGGCGCAGAGCATTGACATCAAGGTGCCCGATCTCGGCGACTTTTCGGACGTCGAGATCATCGAAGTCCTCGCCAAGGCCGGCGACCGCGTCGCTCCGGAAGACGGCCTGATCACGCTCGAAACCGACAAGGCCGCGATGGATGTGCCGGCGACCGACGCGGGCGAGGTCCTCGAAATCACGGTGGCGGTCGGTGACAAGGTGTCGAGCGGCGACGTGATCGGCCGCCTGCAACCGGACGCGCAAGGAGAGGAATCGTCGCAGGCGAACGAGCAGCAAACGGACGAGGAGAAGGAAAACGGCGAGTCCGAAGAAGCCAGTCCATCGGAAGCTGACGACGAAAGCGCCGAAGCTGAAAAAGAAGCTTCGGACGACACTGAGACAGCCGCACCGAAGTCCGTTGGCAAGCAGACGCTCGACGTGCCGGACCTGGGCGATTTCAGCGACGTCGAAGTCATCGAAGTGCATGTCAGGGAAGGGGACGAAGTCGGCGTCGACGACCCCCTGATCACCCTGGAGACCGACAAGGCGGCGATGGATGTACCCGCGACCGCGGCCGGACGCATTGAATCGGTGCTCGTCAAGGTGGGCGACAAGGTATCGAAGGGATCGAAAATCGCGACCGTCGAAGCAACGGAGGCGCCGGCCGAGACCGGGCCCAAAGCTGAAAAGGCGCCCGGGAAAAAACCCGCGGCGGAAGCCCGGCAACCGGATGCGGCCGTGCAGAAGCCCGCAAAGCCGGAAGCCAGTGCGCAAACCGGGAAGGCACTGCCCGCCATCGACGAAGCCGGATTTGCCAATGCCCACGCGAGTCCGTCCGTGCGCAAACTGGCGCGGGAACTGGGCGTGGATCTCGTGCGCGTCAAGGGCAGCGGCCCGAAAGACCGCGTCCTGCACGATGACGTCAAGGCATTCGTCAAGGCGATCCTGTCGGGGCAGGCGGCAGCGCCGGGCGGCGCGTTGCCAAAAGTGCCGGAAGTCGATTTCGCCCGGTTCGGTGAAGTCGAGACCCGGCCGCTGACGCGCATCCAGAAAATCGCAGGTCCGAGGCTGCAGGCAAGCTGGATCAACCTGCCGCACGTCACGCAGCACGACCTGGCCGATATCACGGAACTCGAGGCGAAGCGCCAGGAACTGAAAGGGTCGGCAAAGGATCGCGGCATCAACCTGACGCCGCTGGCTTTCGTAATGAAGGCCTGCGTCGCCGCATTGCGCGAGTTCCCGAAAGCGAATGCATCGCTTGCCGCCGATGGCAACGACATCGTCTACAAGCATTACTGCCACCTGGGTTTTGCAGCGGATACTGAAAACGGCCTGATGGTGCCGGTCATCCGGGACGCCGACAAGAAAGACATCTACGAACTGGCGGAGGCACTGGGGCTGCTGTCGAAGGCCGCTCGTGAAGGCAAGCTCAAAGCCGAGCAGATGCAGGGCGCGAGTTTCACGATCACGAGCCTGGGCGGGATCGGCGGTACCGCGTTCACGCCGATCGTCAACGCGCCGGAAGTCGCGATCCGTGGCGTGTCGCGTTCGTCGATGCAACCGTTCTGGAACGGCTCGGAGTTCATACCGCGCCTGATGCTGCCACTGTCGCTGTCCTACGATCATCGCGTCGTCGACGGCGCGTACGCGGTACGGTTCACCACGTTTCTGTGTGAGACGCTGTCGGATGTCGAAACGTTGCTGGAGGCGATTCCGTAGTGACCACGCACAAGGCGGATGTCGTCGTCATTGGCGCGGGTCCAGGCGGCTACACGGCGGCATTCCGTGCCGCCGACCTCGGGCGGAATGTCGTCCTCGTCGAGCGTTGGCCGATGCTGGGCGGGGTCTGCCTCAACGTCGGCTGCTTACCGTCAAAGGCTTTGTTGCATGCCGCGAAAGTGATCGACGACGCGGCTGCGATGAGCGAGCACGGCATTCATTTCGGCAAACCGCGCATCGATGCCGTTCGCCTGGGCGCATGGAAGAATGAAGT
>JBOHZD010000220.1:0-4397 GCA_050738315.1 Woeseiaceae bacterium
TGCACCACGTTGCAGGATTTCCTGGCGCGTGACTCGAGCGGGAAAGAGCCGGCGTTACCTCCGTTGGAAGAACGCCCGCGCCTCGATCCGATCAGCCGCAACGATTTCGTGCTCGAATCGCCGGAACAGACCGTCATCGGCGAGCCGCAAATCGTGTTCGTCAATGCTGATGACACATTTTCGGATCTTGCGCGCGAGTACGGCCTGGGTTACGACGAACTCGTCGAAGCCAATCCCGGCATCGATCCGTGGCTACCCGGCGACGGCACTCCCGTTCTCCTGCCGACACAGTACGTGCTGCCGAACGTGCCCTGGTACGGCATCGTGCTGAACGTCGCGGCGAAGCGCCTGTTCTACTTTCCCGAGGTGGCGGCGGGCGAGCCGGTCAGGGTCGTGACGTATCCGGTCGGCATCGGACGGGTCGGCTGGCACACACCGGTCGGCGAGGCAAAGGTCGTTGCCAAGGCGACGGACCCGGTCTGGTATGTCCCCTGGTCGGTGCAACAGGAGCATCGGCAGGACGGAGATCCGCTGCCGGCGGTCGTGCCGCCCGGACCGGACAATCCGCTCGGCCGCCACGTGCTGCAGCTCAATATGCCGGGCTACCTGATTCACGGCACGAACCAGCCGTACGGTGTCGGCATGCGCGTCAGCCACGGTTGCGTACGGCTTTACCCGGAAAATATCGAACAGTTGTACTCGACGGTGGGTGTCGGTACGCCCGTCCGGATCATCAATGAGCCGTTTCTGCTGGGACGGCAGAACGGCGAGCTTTATTTCGAGAGCCACGCGCCGCTGGCGGACGACACCGTCAGCGCAGAGGCGCATCTCGAGAAGATTTTTGCCGCCGGGCGCAATCAGTCGGGCGCTTTCATCGACGTCAAGGAACAGAACCAGGCCCGCACGGTGGTCAGTGACGCGCTGGGTGTCCCGGTCCGGATCCTGCTCGGCGACACATTCGAGGTGTACAGCCGGGCGCGCGTCGTGAAAAATACGGTGATGGCGGATCCCGACGCGCCGACGCTCGCCGAAGTGCGCGAATTGCTGGACGCACCGCTGGAACAATCCGAACTCGAGGGTCTGTCCGATGCGGCCGATGCGGCCGATGCGGTGAAGCCGGTGGCGCCGGTGAAACCCGTCGCCCAGCCGCAACTCAATGAGTAAGGTGCCGCGCATGAGTGAGTGGTTGAAGATCCTCTTAGCCGAAATCGACCGCAAGAACGCAGAATCCTCGGCCGCGGAGGACGAGCGCGAGCGCCGCTTTAAACAGGAGAAAGAGAGCACCTGTAACAAAGAGCCGCTGGAATCGAAGTGACCCGGCCTGACCCTGAACTTCGGAGGCGGATTTGGCGGATGGCATAGACCGGGGCAGGACCGTGACCGAAGTTGCGTCGATGGACCCGCCGGTCGACGCCCTCTCTGAAACCACGGCTGCCTTTATCGGCCGGGCCCTGCGCGGCCCGCTCGACACCCCGGTCCTGCTCGGCGGTTTTGGCGATTTCCGGCGCCGCTTCGGAGGGCTCTGGCACCGCAGCAGCCTGGGCCCCGCGGTCGAACAGTTTTTCGAGCACGGCGGGCAGCGCCTGTACGTCGTACGGGTGGCGAACAATGCGCGGGGTGCGATGATCTGCATACCGGCGGCGCACGGTGTCCTGGTATTGCGTGCGCTCGAGCCCGGGTCGACCGAAAGTATCCGGGCGGCGGTCGACTACGACCGTATCGATCACGAGGACAGCGAACACTTCAATCTGACACTGCAGAGAGTGGCGCCGGACACCGGGCTCGTGGTCGACCAGGAAATCTATCGGCGGCTGTCCTGCCGGGACGAAGACCGGGGCTTCATCGGCAATGTCCTGCTAACTTCCAGGCTGGCCCGGCCGCAGGCGCCGCTGCCCGGCGGCCGTCCCCTGCCGACGACGGATCCGCGCAATCGCTTCGATCCCGGCTATGTCGGCCAGGTGCAGGCCGGCAGCGATGGCACAGCTCTCTCCGATTACGACCTGATCGGCTCGGCCGTCAAGGGAACCGGCCTGTTCTCACTGGACGCGATCGGACGCTTCGACCTGCTGTATCTGCCGCCCCCCGGCCTACGGCAGGATCCGGGACCGGCCGCGATCCTTGCGGCAGAGCGTTACTGTCGACGGCGCCGCGCGATGCTGATCATGGATCCGCCGGTGGACTGGAACTCGACGGCCAGGGCTGTCTCGGGCATCCGCGCCGACGGCTATGCCAGCCCGAATATTCTTGCGTATTTCCCGCGGATGGTTTGCCGTGAGGCCGACGGCTCGCCCCCGCGCCCCGTGGGCGGCGCGATCGCGGGACTGCTCTGCAAGCACGACCGATTGTGCGGTCCGTGGCAGGCGCTCTCGGCCGGTGTGCTGCGCTTCTCCCGCAGCCTGGTGCCGGGCATCCTGCTCGGGGCCGAAGAGGTGGGTCGGCTCGTCAGGGAAGGGCTCAACGTCATCGCCGGCAATACTGCCGGCCAGGCGGCACTGCAGGGCTCGGTGTCGCTCGCGCGGAACAGTCAAATGGATCGCAAGTTCGCGCGCCTCGATGTACAGAGGCTGTGCCTGTCCATTACGAATGCCATCGAGCATGCAACCCGCTGGGCCGTGTTCGCGCCGACCGAAAGCGGCCTCGCCGACCGCATCCATGCACAGGTGCATTCCTACATGGCATGGTTGGCGGGCGCGGGGGCGTTTGCCGACAATCGTTTCGTCATACAGTGCGATGCCTTGCATACCGCTGCCGCCGATCCACGCCGGGGCGTCACGATCCTGCTGGCGTTTCAGCCGGTCGGCGCCGGCGAAGTCGTGTCGTTGACCTTGCAGCAGACTGTTTCCGGCTGCCGTGTCTCGACCACTGCATTCGCGCCGTCGATCGCGCAGTGTGCATGACTGCGGCCGGCTCGCGCGCTGGCATCGTCAACGGACTTTCCGCGGCTCGCCGAAGCCGCCGCCGCCCGGAGTTTCGATGACCAGGCAGTCGCCGGCATCCAGTTGCAATGTTGCGGTGCCGCGGAGCTCCTCGATGTCGCCCGCGGCCCGTTCGACCCGGTTGACGCCGGTTTTCGCGGGTCCGCCGCCGGCGAGGCCGAACGGTGCAATGCAGCGATGACCCGATAGCACGGAGACTTCGACCGGTTCGCGGAACCGCAGGCGGCGGATCGCGCCGTCGCCGCCGCGCCAGCGGCCTTCGCCGCCGGAGCCGCGACGAATCGCGAAGGATTCCACCCACACCGGAAACTTCTGTTCCAGCACTTCCGGGTCCGTCATGCGGGAATTCGTCATGTGCGTCTGCACCGCGTCGGCACCGTGCCAGTCGGGACCCGCGCCTGCGCCGCCGGCGATTGTTTCGTAATACTGCACCCGGTCGTTGCCGAAGCTCAGGTTGTTCATCGTACCCTGCGAAGCCGCGAGCGCGTTCAAGGCGCCGAACAGCGCATCCGTCACGCACTGCGACGTTTCGACGTTGCCGGCGACGACCGCGGCAGGGTACGACGGGCTCAGCAACGAGTGTTGCGGGATCCGGACGATCAGGGGTTCGAGGCAGCCTTCGTTCATCGGGATGTCCTCGCAGATCAGGCTGCGAAAGACATACAGCACGGCCGCACGCGTGACCGCTTCCGGCGCATTGAAATTGCTGCCGGACTGCGGCGAGGTCCCGTCGAAATCGACGGTCGCTGTTTGCCGGTCATGATCAACTGAAATGCGCACGCAAATACGTTCGCCCGAATCGAGTTCGTATTCAAACTGCCCGTCGGACAGGGTATCGAGCAGCCGCCTGACGCTCGTCGCCGCATTTTCCCGCACGAACGCCAGGTAGTTCTGCACCGTCGTCATGCCGTAACGGTCGACCGCTTTCCGCAGTTGACGGATTCCCTGGCGATTTGCCGCCATTTGCGCCTTGAGGTCAGCCATATTCTGTGCGGGATTCCGCGCCGGGTATTTTGCACTCGTCAACAGCCGGAGTACTTCCCGTTCCTGCAAGCGGCCGTCGCGAACGAGGTGGAAGTTGTCGATCAGGACGCCTTCCTCGTGGATGTGCCGGCTTTCGGAGGGCATCGAGCCGGGCGTGATGCCGCCGATGTCGGCATGATGCGCGCGGGAGGCAAGGAAGAACTGCGGCGCATCGGCATCCGCGAACCAGGGCGTGACGACCGTAATGTCGGGCAGATGCGTGCCGCCGTTGTAAGGCGTGTTCAACATGATGGAATCGCCGTCTTTAAGATTGCCGCCCATGGCGGCGATGACGCTGCGGACGGACTCGCCCATGGAACCGAGATGCACCGGCATGTGTGGAGCATTGGAAACCAGCCTGCCATGCGCGTCGAACAGGGCACAGGAAAAATCCAGGCGCTCGCGGATATTGACGGACAGCGCTGTGTTCTGCAGGAC
>JBOHZD010000221.1:0-6304 GCA_050738315.1 Woeseiaceae bacterium
GACCCGGCAACCTACGACGTCCTGGGCCGCCGCTACTTCGTCTCGGCGACGTACGCGTTCGAGTAGGACCCGGTCAGTGACTGCCTGAACGGCGGGTTTCGGCCCGCCGTTCTCTACAACGGGCGACACGCGGAAAACCCGCTTCTCGCCGATGCCGGGACTGCGTCGCGTTATATCAAGTCGTTATAAGGCAGCGGTTGACCCGACCCCTGCACCGCACCGCGGACCGGCGGCGCCGGCAGGGTGCGCCGAAGGCCGGCGTCTCTTGTCTCGCTTGCACCACAAAACGATATTCCGCCGCGTAATAACAACGCCTTACGGGCGAAAGCCGCTCGGTCGGGCGAATTCGGCACAAAAACGGCCGACCGCACGCATCTAATTGAAATATAGAAATAAAAAGCGCAGATTGCGGAGACTTGAGCGCCCGGGCCCGGTTGCGACCGGCACCGCTCGCCGACCGCCGATGTGGCATTTCAGACACGCTCTGCGCCCTTGGCAGCGGCCATTTTCGACCGCTTTATACCCTCGTTTGTGTGCTTTTAGCTACATCCTGGATTGACAGCCGCGCCGCTGCGGACTTAACTGCGCCCCACGTGACGCACGGGCTCATGAGTCCGTGCCGTTGTCGCAACAGAACGCAACTTGGACAGGCAGGCGGCAATGAATGCCGACTCTTGAGGAGAAAGTAACCATGAATAACATCAAGCTCAAAAGGGCTGTGAAGTTTGCCTTGCTGGGCGCAGGCGCCGTCGGTGCCAGCGTACCCGCAATCGCACAGGACAACGAGGGACAGGAACTCGAGGAAATTACCGTTACAGGGACTCGTATCCAGCGCCAGGACTATATGTCCGCGAGCCCGATCTCTACGGTGGACGCCGAACTGTTCCAGCAGACCGGTGCACCGACGATTGAAAAGGTGCTGAACACCCTGCCGCAGTTCGTGCCCTCGATTACGTCCACGTCCAATAACCCGTCGAATGGCGGCCAGGCGAACGTGGCATTGCGCGGACTCGGCTCGGAACGCACGCTGGTGCTGCTGGACGGCAAGCGCATCGTGCCGTCGAATGCGACGGGCGTGGTGGACCTCAACCTGCTTCCCGCCTCGATCATCGAAAGCGTCGAGATCATCACGGGCGGTGCTTCCGCCGTGTACGGCTCCGATGCCATCGCCGGCGTGGTCAATATCAAGACGCGCGATTTCACGGGTCTGGAACTGACCTCGAACTACGGCATTACCTCGGAAGACGACGGCCAGACCGTGTCCTTCGGAGTCACCGGAGGAATCGAATCGGACGACGGCCGCGCGTACGCGTTCGGCTCGCTCAACTGGGCCGACCGGGAATCGATCGATGCGGGTGCAAGGGACTTCTCGAGCGTCGCGCTCGCCTGGGACGGCGACAGCTTCGAGCCGGTCGGTTCGAGCACGATTCCGCAGGGTCGCATGGACGCCATTCCCACCAACCTCATGGATCAGGCGGCACTCGACGCTTATTTCGCCGCCCAGGACCCGGGTTACGTCGCGGGTTCGGCAGAGCCGGGACACAACTATGGGTTCAACCCGGACGGCTCGCTGTTCGACACGGCTCCGGTCATCAACTTCACCGGCGACGCGACCGATCCGCTGCAGCCCGTGAATCCCGAGCAGTACACCTACAACTTCTCGCCGATCAACTACCTGCAGTTGCCGCTCGATCGCACGTCGTTTTTCGGCCGCGCGGGATTCCATCTGACCGAGGACACCGAACTTTACACGCAGGTGCTGCTGGCGGATTACGACGCAGGCACCGCGCTCGCCTCGACACCGGCAACCGGTCTCTTTATCCGTCCCGACAATCCGAATATCCCCGCGGACGTCGCCGCACTGCTGGCAACGCGGACGGACCCGGACGCACCGTTTTCCTTCGGCAAGCGCATGCTGGAAGCCGGTGCGCGTACCGCCGACGTGAGCTACAAGGTGTCGCAAGTCCTGGTCGGCGCCACAGGCTCGCTGCCGTTCGGCGACGGGTGGACCTGGGACGCGTACGGCTCCCTGGGCAACGTCGACCAGCAGACGATTCAGCAGGGCAACGTGTCACGCAGCGCCTTCGAGGAACTGTCGCTCGCAGCCGATCACGGCGCTTCGGTCTGCGGATCGGCCATCAACCCCTTCGGCATCAACTCCATCTCGCCGGAATGTGCCGCGTTCTTCACCAAGGGCGCAATCAACGACACGGCGATCCGGCAAGAGGTCGCCGAAGCGTTCATCTCCGGCCCGTTGTTCGAAATGCCGGCAGGTGAAGTACAGTCGGCTCTGGGCGTGATGTACAAGCGCGACGAATTCGACTTCCTGCCGGATCCTTCCCTGCGGGCAACCAGTATCGATCCGCTGTTCGGAGAGGAGCGCACCGACATCGTCGGCTTCAACGCGGCGGATACCGTGCGCGGCGAGACGAACTCCAAGGAAGTCTACGTGGAAGCCAACTTCCCGTTGCTGTCTGAGCTGCCGGCCGTGCAGTCACTCGATGCGACACTGGGTTACCGGTTCTCGGATCACTCGGTCGCGGGCAACATGAGTTCGTACAAAGCCGAGGGAATCTGGGCCCTCAACGAGACGTTTACGGTTCGCGGTGGTTACCAGCATGCGCTGCGTGCACCGAATATCTTCGAGCTGTTCCGGCCTGCCACGATCAACTTCCCGGCAGCCGGCCTGGGCGATCCCTGTTCGAACGACTTCGTCGGCGAGGGCGGCGTGCTGGGCGCACAGGACGATCCGGACGCGCGTGCCCTGTGCGTCGCACAGGGAATCCCGGATGCGACGCTCGATGCGTACAATTTCGCGAACTCGCAGTTCCAGGGGCTCTCCGGCGGCAATCCGGAGCTGACGGAAGAAACAGCGGATACCTACACTATCGGTCTGGTCCTCCAGCCTGGAGAAGGTCTGCTCGATGGATTCCAGGCTTCGGTCGACTACTACACGATCGAGATCGAGGATGCGATATCCTCGATCGACGCCGAGTTGCTCGTCGGACGGTGCTTCAACCGCACCTACAATCCGGACCTGTCGAACGACAACTTCTACTGCAGTCAGTTCAGGCGGCTGTCGAGCACCGGTACCATTACGGACGTCGCGGAAATCGACACCAACGTTGCCGCTTTTACTCTGGAAGGCATCGATCTGCAGGTCGATTACACGGCGGACGCCGGTCCGGGCCAGTTCCGGGCGAAGTGGGTTTCAACGTATCTGCAGAGTTTCGAGGAAGAGTCGGTCCAGGGCGAAGAGCCGACAGAGACCGCCGGCACGGCGAGCAGCGGTTTCGATGCACTGCCGGAATGGAAATGGACGCTGAGCGCGGGCTACGGATGGCGGGGCTTCGACGGTGATGTTCGCTGGAGGCGTGTCGGGGAGATGACGGATTTCGCTTTTCCCACATTCAAGCTCGATTCGGTCGATTACTACGATCTCACCCTCGGTTATGTCTTCAGTGACCGACTCGAAGGACTGGGTTTGCGCGCTGGTATCACCAACCTGACGGATGAGGATCCCATCATCTATCCGTCGAGCCAGCAGTCGAACACGGATCCCGCACAATACGACATTCTCGGACGGCGGTATTTCGTTTCGGCGACCTACGCGTTCGAGTAACAGCAACACTCAGACTGCTGCATGCAACGGCGGGCTTCGGCCCGCCGTTTTTTTTTGACTCATCGCTCCGCCGCCGCCCGCAGGTCAGTTGGCTAACGCACGTCAATCTGTTATTGGTGGATTCCCCGCAGCCGCCCTCTTTGCAGCATGGCCGACCACCCGCGTTTCCCCGACAACTTCGCACGAATACTGCTCGTTGCCGGACCCGCGCATGGGGATGTGCTGCTCGCCACCCCGCTGCTGACGTCCCTCCGTCGCGCCTACCCGCAGGCGACGCTCGATGTACTCGTGTATCGGGGACAATCCGGCATTCTCGAAGGCAATACGGATGTCGACGAAGTTCTGACGGCCTCGAAGCACCCGGGCGTCCGGGAGTATTGGCGGCTGTTGCGGCGCTTGATCCGAAAATACGATCTCGCAATATCGACGAAGTACACGGATCGGGCGGTCCTGTACGCCATCCTGGCCGGACGATGCCGGCTGGCGATCGTACCCGCGGAAAAGAATGCCTGGAAACGCTGGCTCACGCAGGCGTCCATTCCCTACGATCACTACCGGGCCCATACCGTGACGCAGAACAATGCGCTGACTGCGCTGTTGGGAATCGATCCCTGCCACGTCATCCGGCCGCCGGTGGCCGCGGATGCGAAACAGGTCGTCGCCGGCCTGATGCCCGCAACGGTGCGCGAGAAGCCGTACGCCGTCGTGCACCTGAATCCAGGAGTACCTTACAAACGCTGGACGCTTGCAGGTTGGGCCGTGGTCACGGCCTGGCTCGATCAACAGCAGTTGCCGATCGTGCTGACGGGCGATGGCAGCACGAATGAAATGGAATACATGCAAGGCATCGTACGGCAGATGCCGGTTGCCCCGATCGACCTCGCCGGAAAACTCCGGTTTGCCGATGTGACGGAGTTGCTGACCCATTGCACTCTGTACGTCGGCACCGACACCGTGACGTCCCATATTGCTGCCGCGGTCGGCGCACCGACAGTGGTCCTGTTCGGACCGGAAAGTCCCCGTGTCTGGGGGCCGTGGCCGGACGGGTATGCTGGTGACAATTCGCCTTTCCGCGGCGGTGGCGACCAACAGACGGGCAACGTGCGGGTGGTGCAGACCACCGTGCCATGCGCGACCTGCCGCCAGGGTCATTGCCTGCGCCGGTCGGAGAAAGGCCGGAGTTGCAGCCTGATGGAGACGCTCGACGCTGCGCACGTGATCGAAGGGGTGGCCCGAATACTCGAGCGGGATCCGGTGTCGGGTCGCCCGCACGTCGGGCTCCTTCTACAGGGGGAGTAGAGACGTCGCGCGGGGCGTCGAGCGACTTCGCCGCATTATGTCGAAATCACAGGCCCGTTCTTCACCGTACCACTTGTCATAACTGCGAATGCGGCAGCGGCCGGCAACCGCTCGTCACTTCAAACACGCCGCTCGTCCGACAACTCGCCGCCTTCCGCGCAATCTGCGGTTTCTGTCACGCACGGCCGCTGCACGCATCCGCAGAATACGCGGCGTGCAAGGACTAAAGCGTTCGACACGGAGGTTATCGGCGTGGCGAGTCATGAAAAAAACGGCGGCTTCACACTGTTCGAATTGATGATCACGATTGCCGTGGCCGCCATCATCATCTCCTTTGGCGTGCCGGGCTTCCAGAGCTTCATACAGAACAACCGTGCCGCCACGCACACCAACGACCTGGTGACCGCGCTGAACCTCGGCCGCAGCGAAGCCACGCGGCGTGGCGCGGCGGTCATGGTGTGCAGTTCGACTGATGCCAGCACCTGCAACGGCGACAACGACTGGAGCACCGGCTGGGTCGTCCGAACCACCACCGACTTATTGCGAGTCTGGCCGGAACGCAGCGGTGGCGCCGGCGTGCTCAAGGCCAATGTCGACGAGGTTCGTTTCATGGCGCGCGGCTCCGTTGCAGGCACCGCTCCGGACTTCGAAATCCGGCTGCCGGATTGCACCGGCGACCAGGGACGCGACGTCTCGGTCAACGCAGCCGGGCGAGTCTCGGCCGACCGGGTGGCCTGCCCATGAACACGCAAAGACGCCGGTCCGCCTTGCACGGGGCATGTCCCGGCTGCCGTGGATTGACCCTGGTCGAGATCCTGGTCGCGCTGCTGATCCTGTCGATCGGTCTGCTGGGGCTCGCCGGCCTGCAGACCCTGTCGCTCCGGTTCAACACCAGCGCGTACTTCCGTACCCAGGCGACGACGCTCGCGTACAGCCTCGCTGATCGCATGCGCGCCAATCGACAGGCGGCGCTGGACGGCCTGTACACCTTCGATTTCGAAGCGTCGCCGCTCCCCTGCGGCGTGCCGGATGGCAGCGGCACCGTGCCCGATCAGGAAATCGCCGCGTGGCGCAATGCGCTGGCCTGCCGATTGCCGCAGAGCAACGGCGCCGTCACGCAGAACGGCAACGTATTCACCCTCACCGTGCGCCTGGACGACAGCCAGGGCCGGGAAGATCCACTGGAATTCCAGTTCACGACAGCCTTATGAACACGATTCATACCAATCCCATCGACACGCGCCTGCGTGGCGTCACCCTGGTGGAACTGCTGGTGTCGCTGGTACTCGGCATGCTGCTGACCGCCGGCATCATCCAGGTGTTCGCCGGCAACCGGACCACTTACGCGTTCAATGAAAGCCTGTCGCGTATCCAGGAGAACGC
>JBOHZD010000222.1:0-4426 GCA_050738315.1 Woeseiaceae bacterium
CACCGATCCGTCGCTGGGACTGTTGAAACGCATCCTCGATGCCCTGGGCGTCTCGTTTGCCGAATTCTTCTCCGCGCCCGGAGGCGCCGCCGAAAAATACTTTTATGCGAGTGACGAACTGCGCGAGATCGGCAGCGGCCCGGTTTCCTACCGTCAGGTCGGCGGCGATCTGCTGGACAGTAAACTGCAGATTCTCCACGAACGATACCGCCCGGGCGCGGACACCGGACATTCGTTGTTGAGCCACGACGCGGAAGAGGGCGGCATCGTTTTGCAAGGGCGCCTCGAAGTCACCGTTGCCGATCAGGTGCGCACTTTGTCGATTGGGGATGCCTATCGATTCAACAGCCGGCTGCCGCATCGCTTCCGGAACACCGGCAGCGTCGACTGTATCGTTGTGTCCGCCTGCACGCCGCCGAGTTTTTAACCTGGATCATTCCCGGGACGCCGACAAGGCGTCGGTAGCCGACGGTTGTGGTGAAGCCCGGTACGCGCTATTACTAATGTTGCGCATGCCTGCATTCCCGCAGAGCCGTGCATTTCAGGATCAGGAGGGTAAATCGATGTCATCGACCAAGGTCAGTACCGAGGAACGGCAGAAAATGGTTGCCGAGGCCGCCTATTTCCGCGCAAAAGGGCGCAGCTTCGACGGTGGCGACGCAATTTCGGACTGGGTGGAGGCCGAGTCCGAGATCGATGAGCGGCTGCGACAGATGGAGCACAACGCTCTGCTCGAGCGGCTCCAGGCCACGTTCGTTTCAGCCCGCGAGAACCTGAAATCATTGCGCAGGAAAGTCGCGCGAAGAAAAGTCGAAGCGCGCGCCGAATGGCAGAAGGACCTGGAAAAGCTGGCGGAATTACAGGATGCGTTCGAACACAGGCTGGAAGAATTCCGTGCGCGCGGACAGCTTGCAAGCCGCAAGCTCAGACAGCAGGCCGAGGAGGCCGCGGACGAGATATCCAGGACAATTTCGGAGCTGAGCGGCCGCCTGAGTTCCCGCCGCCGCGGCACGACGCGCAAAGGCGATTAGGCGCCGGGAGGCCGCAGGGATGCTTTCTCGAAACTGACACTCTTGACCAGGGCGAACACCGGCATGCCCTTCTCCAGGCAGAGTTCTTCCGTCGCAGCTTGCGTCAGTCGAGCTCGTACCCGCGCGCCGCGCAGTTGCACGAAGACTTCCGCGACGCCGGTGTCCGGCACGCTGACGATGTCGGTCACCGTTCCGGGCAGCACGTTGCGGATGCTCAGGCCCTCCGGACTCCGGGTCGCAAGCGCGACGTCGCGCGCCCGAATCCGCAAACGGATCGTCTGTCCTGGCAGAACTCTTTCGATCATCGGCATCGTAAGGATATCGCCTTGCAGGTCGACGTAGGTCAGGTGCAGGCGAGGATCGTGGCGGACGACCCGGCCTTCCGCGAGCACCCCCGCTTCGAATTGCCCCATGACCGGCTGCAGGTCCAGCCGCTCGAAAATGGCGGCGGCCGGTCCGTGCAGTTGCACGCGTCCGTCGGTGAGGACCAGCACCCGGTCCGCGAGCCAGGCGACCTCGTCGATGTCGTGGCTCACGTAAAGGGTCGGAATACCGAACCACTTCGGCAGATTCTCGAGGTAAGGCAGGATCTCCGTCTTGCGTTCGCGGTCGAGTGCCGACAGCGGCTCGTCGAGCAGCAGCAGCCTGGGACTCGTCAGCAGAGTGCGCGCGAGCGCCACGCGTTGCCGTTCGCCGCCGGACAGCGAGCCGATCCGTCGCGCCAGTAACGGCAGGAGATCGAGGGCCGCGACGACGTCTTGACGATCCAGTCCTGCACGTGGACGGCGGCTCCGCTTGACGGCGAAGCCGAGATTTCCGTCGACATCGAGGTGAGGAAACAGGCGCGCATCCTGGAACATGAGTCCGACCGGACGGCAATGAGCGGGCATGTTCGTGCCGGCTTCGCTGTCGAACCAGACTTCGTTGCCGCAGGCGATGCGGCCGGCGACGGGCGTTTCGAACCCGGCGATGGCACGAAGCAAGGTGCTCTTGCCGCTGCCGCTCGGCCCAAACACGGCGGTCACGCCGCCCAGTTCGAGTTGCTCCGCTAAGTCCAGTGCGAAGCCTGCAAACCCGAGCCGTACTTGCAAGGTGAGGGTATCAGCGGACATACGGGCGGAACCGTCGATTCATCCCGTACACAATTAACAATGCACAGAAGGAGAAAATAATGAGCCCGGCCGAAAGCACGTGCGCTTCCGCATAACGCAAGGTCTCGACGTGCTCGTAGATCGCAATCGAGACGACCCGCGTCTCCCCCGGAATGTTGCCGCCCACCATCAGCACCACTCCGAACTCGCCGAGCGTGTGGGTGAAGGTCAGCACCGCCGCGGTCAGGAAACCGCGGGCCGACAGCGGCACCGCCACGGTCATGAATGCATTGAACGGCGATGCGCGCAAACTGGCGGCGGCTTCGATGGGTTCGGGCCCGACCATTTCGAAGGCGGTCGTCAGCGGCTGAACCATGAACGGCAGCGAATAAAGTACGGAGGCAACGACCAGGCCCGCGAACGAGAACGTGAGGGTATCGCCCGTAATCTCGACCCAGAAACCGCCCAGCGGCGATTGTGGGCTGAACGCGATCAGCAGGTAGAACCCGAGCACGGTGGGCGGCAACACCAGCGGCAGCGCCGTGAGCGCCTCGATCGGCGCCTTGAATCGCGATTGCGTCCGGGACAGCCACCAGGCGAGCGGCGTGCCGAGGAGCAGCAGGATCGCCGTGGTCACGGCGGCCAGATGCAGCGACAGCCAGAGCGGAGTGAGATCGGGCAAGGTTATTCGACGCCGTAGCCGAAATCCCGGATGACGGCCCGCGCGTCGGCTCCCTCCAGGTAGGCGAGAAAATCGCGCGCGGCGGGATTGTCCGCGGCACGGGTCAACAGGACGGCGTCCTGCCGAATCGGCGTGTAGAGTTCTTGCGGCACGTCCCAGCGGCTCCCTTCTGATTCATTTCGCGGACTCACGACGGAGGACAGTGCCACGAACCCGAGTTCTGCGTTGCCCGTGGCCACCATCGCGTGGGTCTGCCCGATATTCTCGCCCATGACGATCCGGTCGTTGAGGGTCTCTTGCAGTCCGAGCGCTTCGAGTGTCTCGCGCGCGGCCATGCCGTAGGGGGCGAGGTCCGGATTGGCGATCGCCAGCGTCCGGAACCGGGCCGCGCGCAGTGTCTCCGCACCGTCCGCGCCAATGAACCCGGGATGGGTGCTCCACAGCGTCAGTCGACCGATCGCGTAGGTGAACCGGGATCCGGGGACCGCGTCCCCTTCTTCCTGCAGCAACCGTGGCCGCTCCTGATCGGCGGCCAGGAAGACGTCGAACGGCGCACCGCTTCTGATCTGCGCATAAAGCATGCCGGTGGAGGCGGCGGTGACGGTCAGGCGATGACCGCTGGCCTCCTCGAAGCCGGCTTCGAGCTGCTCGAGCGCTTCGGTGAAATTGGATGCAACGGCGACCAGCGCTTCTGCGGCCGACGCCGCGGCAGGCCGTAACGACAAAAGCAGGGTACACAAGGTCAGCAGCAGAGCTGCCATTCTTTGTAAAGAGGGTTGTCGAGATCGTTGGAACATGGTCCCCGCACCGGCCAATCACCGTCCTGACCGCAATTCTGTCACAGCTCGCGGTTTCGCTCGCGAACTGAAGGCGATTGCTTCAATCGGGAGCTGAGGTCGTGCCGGTCCGGGTGCGGGCGGCGCCGGCGTACAGGCATACCATCTCCATGGCGAGCGTGGCGCCGGCCAGTGCGGTGATCTCGCCGACGTCGTAGGCCGGCGCGACTTCCACCAGGTCCATGCCGATGAGCTGAATCCCGGCGAGCTTCCGCAAAATGGTTGCGGCCTGGTACGTGCTCAGGCCGCCGCAGACCGGGGTACCGGTGCCCGGCGCATAACTCGGATCGAGGCAGTCGATGTCGAAGGTCAAATAAACGGGGTGGTTGCCGAGTATTTTCCTGGTTTCGCTGGCGACCGCCTCGATGCCGCGCTCATGCACCCGGGGCGCATCGAGTATGTTGAAGCCGAGCGTGTCGGGGTTGGTGGTGCGCAGTCCGATCTGCACGGAACGTGACGGATCGACCAGGCCGTCCCGGGCCGCATGCCGGAACATCGTGCCGTGATCGACGCGACCGGCTTCGTCGTCCCAGGTGTCGCTGTGCGCATCGAAATGCAGCAAGGACAACGGCGCGCCGTGCCGCCGCGCATGCGCCTTGAGCAACGGGTAGGACACGAAGTGGTCGCCACCCAGGGCCAGCAGGCCGGGACCCGACTGGATGATATTGAAAGCGTGGTTCTCGATCGCCTGCGGCACCGTCTCGGGACGACCGAAGTCGAACACGCAATCGCCGTAGTCGATCACCGCGAGTCGCTCGAAAGGATCGAACGCCAGGCCGTACGGCC
>JBOHZD010000223.1:0-5177 GCA_050738315.1 Woeseiaceae bacterium
GGTCTCCTCCGGGTTCGGCCTGATACTGATGTCTTGCGCATTCACCGGGCAGTCCAGGTGCTCACTCAGCAGCTCCGCAATGGTCGGTTTCTCTGCGGCAATTACGATGTCCATGTCGTCCTCCTTGTTCCCCGGCCGGTCGCCCGCGGCAGCTCCGCCGCCAAGGCATACCTGCCGATCTCGCCGCAAGAATAGGCGCAGAACGATTAACCGGCGCTGAAAGGCGGGTGAACGGCGGCTGAATGCGTCGCCGGACAGTGCGACGGGGTGCACTATCCCCTGCTCATGTCCTGGATGCCGCCCGGTCGAGCGATGCGTCCTTCATGATATCTTGTTCGTGCCTCCCTGCACCCGCAGACAACCCGAAGGAGAATGTGCTCGTGCCACTCGACCTGACCGCCAACGAAGCACGCATCATTGGGTGCCTGATGGAAAAATCCGTCATCACGCCGGACCAGTATCCGCTAACGCTCAATGCCCTGACCAACGCATGCAATCAGAAGTCGGGACGGGACCCGGTAATGTCGCTGCAGCCGGGTGTCGTGCAGCGTACCGTGCGCGATCTGGAACGGAAGCAGCTGGTGCGCGTTGAGGAAAATTTCAAGAGCCGCGTCGAGAAATACGTGCAGCGATTCTGCAACACCCGCTACAGCGATTTTCAGTTCGACAAGGCGCAATTCGCCATAGTCTGCCTGTTCCTGCTGCGAGGCGCCCAGACGCCAGGTGAGCTGCGGGTCCGAAGCGGGCGCCTGCACGCCTTCGCCGACAATTCCGCGGTCGTGGATGCGCTGACCGGCCTGATGGAGCGGCAAGGCGAGCCGCTGATCGTGAAACTGCCGCGTGCGCCGGGGCGCAAGGACTCGGAGTACATGCATCTCTTCTCAGGTCCCCTCGACATCCGGCCGCACCCGTCCGAACCTTGCGCATCGCGCGAGGCCCGAGACGAAGTCAGCGCCTCAAATCTTGCCGAGCGACTGTCTGCGCTCGAGGCGGAAGTCGCTGAACTCAGAGGGTTGATCAAGTCGAGCGGCCGGGATCAAGCCGGCGACGCGGAGGTGTGAGAACAGAGACGCGACGCGGCTATTCCTTTGCGAGTCTCTCACTCTCAGCCTGAATGCGCTTCCAGTCCCTCTTGAGCTCCGGGGTTAACGCTTCCCCAAAGTCCTCGGGCTCGAACAGAGGCCGGATCTCGATGTCGGATTCCTCATTCATGGGATTCGGGCAGCGTTTGACCCAGTCGATGGCTTCCTGCAGCGACTCGACCTGCCAGAGCCAATAGCCCGCCACCAGTTCCTTGGTTTCCGCAAAGGGGCCGTCGATGACGGTGCGGTTCCTGCCGGAGAAGCGCACGCGCGCGCCTTCCGCGCTGGGTTTCAGGCCGTCGCCGGCCAGCATGATACCGGCCTTCACCAGTTCCTCGTTGTAGGCCATCATTTCCGTGAACAGTTCCTGGGTGGGCATTTCGCCGCCTTCGGAGCCCTTGGTCGCCTTTACGAACACCATGACTTTCATTGTCAATCTCCTCTGCTGAAAGGGTTATGCGAATGTAGCTGTCTATTGGTCGACGCAGGAACAGGAAGATCGACACGGATCAAAAAAATGCGTTCGAGAAAGTCGGACTACCCACCGCCAAGCCGCCGGCTGATTGCGAATGCTTCTCATTCAGGAAAACCCTCCGCGGAGGACCTGTTTACTAAACTTCACCGCAACCTGGCTGCAATTCCGTTCAATGTCCCTGCCAACCCGGTTCGCCGCTTCGCCATGACGCCGTCGCCTTCGCCCCCATCGAGCGTCGCTGCCAGCGACTCCAGCCTGGCAGCCAGTCGTTCGTCGCGCGCGCTGTTCCCTAGCCGGGCCGCCGCACGATCCAGCGCCGCGGTCAGCTCGGCCGCGGTCGATGCCGGCAATGACCGGCTGCGCTCGAGCTGGTCGAGATACGCCCGGGCTACGACCGGTTCGGCCGGCCAGGTGACGCGGAACTGCTGCTGCGGATTGAAGCGCGCGCCCTGGTCGGCCAGCGCTGCCGCGGCGATCTCGTTCCCGGTCAGGTGTTCGCTCGGAACGAGCGCCAGCACGTCGAGGCCGCGCACGGTTTCGGTACCGTAGATCCGCCCCTGGTACCAATAGGCCGACCAGTAGCCGCCGAAGACCAGGTCCTCGGCATCGATCGGACCGCGGTCGAAGTACGCAATCTCGAGCGGATTCTTCGAGTCGGTGAAATCGATCACCGAGATGCCGCCCTGGTACCAGGCCTGGACGAAAATGTCGCGGCCCGGGACCGGCACGATCGAGCCGTTGTGCGCGACGCAGTTTTCCTGCTCGGCCTGCGGCGCCGGCATCTTGTAGTGGCTGCGGAACTCGAGCTTGTTGTCGACGATGTCGTAGATGGCGTCAGCGCCCCAGTCGAGGGGATCGTAGGCGCGGCAGCGCGCCCGCGTGCCGCCGCCCCATTCGTCGGTGAACAGGACCTTGGTGCCGTCGTTGTTGAAGGTCGCCGAATGCCAGTAGGCAAAGCCCTTGTCGACGACCGCATCCAAGCGCCCGGGCTTCAGCGGATCGGAGATGTCGAAGATGATGCCGTTGCCCGAGCACGCGCCGGCGGCGATGCCGCGCTCAGGGTATACGGTGATGTCGTGGCATTGATCGGTGCGGCTCGTTTCCTGAGTGTCGTCGCCGTGGTCGCCGCCGCGCCACAGGCCGGCCAGGGTGCCTTTGTCGGGATCGGCGAAGACGGCGGGACTGTCGACGATGCGCGCGCTGGCCGGATCGTCGACCGGGACCTCGATCACGTCGATGCGGAACAGCGCGGTCCGCTCGTCGCCCGGGATGTCACCGATACAGCTCTCCATCTCTTCCTCCTCGCGCACCGTCGAGGTGCCGGAGACGTAGACGATGATCCTGCCGTCTGCATCCGGGCCTGCGACGACCGAATGCGTGTGGGAGCCGCGGCAGGTCTGGACCGCGCCGACCTGTACCGGCCGTGCCAGGTCGCTCAAGTCGAAGATACGAAGCCCGCGGAAACGCTCGGGACTGACTTCCTTGCTGACGCTCTGCAGGCCGCAATCGAGCCGCCCGCGCGTCTGTTCCACCGACATGAACAGGAGATCGCCGACGATGGACACGTCGCCCTGCCCGCCCGGGCAGACCACGGAGCTCAGGAGCTCAGGCGCCCCGTCTTCCTGCAGCCGATAGACGTTGAAGCCGTGATAGCTGCCGACGACCATTACGTCCCCGGCAAAGGCGATATCGGTGTTGAGGAAGCTCAAGAGCGGTACGCGTTCGTCCTCCTCGTCTTGCTGCTCCTCCGGGTCCTCGCCGTCTTCCGCCTGGCCCTTGGGTTCTTCCGTGTCGACCTGCAAGAGCCGAGGCGGCAGCTCTGCCGGGTTGTCAGGATCGAAGAACCCGGCCGGCCTCGGCAATGAGGTCACCAGCTTCATATTCTCGATCGCCTGGCCGGCGTCATCGAACCCGGCCTCGAGCCCTGCGCGCGGGTCGGAGGACAGCCCGACCAGGAGCGCATTCATCCGCTCGATCTCGGCCGTCTGGTCGTTGGTGACGTCCGTCGTGAACTCGAGCAGCACCGGGTCGTATACCGAGCCCGGCTGTTCGAGCAACTCCTCGACCATCCTGACCGCGCCCTCGTGGTGTGCGATCATCCGCTCGAGGAACAACCGATCGAAGGTCACGCCGTCCGACCGGGCGAGCTCCGCCATCTGTTCCGGCGTGGCCATGCCGGCCATCGCGTGGCCGGTGTGCATGGTCTCATGTGCGGCAGGCTCCGGCACGCGCTCGCCGCGCGCGCGCAGCCACTCTCGCATGAAGGCGATCTCGTCCGCCTGCGAGGCGTCGATGCGTCCCGCCGCATCGATCAGCTCCGGCCGGTTCGTGCGATCGGCGGCCAGCGCGGCCATCTGCACGGCCTGGTGATGGTGCGGAATCATGTCCTGCATGAAGCCGACGTCGGCCGGCGAGTAGCGCGTATTGGCAATCTTTATCGCCTCTTCGGCGCTCAATGCCTGCGACGATTCGCCCGGGGCGCCGGGGTGGACGATGGGTACGTCGCGTGCCATGGCGACGGACGCCTGGCCCATTAAAAGAATCACGCCCGGGACTACGCAGCAAAGCAGGCGAAAGAGGGAGAGAAGGAGTGCAGTCAACGTGGTAGCTCCTGTGCAGGGAGGGATTGGTGGCGTCGGCGGATTCTTTTCGGGGCACAAATCTAGCAGATGGATGATGCAGAGTCCCCCAAGTCCGGTTTCTCGGACTATGCTCAGGGGTCCGAACGCGGTAGGCACGGAGATTCCATTGAAGCCACAAACGATCGTCATCAGCGGCGCGAACAGGGGCATCGGCCTTGCGATCGCGCGCTTTTACCGGGAACGCGGGGATCGCGTTGTCGCCCTTTGCCGTCGAGCCAGCGCTGAGTTGCGCGGCTCGGGTGCCGAAATCGTGGAAGGCGTGGACGTCACTTCCGCTGAGGCGCTTCAGCGAGCCGCGGCGGCAGTCGACAACGTGGACGTGCTGGTCGCGCGCCGCTTTAAATGCGGCCGGTCGCTCACTGGCGATCGACCTGGCGCCGCGCGGTATCGCGGTCGGCCTGCTGCATCCCGGCGACGTGCGCACGGACATGACGGGCGGCCGGGGCAACGTCGAGGCTTCCGAGGCCGCTCAGATGCTGGTAGAAAGAATCGACGAACTGAATGCCGGTAACAGCGGCAGCTTCAGGCATGCTAACGGCGAAGCGTTCCGCTGGTAAGCCTTTTCATGATATCATTGACATCATTATCATGATCTATTACCGTGCTGATTCATGTCAAAGCCGCTGCAAGTTTACCTGGATGAAGACGATCTCATGCGTCTCGAGGCCTTCGCGCGCGCGCGGGGCTGGACTAAGTCGCAGACAATCCGCGCCGCCATCCGTGCCCTTACGCGGCGGCCTGGGGAAGACCCGGTGCTCGAACTGAGCGGCGACGTGGACGGTCTGCCGCCGGATTTGAGCGAGAATTTCAACCGATACCTGAACGAGACGTTCGTTGCCGAGCCGTCCCCGACGTACCGCGCACGTCGCCCCCGCAAAGCTGTTCGTCGATAGCGGCGCCTGGATCGCACTGCGCAGCCGGCGGGATCAGCATCACGCCGAGGCCGACCGTTTGTTCCGCGACGCGATCCATCGTCGG
>JBOHZD010000224.1:0-12439 GCA_050738315.1 Woeseiaceae bacterium
CATAGGTCCTGGCCGTGCCGCCGGACGGGTCGTACCAGACATCCGAAAAATTATCCGTGCCGCCGGTCGCTGCCAGCCGGAAGCCGCTATTCAGAAACTTGTAATACATGGCGGTCGAGTCGACTTCCGACGACGCGACGGAAACCACGTCGTAAAAATCGCCCTCGCCCAGCGCCACGTGCAACGGAATATCGGAAGATCCTGCATCGGCCGGCGTCTGCACCGCCTGGTTGTATGGATGGACGTAGCCGGCGATGGCTCCCTGTTCGCGCGCGGCGTCGAAATAACGAAGTTTGAGAACGTCGGCGGCATAGGGCGTATTGGCCGCGCCACCGATCAGTGGCATGACGAACTCGTGCACACCGATGAGCGCTACGTGCCCGAACGAACCGCGGAATTCCTGCGAATATTGCAGCAGCGTTTCGTTATTCGAAAACGGATGCGGTTCGCCGGTCAGATCGCTCCAGCGGCCCATCAGTTTGCTGCCGTCCATGTGAATCAGGGCATTCGCAATGTTGACGTTGTCCGCGGCGAGCTGCAGGAAAAAGAGATCGTGATCGAGTCCCCAGCGCCCTTCGTGCAGGTCGTGAACGTGCATGTCGCCGGAAACCCAGCCGTCGTCTCGCGGTTCGGCGATGCGCTCGAGTCGAAGTTCAACGGTGGCCGTTTCGCCGCGGGTCACCTCCACGCTGGCGCTGGCCGGCATGAACTCGAAACCGTGCATGGCTTCGATGACCGTGGCGCCGGCCGGCACTTCGATGTCGAATTCGCCGCCCGTGTGTTGATAGTGGGTGCGCGTCGCGGGCACCAAGCGGTGAAAGCCGCCGTCTTCCGTATAACTGCGACCGTCACTCGCGCGCAGCATCAGGCGCGCGGGAATGACCTTGCCGCCCGGTCCGATGACCTTGCCGTGAATTCGGCCAGTGTCAAAACGAGACTTGTGTTCCTCCATTCGAACCGGCAGCCACGAGTCGCGGCCGCCACCCGCGGCCGACATCGTATAAAGCGTCGTCGGTCCTGCGTGATTGGAGACAAAGGCGACGCGCGTCCCGTCCGGGCTCACTGCCGGATCGAACTCATCGCCTTCATGTTCGGTCAGCCTTAGCCGATTGCCACCCATGAACGGGACGACGGCAAGATCCGTGGTGCCCGCGGTGTCGCTGATGTAGGTGAGCGTGCGGCCGTCGGGGGACCATTCGGGTTTCAGGCGATAGCTCGATTCCTCGTAGTGCACGAGGCCCGACGCGCCGTCCGGCAGGCTCTTCACCCAGATCCCGCCGGAGCCGATGCGGGCCTCGACCGGCGCGACATAGGCCAGCAACTGCCCATCCGGCGACACGCTGGGCTGATACTGATTCCCGGGACCTGCCGCCACGGGCGTCACTTTGCCGTCCGGGAGGTCCAGGCGCAGAACATCCAGATCGTCTACGCGCTGGCTGACGAAATACAGGCTGTTGCCGTCGGCGCTCCAGCCCGGTGCGAAATCGTATCCGGGATTTTCGGTCAGTCGCCGAATCTCGCCGCCCGAGGCGCTGACGATCCCGATCTCGAGATTGCCGTCGATATCCATCGTCAGTGCAATCGAGCGTCCATCCGGGCTGAAAACCGGTTCGGACTGGTAGTACGGGCCTTCGGTGAGCGCAACGGCCACTCCGCCATCGGACGGTACCTTCCAGATATCGCCGCGCGCCGCGAATACCAGCGACTTGCCATCGGGGCTCCAGTCGGGATCCAGCGGCCCGGTCGAAATCGCCGGCAGCAGATGAAATTCGACGCGCGTTTGTGCCTGTACCGCGGAGACTGCAAGAAACGCGAGCGCAAGGATTGCGCCAACGCCGAAAACTCGTGCCATGCACTCCTACCTCTGGGTTTGCCGGTGCGCAGGACGACGCCCGGCATCTGCGTTGAAAACTTGTTGTTATGTCCCTGTATCTGCTTGCTTGTGTCGTCGATTGTCAGCGGAACATACAGAAAACTTCGCAGGCAATCGAGCCGGCAACCATTTCGTGGTGCCGGTGACACGAGGGGCCCCGGCCGGCTTAACGCGCCGGTTTTCTTATTGAAATGCGGCCATTTAGCGTCCTTTTTGCCGCCGATTGAGCAATAACGCTTTAAGGATCAATTGGTTGCGATGGTCCGACCCCGGACAGGAGTTGGCGGTAGCGGGTGGCTTCTTCGGGTTTGTTCCAGGCTTCGTAGAGATCGGCGGTCCACAGCAGGGCGCGGCGGCTGCGGCGATCCAGCGGGCCGTCGTTGCCGGTGAGGTTCGGATAGTTGTCCAGCAGCAGGCGTTCGGCTTCCTCGTAACGGCCGAGGCGCGCGAGCGCGTGCGCGTAGACGGTGTTGGTGGCGGCGACGAGCGGGTTTGTCGGGGGGTAATCCTTCGCGCGGATCGCGATGGCTCTTTGCAGCAGGGGTATCGCTTTTTCCGGTGCGCCTTTTTCGATCAGCACCGCGCCCAGTTCGGTGAGCGTCGACGCGACGTACTGATGCTCGGGGCCCAGCGACTCCTCATAGAGCTTCAGTGCCTCGCGAAGCAGCCGCTCGGATTCGTGCAACTTGCCCTGGTCGTTGAGCAGCATGGCCAGACTGGTCATATCGTAGGCCACGTACGGGTGATCCAGCCCCCGGGCATTTCGATGCACCGCCAGCGCGTCGCGAAAGGCCATTTCGGCCGCATCGAGTTGTCCTTTGTTATGCAGCAAAGTCCCGAGCATGACGAGCGAACCGCCGAGCAAGCTGTGTTCGTCACCGAAAACTTCACGGGTGACTTTTATCGATTCATGAAACATGGCCTCAGCCGCTTCGGTATCTCCTTTGGCCTGGAGCACGACTGCGAGATTCTGCAGGTAGTACGCGATCAGCGGATGGTTGTCGCCCAGATTTTCCTTGATGAGAGCAATGGCTTCCCGGTAAAGCGTTTCGGCGGCACCGAGCTCGTTTTTAGCGTTGAGGATTGTTGCGAGGATACTCTTACCTTCCGCAACCTCTTTGGCGTACTGGTTACCTTGACTTTCATAGATTGCAAGGCTTTCACGCGAGAATTGCTCGGCCTGGTCCAGATCCCCCGTCGCGTGTAACAACTCAGCGAGATTGTACAGATTGGCGGCGACTTCGGTACTCGATTCACCGAACTGCCGCCTGTTTTGCTCTAAAGCATCCTGCAGAAGACTCAATGCACGATCGTATTCCGCCGTATTGGTGAGAGACACCGCGAGCTCATTTTTGACCGCTGCAACGTCCCCGTGGTCCTCGCCGAGTACCCGCCGCCGAATTCGGAGCGACTCTTCGAGCATTTCAATGGACGGTTCGTACTCCCCGAGATTGAAGTAAACACGTCCTATCGTTTCCATCAGTGTGGCCTGGATGACCGGCTGTCCGGCCAGTTGCTCCGCTATCCTGTCTGCGCCTCGTGCGAGAATTTCCTTGGCCGTGATATCCAGGCCACGGGCGTTGCCCGGGTCGGGCGCCATGAATATTTCTTCCAGGAATGTCGACACCTGCTTTGCGGTGTCGCGCTCCCGCACGATACGCTGGTTCTGCACGATCATGGTCGCGCCAAACGCGATCAGCACCGCCACCAGCAACGACGACATGGCGACGGCGGCAGCGTGCCGGCGCACGAATTTCCCGGTGCGATAATTCCAGGTATCCGGCCGGGCCAGCACGGGCATGGATCCCAGGTGCAAGCGGATGTCTTCCGACAGTTCGTTCACCGAGCGGTACCGCCGTTCCGGTTCCTTGCGCAGCGCCATCAATGCGATGTTGTCCAGATCGCCGGTCAAGCGGCGTTTGAGCTTGTCGGGAGTTGTGCTTCGATACCGGCTGACCCGTTCCGGGGTAACGCGGTCCGGATCCTGCTCCTTCGGCGGCGGCGCGGACGGATAGGTTCTCGCGACCATCGCGCTCGGCCGCTCCGGCTGCTGGTAGCAGATGACCTGGGCCATGTCGTTCGGACGGGTGCTCCCGACCCGGTAGGGTGGATGCCCGCACAACAGTCGATAGAGCAGAACGCCCAGCGCATAGGTGTCGGCTGCCGTCGTAATGGGCTTGTCCAGGACCTGCTCGGGCGCCGCATTTTCCGGCGTCAACATCAGCACACCTTCGCGCGTCAGCCCGTCGGTGGCCGCACCGCCCGCGTCAAGCAGCTTCGCAATGCCGAAGTCGAGCAGCTTCGGCGTACCGTCGCCGGTCACCAGGATGTTCGTCGGTTTGATGTCCCGGTGGACGATCAGGTTCTGGTGTGCGTAATGCACCGCCGAGCAGATGGTGCGGAACAGGTTGAGCCGCTCGTTGATGTTGAGACGGCGGCTGTCGCAATAGTCGTCGATCGGCATGCCGTCGATGAATTCCATCACCAGGTACGGCGTGCCGTCCGCGGTCGTGCCGCCGTCGAACAATCGGGCGATATTCGGATGATCCAGGTTGGCGAGAATCTGGCGCTCACCCACCAGCCGCTCCGCGATGTCCGGATTGATGAGCTGTTGCCGCACGAGTTTGATGGCAACATGCTGCCGGTACTGTTCATCCGCCCGTTCGGCGAGATAGACGACGCCCATGCCGCCGCTGCCGATCACCCGCACGATGCGATAAGGGCCGATTCTTTCGCCGATGGCATCGCTCAGTGACCGCGTGCCCGGCAAAGCCAGTTCCAGCACGCCGCGGATCGAATCCTCGATGATCGTGTCCGCGGCGAGGTCCGAGCGGGCCAGCGATTCCACATAGGTACGCAGCTCGGCGTCATCAGCGCAGACCTTCGCCAGGTAGGCGGCCCGTTCCGGCGCGGATAGATCGGCCACGTCATCGAACAGTCTTTCGACTTGCGCCCAGCGCTCCGGATTGAGGTCAGCCGTCGGTGAGTTCATGTAACAGCCAGGCTTTGCCCAGGCGAAGTTCGCGATGCACCGTGGCCGGGGATATCCCCAATGCCTCCGCGGTTTCGTCGTAGGTCAGGCCGCCAAAGAAATGCAGGACGATTATATCGCTCTTTCTGGCATCGAACTCCGCGAGACGCGACAGCGCTTCGTCAATTTCCAGGATGCCGCCGGCGGGCGAGCTTGCGTCGGCAATGCCGCCTTCATCGAGTGTCAACGCCTTTGCTCCGCCGCCGCGTTTGTCGCGTCGCTGTGCTTTGGCATAGTCGATCAGGATGCGCCGCATCAGGCGCGCGGCAATGGCATAGAAATGCGCCCGATCCTGCCACGGTACATCGATACCGATCAGGCGGACGAAGGCTTCGTTGACAAGTCCCGTGGTCTGCAGCGTGTGACCGGCCCGTTCCTTGTGCATATAGCGCCGCGCCAGTCGGCGCAGTTCGTCGTAGACGAGCGGCGTCAGCTCCTCCAGGGCATGTTCGTCACCGGAGCGCCAATCTCCCAGGAGTTCAGTGACGGCGCGCGTGGCGGCCATGGGATCCTCGATTGACGATGCGAGCCCTCCATAGTAGATAAATTCGCGCGCAACATAAATCTTCGTTGACCCGGAATACTGATAACCGTTGCAAAAGCAATTAAACTAGCGGCGTCCCGGATCGAATAAGTTAAACGAACAATTGAGGGGAAGCCTGATGCCTCATGAAAGTTTACCACCGCAGAAAGTAGCACTGTATGCCGCCGGAGGCGGTTTCGGAGGCGCTTTGCTGGCCATCGTGGTCGCGAAAATCCTCGCCGGACCCTGTTGTCCGCACGAGGCGCCGGAGTATAAGCGGCCGCCGCCGGCTGCCGTTTCCGCAGTGCTCGAGACGGTAGCCTTCACCGACCGCGTCCGCCTGGCCTAAAAGGCGGCTCGTTCGAAGCTGCGACTGTCGGCGACGGCGCTGCCGTCGCCGGCTGCTTCGCGTGCCTGCAATTGCGCACGTTGCGTTGCCAATACCGCGCGCCGAAAAAAGTCTGTCCACACATGATGGAATTTTTCATTGTCTATCGCTATCCGGAATACAGACGATTTCCACAGTGGAGGGACTGATCGGGATGGGCAAGGACAAATACAAGAACTACTGCACGATCGATCACGCAAACAAGCGCCGGGAACTGGCGCAGCAGACTCCGTACCAGTTCTGGCTCGCCCAGGTGAACCGGAACAACGCGCCCGATCCTCTGGCCGAACGGGACAGGAACACGGGTACTTTTCATACCGGACCGGTCACACAGAGCTGACCTGCACTTCTTGCACGTTTTTGCAGAATCTACATCGGTGGATGCGCAAACTGTCTCTGATTGCCGACGCTTTTCGGCCAGTTTACCGACGCGCCCCCTGCGAACCGGGCAACCGACTGCTCGCAAAGTGCCGAGATGCCTTGCCGGGAACGCCCCCGCATAAATATACTGGGAACGGATGCCTGAACGGGTATCTGGCATGGCAATTGCAGCTGTACGCCTGAGCGGCAACGAACCGCGCAATCGTTAATGACGAGGAAAGGAGCTAAGTATGAAAAAGTTTATTGCAATCGTAGGCGGTTTGACTCTGGCCTCCGGCATCGCTCTCGCGGGCGACGACGAGGGACAGATGAAATCGTTCAACGAGCTTGATGAGAACCAGGACGGCGTCATCACGCAGACAGAAGCCTCTGCCGATCAAGGTCTGGTTGCTCAATTCCAGACGGCTGATGCGAACCAGGACGGCTACCTGACGCCGGCTGAGTTCGACACCGTTGAGGCAGAAACGGAAGAAGCCGAATAATCGGAATTCCATCCGATGCATGACAAAGGGCCCCAGGGATGGGGCCTTTTTTATTGCGGGCACCAGAGGCAACGCGCCCGCGCAGATTGATCTGACGCGGCCATCAGGTGCATGACATTTGTCATGCGAGTCACGATGAAGCAAGCGGCGGCGATGGCGCATCTTTTGGTGCGTACGTTCCCGGCTCGCCAATCCGATTACGAGTTATTCGAAGTTTTGGTAGCATGCGCTCTCGCTGTCTGGGGGTGGGAGCGCATGGCCGATCCGTCGGATCGAATCCACGAATTGAAGATCGACCGCAGTGCCGCGCCTGCTGCGCGGCGCGGCGGCGGACTTTGGCTCGCGCTTGCGCTCGGCGTCATTGCGATCGCCGCCGTCGTCGGGTGGCTGTTCGTGCGTGCCGCAGGCAGCGCGGTGCTGGTGGAGACGGAAACCGCGCGCAAACCCGTGAGCGCCGCGGCCGGCAGCGTACTCGACGCCTCCGGCTACGTGACCGCCCGGCGGCAAGCCACTGTTTCATCCGAAATCACCGGCAAGGTGGCCGAAGTGCTGGTCGAAGAAGGCATGCGTGTCGAGGAAGGCCAGATCGTTGCGCGCCTGGAAGCGACAACGCAGACGGCACAGCTCGCACTTGCCCGGGCGCAGGCCGATGCGTCCCGCGCCTCACTGGCCGAAATCGAGGCGCAGCTCCGCAGGGCGATGCTCGAACGCGATCGGCTGCGCGATCTCGCCGAACGCCAGTTGACGAGCACCGCGAGCCTCGACACGGCGGAAGCAAACTACGATGCCCTTGCTGCGCGACTCCAGGCCGGCCGCGAGAACGTGACGGTCGCGGACATGAGCGTCGCACTCTCCCAGGAATCCCTGGACAAGATGACGATTCGCGCACCCTTCGGGGGCATGGTGGTCTCGAAGGACGCCCAGCCGGGTGAAATGGTATCGCCGATTTCGGCCGGCAGCGGCTTTACCCGCACCGGCATCTGCACCATTGTGGACATGGACTCCCTGGAAATCGAAGTGGACGTCAACGAGGCATACATACAGCGCGTCACGCCTGGCCAGCGAGTCACCGCGACCCTGGATGCGTACCCCGACTGGCAGATACCGGCCGAGGTCATCGCAATCGTGCCCACCGCCGATCGGCAAAAAGCGACGGTCGGCGTCAGAATCGGCTTTCTCGAGCGGGATGATCGGGTACTCCGCGACATGGGCGTCCGGGTGGCGTTCCTGGGCAGCGAAACGGCGGTCGAACCACAACAGGAAATTCAGGGCGTCACGGTGTCCGGCGAAGCGCTGCAATCCGACGAGCAAGGTGAATTCGTCTGGCGTATCAGCAACAATACGGTCGAAAGGCGTGACGTGCGTCTCAGCGGTCCCCCCGACCGGGACCGGGTACTTGTTGTAGAAGGGCTGTCGGACGGCGATCTGATCGTGCGATCATCGACGGAACCGCTGCAGGCCGGACAACAGATCAAGACGAATTAAAGAGCGAGTGGAGGGGAGCATGGCGAAGGCACTGGCGGAACTCAGACGCGTCAGCCGCGTTTATCAGAAAGGCAAAGAGCGGGTCGAAGTATTGCACGAACTGGATCTCGTGATTCCGGACGGCGATTTCCTGGCCCTCATGGGTCCTTCCGGGTCCGGCAAAACCACGCTCCTCAACCTGCTCGGCGGACTTGACAAACCCACTGCGGGCACCGTCACCGTCGGCGGCGCCGAGCTCTCTGCGATGTCGAACAGCCGGTTGTCGCGCTGGCGCGCCACGCATGTCGGCTTCATTTTCCAGTTCTACAACCTGCTGCCGGTACTGACGGCGCGCAAGAACGTCGAGCTGCCGCTGCTGCTGACCAACCTGAGTTCGAAAGAGCGCAGCAAACGCGCCGACATCGCGCTTTCGATCGTCGGCCTGTCCGATCGCGCGAAGCATTACCCGCGCGAGATGTCCGGCGGCCAGGAGCAGAGAGTTGCCATCGCGCGCGCGTTCGTGTCCGACCCGACCCTGCTGCTCTGCGACGAGCCGACCGGCGACCTGGATCGGCACACGGCCGACGAGATACTGAAACTTCTGCAGGTCCTGAACCGTAACCACGGCAAGACGATCGTCATGGTCACGCATGACGCCATGGCAGCGGAGTACGCCAGTCGCACATTGCATGTCGACAAAGGCAAACTCGAGGCGCGGGAGGCAGCGTGAAATATTTCGGGCTGATCTGGAAGAACATATGGCGTAAGAAAATACGCACGTCGCTCACCATTCTTTCAGTACTCGTCGCATTCCTGTTGTTCGCGCTCCTCTCGGCAATCGGCTACGCATTCACGCTCGGCGCCGATATTGCCGACGCGGACCGGCTGGTCGTAATCAACAAGGTTTCCCTCATCAATCCGTTGCCGATCAGCTACGAAAACAAGATTGCTGCAACCCCGGGAGTGGTCGCCGTCACTCACGCGTCCTGGTTCGGCGCCTTTTACCAGGATCAGCGCAACCAGTTCGGCCAGTTTCCGACGGAGCCTCGCGAGTACTTCGCGCTATATCCCGAACTCCAAATGCCCGAGGAACAGCTCGACGCCTGGGCCAAAAACAGGATCGGCATCGTTGCCGGGCGGGAACTCGTCGAACGGTTCGGCTGGAAAATAGGCGATCGGATCCCGCTGCAGACGACAATCTGGACGAATAAGGAAGGCGGACAAACCTGGGAATTCGAACTCGAAGGCATCTTCAGCACGGACGATCCCCGAGGCAGCACGGCGTATATGCTGTTCAATCACGAGTATTTCGACGAGGCTCGCGCATTCGGCGAGGGGACAACCGGCTGGTACATTTTGCGCATCGCCAAAGCCGCCGATCCGGTCGAGGTGGCCAATGCCATCGACGATCAGTTTGCGAATTCTCCCAGCCAGACCGAAACCAGCACGGAGGCTGCTTTTGCGGAATCGTTCGCCAAGCAGTTCGGCAACATTGCACTGATTGTCACGCTGATACTGGGTGCTGTGTTTTTCACTTTGCTGCTGGTGTCCGGTAATACGATGTCGCAATCGGTCCGCGAGCGAATTTCCGAGCTGGCAGTTTTGAAGACGCTGGGTTTTGCCGACCGGTCGGTGCTCGGAATTGTGCTGTCCGAATCGATACTCATCATGTTGATCGGTGGCTTGCTCGGACTCGGACTCGGCTGGCTGGTGGTGCAGGGCCTGGCCAAAAACATGGGCGCGTTTCTGCCCGGAATCTTCCTCTCTCCGCAGGCCGCACTCGGCGCGCTTGCCTTGATGATCGTTGCGGGCATTGCTGCCGGTATCTTTCCGGCACTGAAAGCAATGCGGCTGTCCATCGTCGCCGCATTGGCAAGAGGCTAGGAGGGGAAATGCGCGGTCTCAAGCAGATATTTGCGGTCACCTGGCTCAATATTCGCAATCTTCCGCAGCGTCTCGCTCCGTCGGTGGTTGCGGTCATCGGAGTGGCGGCCGTGGTTCTTGTGTTCGCGGCGGTGCTGTCAATGGCCAAAGGCTTCGAGCGGACCATGGTCACTGCCGGCTCGGAAGACACGGCCATCGTCATGCGCAGCGGCGCGACGGCGGAGTTGAACAGCGGCCTGTCGAATGAACAGGCGCTGATCGTCGCCAATGCCCCCGGTGTATTGACAGTCGATGGCGGTCCACTCGTATCCGCCGAACTGTACGTCATTGTCGACGTTACGAAACGATCCAACAATGCGCAGGCCAACGTGCCGTTCCGCGGCGTGCAGGCGGCTGCTTTCGAGGTGCGGGACAACGTCGAGATCGTCGAGGGCCGCATGTTCGAAACGGGAAAGAACGAACTCGTGGTTGGCCGTGCTGCCCAGCAGGAATTCGTGGGACTCGACGTCGGCCAGACCATCAAATTCGGGCAGTCGGAATGGGAGATCGTGGGTATCTTCGAAGCAGAAGGCAGTGTCTCGGAATCGGAGCTGTGGACCGACGTTCGGGTGCTGCAGGGTGTCTACAGGCGCGGCAACAGTTTTCAATCCGTGCGCGTGAAGCTCGAAAACGCAGAGGCGCTCGACACACTCAAGACGGCGCTCGAGGAAGACCCGCGGATTGACCCCGACGTCCTGAGCGAAAGAGCGTATTACTCCAGCCAGGCCGAAGGCCTCACCTCGTTCATCAAGATCGTGGGATACCCGCTCACGATACTGATGGCCATCGGTGCCGTGTTCGGCGCGCTGAATTCGATGTACTCGTCCGTGTCCGCGCGCGGCAAGGAGATCGCGACGCTCCGAGCGCTGGGGTTCGGCCCGTTCTCGGTGATGGTGTCCACGATCATCGAATCGACATTGCTTGCGCTGGCCGGAGGACTGATCGGCGGCGCGATCGCTTATCTCGTTTTCAACGGTTTTCGCGTCTCGACCCTGAATGGCGCGAGTTTCAGCCAGGTTGTATTCAATTTCGCCGTCACGGGTGACCTGCTGCTGCAGGGCATCGTCGCCGCATTGATCATCGGCCTGGTCGGCGGACTCTTTCCTGCCATTCGTGCCGCGCGTCTGCCGGTCGCAAAGGCACTGCGCGAGCTCTGACCGGCTTCGGCGCCGCCCACGAAAGAACGGGTAACGCCTGCAGCGCCCCGGCAGCCATCGGTAAATATGCCCGATTTCCAGGTGTAGAACTTGCCCGGCCTTTGCCGGGTCTCCTGGCAACACCGTTGCGGCTCCTGTGCCCGGGTCCGGCATGACTCTTGCACGCCAGTAGAACCATGACTGACATGGAGCAAGAGATCATGACTGGAAAACCATATAGGACAGGTCGTTACCGCATCCTGAGCGTCGCATTAATGAGTGCAGTCCTGCTTGGAGCCGGCTGCGCATCTCAGGAGGATCCCTTCGATGAGTCCGATGCCGGCCAGATCATTGGCGGCGTGGCAGGTGCTGCGGCCGGCAGCCAGATCGGCGAAGGCAGCGGACAAACCGTTGCCACGATTGCAGGCGCTCTGATCGGCGCAGTAGTCGGCGAGCGCATCGGTGCCCGCATGGAAGACGACGACGTGGAATACACGGCCCATGCGCTGGAAGAGAACGAAACCGGCGAGACTTCGGCCTGGGAAAATCCCGACACCGGCAACGAGTTCTGGGTGACGCCGACCGAGACTTTCGAAGACTCGGGACGCCCGTGCCGCGAATTCGATTTTCGCGTTGAAACGGAAGAAGGCGAAGACGAGCAGGAACGCACGGCCTGCCGCGACTCGGACGGCACCTGGGAAATCGTAGGCTCCTGAGGCTTGGCCGCCCGCAGGGGAGTCAGGGACCATTGCCCTGACTCCTTAATCACCCTCGGTCGCCCGCATGGCGGGCTCTACAGCGGCAGTCATCACCCACATCGCAGGCGGATGCCCACTGCGGTATTCAAGCCCGCACCCGAAAGCCCTTCGCGGCATTCGTCTGCCAGACCAAAAAAGGATGCCCGGAAGGGTAGGAGCGGCTCCTGGAGTGGGGCGGGCTTTTCAGGATCGTGCGAAACAGGGATGTTTCGCCCGAAGCCTACAGGGACGTATTCACGGCGTTCCTGACGACTGCAGGGATGCAGGAGGTAGAGCGAAGCAGGATGCCAGAGCCGGAAAGCCGTCCCCGATCCAGTCTCCGCCTGCCAATGAGGCTTGACGTCAAGGGACCTAATAGCGCATCAGAATGGAGCCCCAGGTGAAGCCACCCCCGAAGGCTTCCATGAGTATCAACTGTCCTCGCTGTACGCGCCCGTCCCTGATCGCGACATCGAGCGCCATCGGTACCGATGCGGCCGA
>JBOHZD010000225.1:0-2364 GCA_050738315.1 Woeseiaceae bacterium
CGACACGTGTTCGAGGAAATCGTACGGCAGCCGTGCCCACCGGGCCGTCATGAAGTCGATCGTCTCGACGGCGCGCAGCGCGATGACGTAATCGTAGCGGCGGCCGTCGCCCATGACACCGACGGAGCGTACGGGCAGGAACACGGCGAATGCCTGGCTGGTCTTGTCGTACAAGCCGCTGTTCCTGAGTTCCTCGATGAAAATACGATCGGCGAGTTGCAACAGCCTGACGAATTCCGGCCGCACCTCGCCCAGCACACGCACACCGAGCCCCGGTCCCGGAAACGGATGCCTGAAGACCAGGTCTCTCGGCAAGCCGAGTTCCAGACCGATCCTGCGGACTTCATCCTTGAACAGTTCGCGCAACGGCTCGACGAGCTGCATGCGCATCTGTTCCGGCAGGCCGCCGACATTATGATGAGACTTGATGACGTGCGCCTTGCCGGTCGCGGCGCCGGCGGACTCGATCACGTCCGGATAGATCGTGCCTTGCGCCAGCCAGTCGATACTCTCGAGTTTCAACGCTTCCTCGTCGAAGATCTCGACGAACAGGCGGCCGATGATCTTGCGCTTTTCCTCCGGGTCCGTCACACCGCGGAGCGCGGCAAAGTACCGCGCCGCCGCATCGACGCGAATGACGTTGACGCCGAGATGCTCGGCGAAAGTCTCCATCACCTGGTCGCCTTCCCCGAAGCGCAGCAGTCCGTGATCCACGAATACGCACACGAGCCGATCGCCGATGGCTTCGTGCAGCAACGCCGCGACGACGGATGAGTCGACCCCGCCGGACAGCGCCAGCAGGACACGGCCCTCGCCCACCGTGCGACGCACGTGGTCGATGGCGTCTTCGACGATGTTGCCCGCGGTCCAGTCGCCGGCGCAGCCGCAGATGTCGCGTACGAAGCGACGGATGATCGTCTGGCCCTGAGGTGTATGCGTGACCTCGGGATGGAACTGCACGCCGTAGTAATGACGCGCGACGTCTTCGATTGCAGCCAACGGCGAATTCTCACTGCTGCCGACGATACGGAACCCTGGCGGCGCAGCTTCTACGCGATCGCCATGGCTCATCCAGACTTTGAGCAACGGCGCACCGTCAACAGCCGGCGTATCGCTCAAGCCTTCCAGCAGCGCGGAGCCGGCGGACCTGATCTCCGCGTATCCGAACTCACGGTGCGCGGACGTCTCGACTTTCCCGCCCAGTTGCGCGGCCATCGCCTGCATCCCGTAGCAAATCCCCAAGACGGGCACGTCGAGTTCGAACACCGCTTGCGACACCCGCGGCGGATTGCCGACGTTCACCGATTCCGGACCGCCCGACAGCACAATGCCCGCCGGCCGCCACGCACGGAGCGCGGCGTCCTCCATGTCCCAGGGCTGGATTTCGGAGTACACACCGCACTCGCGCACGCGCCGCGCGATGAGTTGCGTGTATTGACTGCCGAAATCGAGGATCAGCACGCGCTCCGCATGGATGTCGGGATGGCGTTCCGATGTGATGTTCGCTGCCTGATTCATGCAGATCGGTAAGTTTCAGGCGTCAGCTGCTGGTGCGGTAATTCGGCGCTTCCTTGGTGATCGTCACGTCGTGCACGTGACTCTCTTTCATGCCGGCGCTCGTGATCTTCACGAACTTCGGCCGGGTGCGCATTTCGTCGATGTTGTGGCTGCCGGTGTATCCCATGGCCGCCCGCACGCCGCCCATCAACTGGTGCACGATGGCCACGACACTGCCTTTGTACGCGACGCGGCCCTCGATGCCCTCCGGCACGAGTTTCTCCAGTTCCTCCGTCGCGTCCTGAAAATAGCGGTCGGAGGAACCATGCGCCTGTCCCATGGCGCCGACCGAGCCCATGCCGCGGTAGGTCTTGTACGAGCGCCCCTGGTAGAGCTCGACTTCGCCCGGAGATTCTTCCGTGCCGGCGAACAGACCGCCGATCATGACCGAGTAAGCCCCCGCGACCAGCGCTTTCGCAATGTCGCCCGAATAACGGATGCCGCCGTCCGAGATCAGCGACACGCCTTTGCCTTCCAGGGCCGCGGCGACTTCGGCCACCGCGGAGATCTGCGGCACGCCGACGCCCGCGATGACGCGGGTCGTGCAGATCGAGCCCGGCCCGATGCCGACCTTGACCGCATCGGCGCCCGCCTCCACCAGCGCAAGCGCCGCATCGGCGGTGACGACGTTGCCGGCAATGACCTGCGCGTCCGGGTATTTCTGCCTGATGCGACGGATGCGCTCCAGCACGCCTTTCGAATAGCCGTGCGAGGTATCGACGACGAGCACGTCGACACCGGCCTGCAGCAGTGCATCGACCCGGTCGTCCGAATCGTGACCGGTCCCGACCGCCGCGCCGACCCGCA
>JBOHZD010000226.1:0-2988 GCA_050738315.1 Woeseiaceae bacterium
TGACCGCTGCCGCGATCTCCGGCAGGAGCGGGCCCGAATTGCCGATACAGGTCGTGCAGCCGTAGCCGACGGTATAAAAACCGAGCGCATCGAGGTCGTCGACCAGTCCGGCCTTCTGCAGATAATCCGTGACGACCCGGGAGCCGGGCGCAAGACTGGTCTTCACCCAGGGTTTCGACTTCAGGCCCATCGCCAGCGCATTGCGCGCAAGCAAGCCCGCCGCGATCATCACCGCCGGATTCGAGGTGTTGGTACAACTGGTAATCGCCGCGATCAGTACGGCACCGTCCTCGATCGTCACCTTGTGGCGATCCCATTTCGCTTCGGCGGAACCGCCGCCCTTGCGCGCGGCGATGGCCGTTTCCAGGTGTTTGCGATAGCTCTGGTCGGCCTGCTTCAGGGGAATACGGTCCTGCGGGCGTTTCGGCCCGGCGATACTCGATTCGACGGAGCCCAGATCGAGCTTCAGGAGGTCGCTGTAGTCCGCACCGCGTTCTCCTTCATGCCGCCACAGGCGCTGTTCCTTCGCGTACGCTTCGATGAGCCGGATGTGATCGGCGGAGCGCCCCGACAGTGCAAGATAGCGCAGGGTTTCGTTGTCGATCGGAAAAATGGCGCAGGTGCTGCCGAACTCCGGCGACATGTTGCCGAGCGTTGCGCGATCCGCCAGCGGCAGATCGGCGAGCCCGTCGCCGAAGAACTCGACGAACTTACCCACCACGCCCTTTTCACGCAGCATCTGCGTGACCGTCAGTACGAGGTCGGTGGCGGTGGTGCCTTCGGACAGCGCGCCGGACAGCTTGAAGCCGACCACCTGGGGAATCAGCATGGTGACCGGCTGGCCCAGCATGGCGGCTTCGGCTTCGATGCCCCCGACGCCCCAACCGAGTATGCCGAGACCGTTGATCATGGTCGTATGCGAATCGGTGCCGACCAGCGTGTCCGGGTATGCGACCCGTTTGCCATTCTGCTCGGTATCGAAAACGACACGGCCGAGAAACTCGAGGTTGACCTGGTGCACGATGCCGGTATTCGGCGGCACCACGCGGAAATTCCGGAATGCCGTCTGGCCCCAGCGGAGAAACGTGTAGCGCTCCTTGTTGCGTTTGAATTCGATCGTGTTGTTGAGATTGAGCGAGTCGGCGCTGCCGTAGCGATCGACCTGCACCGAGTGATCGATGACCAGCTCGGCAGGTGACAGCGGATTGATGCTTTCGGCCTTGCCGCCGAGCTTGACCACGGCATCGCGCATGGCTGCCAGGTCGACGACCGCCGGGACACCGGTGAAATCCTGCAGGATCACACGGGCCGGCGTAAACGAGATTTCGGTATCCGGTTCGGTCCGCGGGTCCCAGTTGGCCAGCGCCAGGATTTGCTCACGCGTGACATCCCGCCCATCCTCATGCCGCAGGAGATTCTCCAGCAGAATTTTGAGGGAGTAGGGCAGGCGGTCGACGTGGCCTTCCGTCACGGCGTCGAGTCGAAAAATTTCGTACTGGCTGCCGTCAACGTCAAGCCGGGAGCGAGCGCCGAAGGTGTCGGACATAGTCGGTCTCCGGGAATAAGCGGTTATTTTCCCCGAGTATTTCGGGTGTGCGCCGTAGTGGCCTGAGAGCCCGTGGCGCGGATCGGCATTATAGCGAAATCGCCGCGTTAAATCGCGGCCCGGAGTTCTGCGGGCCGGGAATGCGCGCGCTCGATCACGGCGCCGCCGAGACAACGGTCGTCAAGATAGAAAACGACGAATTGCCCGGGCGCGGCCGCGCGCTGCGGCGAATCGAAAGACACGAGCAGTCCGCCGGACTCCGCCTGCCGCACCTCACAGGGCTGGTCGTCCTGCCGATAACGGATTTTTGCCTGGCACGCGAACGTGCCGCCGCCGGCCAGGGCACGCGGCGCTTCACCGACCCAGCTTGCCGCCACCGCCTCGAGTTCGGAGCTGTAGAGCAGGGGATGCTCGCCCTGCACGACGATGAGCGCATTCGCGTCCGGGTCCTTGCCGGCGACATACCAGGGCAGGCCCTGCGCGTCATTACGCCCGCCGATGCCGAGTCCCTGACGTTGGCCGAGCGTGTAATAGGGGAGGCCATGATGCTCGCCGACCGTGCGCCCGTCCGCCGTGCGAATCGGCCCCCGCCCGGCCTCGAGATAGCGGCCAAGGAATTCACGGAACGGGCGTTCACCGATGAAGCAGATGCCCGTGCTGTTCTTCTTGTCGAAAACGTCGAGCCCCCGGTCGCGAGCGCTGGCCCGAACCTCGTTCTTGTGCAGATCGCCGAGCGGAAACAGGGTTTCGCCCAGCGCATGCGCACTGACCGCATGCAGAAAGTAACTCTGGTCCTTGTTCTCGTCCGCCGCCTTGAACAACTGCGCCTCGCCGTCCATTCGACGCACGCGTGCATAGTGCCCGGTCGCAATGAAGGCACCGCCGAGCCGCTTCGCGTAGGTGCGAAAAGTGCCGAACTTTATTTCCCGGTTACACAGCACGTCGGGATTGGGCGTACGGCCGGCACGGTACTCGCGGAGAAAATATTCGAACACGCGCTCCCGATACTCGCGCGCGAAATTGACATGATGCAACGGAATCGCGAGGTGCTCGCAAATGCGGCGCGCATCCTGCAGATCGGCCGCGGCGGTGCAATAGCTGTCATCGTCGTCCCAGTTGGTCATGTGCAATGCCTGCACATCGGCGCCGTGGTCCTTCAATAAAACCGCCGCCACTGCCGAATCGACCCCACCCGACAAGCCGAGCACGACCCGCTGCCCGCGAAGGTTCATCTCAGCTACAGAGTTCGTCTCGTTCATAGCCGGGGAATTGTAACATCGCGTATCAGGGGCAGACATCGACTGCGTGGGGACACCCGGAAGGATCGGGGCGGAGACTTGGCTGGGGAACGCTCTTCAGGACCGCCGTGAATACGTCCGTGTAGGCTTCGGGCGAGGCATCCCTGTCTCGCACGATCCTGAAAAGCGTTCCCCAGCCAAGCC
>JBOHZD010000227.1:0-5343 GCA_050738315.1 Woeseiaceae bacterium
TGGGGCCTCTCCGCCGCCGCATACGTACACACATCGGACGGCATCCGCGATCCGGGATATGTCGCCGATCGAGGCGGGCAGGTCCGGCTGAACCTGGTGCGTTCTCTCGGAAACAGCGAGCTCAGCCTGTACGCGAAGTACCTCGATGACAAATCCCTGTTCGTCGTGCCGATTCCGCTGCGCGGCAGTCCGTCGAATCCCAGTGCCGTCGACGGAACGGCAGCGGGGCTCTATTCCCTGCACAGCGGCGACATGCGCGATGCAGGACTGCCGCCGAGCGCAGATGAAGTCGATCTTTCGAGCGACGATCTCGCCGACGGCATTCACCCCCGGTTGCTGACTGCCGGCATCGAATATACCCGGCGTTGGCGATCCAACCTCTGGCTGACGAGCCACACGCGATACACCGACGGCGACGTGTCATTCAATGCCATATTCACAGGCGATGTGCCGGTGACAGGCACCGAATTTGCCGAAGCGCGCAACGTGGCGCCCGATTTCACCTTCATCCGGAACGGCAATGATTTCGATGCGGATTTCCTGGTGCAGAATCACGGACACTGGGCCGTGTTCAAGAAGTATCGCGCGCTGCAGAACGATTCGCGCCTGACAATTGCGACGGCGGCGCACGAACTGACTATGGGTGTCTATGCGGCGGACTATTCAATGGCCGATCGCTGGAGTCTCGGCAATCTGCTTTTGACCGACGTCGGCCATCGGCCGCAGCGACTTTTCCTTGCAGGAGTTACGGATGCAGCCGGCTTCACGCAGTACTCATTCCTGAATCTGCGAGCGAATTACGATGCTGCTGCCGCTTCCTTTTACGTGTCCGACGAATGGGAAATCAACGATCGCCTTCGCCTGGACCTGGGTTTTCGCTACGATACGGAAGAACTGGAGGCGTCGATCAGCAACGGGATTGAAGACGTCGATCTCGACGGCGATCCGTCGACGACGTACGACATTGCGGCGCTCGCCGGTCCGGAACGGACGCTTACAGGCGCGGACTTCGACCACGCCAGTTATTCCCTCGGATTCAACTACGATTTTACGGACCGCCAGGCATCGTTCGGCCACATCACGCGGTCGGCCAAGTTGCCGCATTTCGACGACATTCGAAACGGCATCTTCGTCAAAGACCGCGTGACCAACGTCGAGCTCGGTTACAAGGCATCGCTCGATTCCCTTGCAATGTTCCTCACCGCTTACCGGACGGAATTCGACAACGTTCCGTTCAGCGACATATTGGTCGATGGTTCAATCGTCGTCCGCCGCGCTGAAACGCGGACGCATGGTATCGAACTGGAAGGCGTCTACGAGCCGATTGATACCGTTGCCGTGCAGTTCTCGATGACCTGGCAGGATCCCGAGTATCGGAAGTTCTCGGGTACTTCGGTCGACAACAGCGGCAACCAGGTGCGGCGCATTCCTGGCACGATGATCCGGATCGTGCCGTCGATCTGGTTCGCGGCGGGCCGCGGCCGTGCGTTTCTCGCCTATTCGCATTACGGCCAGCGCTATGCCAACGATGAAAATACGATCGAACTACCGTCGTTCACGAAACTGGATGCCGGTGTGGAGTACGCATTCAACGATGCATGGACGGCACAGCTCAACGTGGACAATCTTTCGAACGAGGTTGGGCTGACGGAGGGCAACCCGAGGACCGACGTCGGCGCAAGCGGCATCGGTCAGTTGTACAACGCGCGGGCGCTCTTTGACCGCTCGCTGACGTTGGCGGTTCGTTACAGTTTTCAAGCGGGGTGATGCGATGAAAGTGCTCGATTCGGCGAATACCGGGCGCGTCCGTGCGGGCCTCTGCCTGGCCGCGATACTCTCGATGCTTGCATGCTCGTCGCCTGCGGTCGTCACGGACGATGCGGCGACCGGGCGCGCCGTTCCCCAGCCGCCCTCGGTGCTCTTTGGCGATTTCTTCGAGCGGGTGGCGCTCTCCGGAATCTTTGACGACTCGAAGCAATGGGCCGACGCGACACCGAAGCACCCGCCGTCCGGGATTCTCGAACGCGCCCGCGAACTCGAGTCCGATTCGCCGCAGGCGCTCATGGCTTTCCTGGAAGAGAACTTCGTTCTGCAAGAGCGACTGCCGTCCTCCCGCGCACCGACGGCCGGGTTGCCGCTCTCCGAGCATATCGCGGAGCTGTGGCCGCTGTTGACCCGGCAAACCGTCGATGCACCGCCGTATTCCTCGCGCCTGCCGCTCCCTCATCCGTATGTCGTGCCAGGCGGCCGCTTCCGGGAGATCTACTACTGGGATTCCTGGTTCACGATGCTCGGTTTCGGGCCTCAGCAGGCAAAGCTTAAACGCGACATGGTCGCGAACTTCGCATACCTGGTCCGCACTTACGGCCACATCCCCAATGGCAGCCGCACGTATTACCTCAGCCGGTCGCAACCGCCGTTCTTCTTCAAAATGGTGGCATTGCTGTCGCCCGATGAGCCGGCAAAATCATTCGAGGAATACCTGCCCGAGTTGCAAGCGGAGTACGCCTTCTGGATGCAGGGCAGCGACCTCGCCATGGCGGGAAGGCCGGCACGGCATGTCGTCCGCATGCCCGATGGCTCGCTGCTGAACCGCTACTGGGACGCGCGGGACACGCCGCGCGATGAATCGTATCGCGAGGACGTCGAGCTTGCGGAGGCCAGCGATCGCGACCGGCAGAGCCTCTACCGGGAAATACGCTCGGCGGCCGAAAGCGGATGGGACTTCAGTTCGCGCTGGTTTGCGGACGGGCAGTCCCTGTCGACGATACAGACGACGTTGATCGTGCCCATCGACCTCAACAGTCTCCTGTACGGTCTCGAGCAGGCGATCGAACAGGGATGCCGGGCGGCGGAAGATGCGGATTGCGTGCGAAATTTCGCAAGCAAGGCGGAAGCGCGGCGCGCTGCGATACGCAAGTATCTCTGGGACGAGAAGCTCGGCGTTTTCGATGACTATCACTGGCGTTCGAAGCGCCGACTCGGCCACATCACGGCGGCAACCCTGTATCCGCTGTTCGTCGGCCTCGCGACCGACGCAGAAGCGCAGCGTGTCGCCGCGGTGGTCGGCGAGCACCTGGTCAAGGACGGCGGGCTGGTCGCGACCAACCGCGATACGGGCGAGCAATGGGACGCACCGAACGGCTGGGCACCGCTGCAATGGATCGCGGTGACCGGCCTGCGGCGTTATGGCCGGGACGAACTTGCCGAAACCATTGCCGGCCGGTGGCTCACGATGGTCTCGGAGGTCTACGCACGCACCGGCAAGCTGCTGGAAAAATACAATGTAGTCACGCTGATGCCCGGCGGCGGCGGGGAATACAAACTCCAGGACGGCTTCGGCTGGACCAACGGGGTGACCATCGGTTTGCTGCGCCTGTATCCCGAATATGTGCCGGCATCCGCGGAAACGGGCGGGTAAACTTGTCGATTGTCCGGCAAGGCGGTGTTGTGCAAACCCATGCTTCTTCGAATATTGCTGCGGGATGCAGTTGCCGGGCGCTGGCTGGACTTCACCGAGCCTGTTGAGGTTCTCGTTGCCCGAAATCGGTCGGAAGTACGGCCCGTCGTCGGCGAGGCAGTACGACGTGCCGGGGACGACGGCCTCCATGCGGCAGGGTTCGTCACGTACGAAGCGGCGGCGGCGTTTGATGATGCCCTGGTCACGCATGGAACCGGCAGTCTGCCGCCGGTCTGTCTCGGTTTGTTTCGCGAGCCGCAGGTCCTGCAACATCTGGATTCCAGCGAGCAAGGCGTGGCGGAGGCGATCGTCTGGCGCATGTCCCAGGCGCGCGGGGACTATCTCGACCAGGTTGCGGCAATAAAAGAGCAGATCGCCTGTGGCAATACGTACCAGGTCAATTACACGGTGCGTCAGCACAGTGACGGCGCCGGCAGCGCATGGCAATTTTTCCTGAATGTCGCGGCGGATGCCCCGCACGCCGCCTTCATCGACTGTGCGGAATTCGCGATCGTTTCCGCGTCGCCCGAGCTGTTCTTTGAGCTGGATGGCGAGCGCCTGACCTGCAGGCCGATGAAAGGCACCGCGCCGCGCGGCATGACCTTGCAGGCGGATCGGGCAAACCGCGAAACTTTGCGGCATTCGGCAAAAGACCGGGCGGAGAACGTCATGATCGCGGACCTGATGCGGAGCGACATGGGAAGGATCGCGCTGCCGGGGTCGGTGCAGGTGCCCTCCCTGTGCGCTGTCGAGAAATACCGCACGGTATGGCAGATGACTTCCACGATCACCGCGGCGACGCGCGCATCGGTCGCAGAAATCTTCGACGCGTTGTTTCCCTGTGGTTCGGTGACCGGAGCGCCGAAAGTATCGAGTATGAAAATCATCGCCGAACTCGAGGATTCACCGCGGGAAATCTACACGGGCGCGATAGGATTCATCGCGCCGCGGCAGAGGGCCCGATTCAGCGTCGCCATACGGACCGCTTGGATCGACAAAACGACCGGTGCAGCGGCTTACGGTATCGGGGGAGGGATTGTCTGGGACTCGGATGCGGACGACGAGTACCAGGAATGCCTCACCAAGGCGAAAGTGCTGTCGAATGCGTCCAGCGCACGCGAATTCGAGTTGCTGGAAACGATATTATGGTCGCCCGATGACGGCTTTTATCTCCTCGAAGAGCACCTGCAGCGACTTGCCGATTCTGCCGAGTACTTCGATTTTGTACTGGAGCGCGCATCGATCGAACGACAGTTCGCACTGCTCGCGCGGAGCGGTACTCGCGAGCCGCGGCGGGTTCGGCTGCGGCTGCGAAAGGACGGTACGGTCACGATAGAAGAGGCGCCGTTGCCGGCGACCGGCGCGCCCTTCCGGGTCAGGATTGCAGCACATCCGATCGATGCCGGCGATCCGTTTCTCTTTCACAAAACCACGCATCGGGAAATGTACGAGCAGGCATTGTCCGCGGCCGGTGACTGCGACGACGTCCTGCTCTGGAACGGCAATCGCGAGGTTACGGAATCGACCATCGCCAATGTAGTCGTGCGCCTGCAAGGGCGCCTCGTGACGCCGCCGGTGGCGTGCGGACTCCTGCCCGGCACTTACCGCGCGAAGCTGCTCCGCGAAGGCAAGATTGCAGAGCGGAGGATCGGGCTCGACGATCTGCAACTCGCCGAAGAGATTTTCCTGGTCAACTCGGTGCGCGGCTGGATGCCCTGTCATCTCGTAAAAGACGCAGCCCGAGGACGATGAGCGTGCGCTGCATGATTCCCCGGCATCACTTCCGCTGGAGGTGGTCCTGCAACACCCTGGCGACGCAACAGGTCAGCCGCTTGCCGGTCTCGATATGCAGGAATTCATTCGGCCCATGGGCGTTCGCGTTC
>JBOHZD010000228.1:0-8008 GCA_050738315.1 Woeseiaceae bacterium
CGCCATCGATCTCAACCGCGAACAATACGAAGCGCTGCACGACGGGCGGCGCGGCTACGGCCTCGATTACCTGCCGCAAAACGAATTCGTCATCGAAAAAGTCGGCCACAGCGACCACCGCCAGTTCCAGGACATCGGCATCGAGTACTACCGGTACGTGGGCTAGCAGCTCGGCTGGCGGCAGCGCACGCGGAGGCTGGGTCGCCGGCGGTGACAGAGCAACGCAGCGCAAACGGGGTGCCCCACGCGTGTCGTGTGCAGCGGTAACTCTTACCGCGTCCGTGTAACCCTTGCGGAGCCTGCTGACGGAAACTGTGACCGGGCCCGCGGCACGGATTTTGCAGGTCGGATCTGACGAGTTTCACTCGCGCGACAGTCGTGACAACGAAAGGAGGTCTGCAATGGGCATCATCACGTGGATTATCGTCGGCGCCATCGCCGGTGCGGTCGCCAAGCTGGTCATGCCGGGCAACGATCCCGGCGGCTTCATCATCACCATCGTCCTCGGTATCGCGGGCGCGTTGGTCGGCGGCTTTATCGCCTCGGCGCTGGGGTTAGGGCCGATCGACGGCTTCAGCATCGGCGGGCTGATCATTGCGATTCTGGGCGCCGTGCTGTTGCTGGTCATTTATCGCATGATGACCGGGCGACGCGCCGGCCCCACTTGAGCCGCGGGCCCGGAAGGCATCGCGCGATGGCGCGGGCAAAGCCCCGCATCGCGGTTAGCGGGGTGCGGAGTACTTCTCGAGCAGCGGCGCATAGTCCCGTTTGAGGCGTTGCCATTCGAGTTTGAACCAGGGCGTAAACGCTGCCGGTTTGTCCTCGAGTTCCGCGTCCAGGCGGTCCGCCGCCAGGTTGCGGGTCGCCGCAATTTCGTTGTGGTTGGGTGTGGCGTCGCGGTCGCCGCGGCCGAGGTAGACCCAGCATAATTCGTGCTCGGAGCCCAGGCTGCCGAAGTCCGCCCGATAGATAAATTTGTAAACGAACTCCAGTTCGGCATCGATGTTGAGTTCGTCCTGCAGGCGTCGCGCCGTGGCCTCCACCATCGATTCACCCAGACGCGGATGACTGCAACAACTGTTGGACCAGTAAAGCGGCCACAGGCGCTTCCCCGCGCTCCGTTGTTGCAGCAGCAGCTCACCATTGCGATTGAAGATGAACAGCGAAAACGCGCGATGCAGGATTCCTGCGCCGTCATGGCAGGCCGCTTTGTCCAGATGTCCGATCTCGCGATCGTCCTCGTCGACCAGTATCAGCCGCTCCTCGTCCGACGAAACGATTTTGCCCGCGGCGGTGTTCATGACAGCGCGGTCATTGGCACGATCCGGTAACCGGCGGAATGGAGTGCATGCTCGACCTCGGCCACCCTGCCTGGACACAATGCGACGATGGAGCCGCCGCCGCCCGCGCCGGTGAGCTTGGCGCCAACGGCGCCGGCTCTGCGTGCAATGTCCACCATCCGTTCGAGTTCGGGTATGGACACCTGAAGCGCATTCAACAACCCATGGCATATGTTCATCAGCGACCCCAGGGCAGCATACTCACAACCGGCCAGTGCTGCCGCACCGCCAACGCTGATCTCGTCTATTTCGTCGAAGATTGCATTGTATCGATCGACATTGCGTTCATAGCGGCTCCGCACTGCGGCAACCTGTACCTTCGTGATGCCGCGCACGCCGCTGGCGGCGATCACCAACGGCGGCGGCTCCTTGAGTTCGATGAATGCCACCGGACGGGAAGCGTCTTTACGGTACAGAACAGGTCGGCCAAAAGTCGCGAGTGTATTGTCGATGCCGGAGGGACTGCCGTGCGCCAGTTTTTCGCATTCGAATGCGAGCTCGTTGATCGCAGCGTCGTCAAGCTTCAGCCCTGACACCTTGTCGAATGCTCGCAGCAGCGCGACCGCCACGGCGGCCGATGATCCGAGCCCCATCGCCGGCGGTATGCGTGAGCGCAAACGCACTTCGAATTTTCGCTCCGCAATGCCGAGTCGTTGCATGACGAAGAACAGGAGGTCCGCCACGCCGCCCGTGACGGATTCGGTTCTTGCCAGCGGCTGCCCGCTGTCCGACGACAGCAGTCGCGTCGGTGCCGCCGTCTCCTGCAAGGACACGACAACCGCTTCTTCCAGCGGCAATGCAAGTGCGTGCCGGTCGTAAACGGCCGCATGCTCGCCAAGCAGTATGACCTTTCCCGATGCCGTGCCGTGTATCGTTGGCGGCTCGTTCTCCGTGCGGCGTCCGCCTTCTCTCCCACGCAATCCGGCCAGCAGCCGCTCTGCCCTCCGCGTCTTGATGTTGCCGTCGGCAATCAGTTCGTCCACCAGGACGTCGAAGTACTCGGGCGGCGTGCCGACGCTCGCGGCGACGCTGCGCGCGTGGAGGCTCATGTGTCCTTTCTGTATGCCGCTGGTCACCAATGCCCGTAGCGCCGCAAAATTCTGCGCAAGGCCGACGGCGACCATCAATTCGGCAAGTTCGACCGCCGATTTGACCCCCGCGATTTCAAGTCCCGTGCGCACCGCAGGATTAGCGAGTAACGAACCGCCGACGATGCCGACCTTGAGCGGTATCGCGAGTTTGCCGGCGAGATTTCCCTGCTCGTCAACCGACCAGGCCGAAAGCGAACGGTACACACCGCCGCGGGAGGCCCAGGCATGTGCCCCCGCCTCGATCGCCCGCCAATCGTTGCCGCTTGCGATCGCGACTGCATCGATGCCGTTCATGATGCCCTTGTTGTGGGTGACGGCACGATAGCGATCTGCATCGGCGAGATCGGTGGCGAGAACGATCGCATCGCGCACGGATTCCGCGGCGGGTCGTTCGTCGCCGAGCAAGTCGAGCGACATCGTCACCTCTGCCGTCACGATGGACCGGTCCGCCAGGTTGGACAGGATCCGCAATACCGCCCGGGCCGCCGCAATTCTTTCGACTTCCGGGGCGACGCCTTCGCACATCGTATTGACCAGGTTCGCGCCCATGGCGTCGCGCGTGTCGACCAGCAGGTGCAGGACGACCGAGACGCGGCCGTCCGGCAAAGTGTGCTTGAAACATTCGATGTCGCGGGCGCCGCCGCCGCGGGCCCGCATGTTCGGCTGCAGGCTGTCAGCCAGTGCGACCAGTTCGCCTCTGGCCGCCAGTAAAGCAGCCACGGCCGCATCCGGATCCGCGACGTCGATGAGCTGGATCTGTCCGATCGAGACCGGAGGTGCCGAACTCGTCGTGAATCCGCCGGCCTCACGAGCCACCTTGGCCGCGCCGCTGACCCCGGCGACGATCGATGGTTCCTCGACCACCATCGGCACCATGTAGTCGCGGCCATTGACCCTGAAATTCGGGGCAACGGCCAATGGCAAGCCGAAAACACCGATCACGTTTTCGATCATCCGGTCCGCTACATCGCAAGGCAGCATGGCCTCCCGTGTTTGGAGACGCTTTGCCGTCACCGGCCCGAGCCAGCCGCGCTCCGCCAGCGCATCGATGCGCTCGGCAATACTCATCCGGTAAAACCCGGCTATTCGGGAATCTTTCAACGGCGGTCTCAGGCTTCGTACAGCACGCCCCGGGGATCGGGCAGGATATCCATCGATTCAAATCCGTAATTCGTCGCGCGCTCCGCAAAGTCGGAAATGGCAGACCGCTGCAGCGCGAAGGCGACACCGACGTCGCCGCCTCCGGCGCCACAGGGTTTGTAGACCAGGCCGCGCCTTGTGGCTTCGTCGGACAACGTCCGATGCCCAGCATCGAATACGCCGAGGTCATGGTCAACACTGAATTGCCGCAACGCCGCAGCATAGGTGCGGAGCGAGTCCAGGACGTCGCCGCCGGCGCCTGTTTGCCACGTGTCGTACACCTCTGCCGCCGCGGCAGCGAGCTTGCGAGCAGATGCCCGCGTCCCGCCGTTCCTTTGAATTCCTTCGAATTGCGCCAGTTTGACGGCCGTGCTCACCGGTTTGCCGGCCCAGAAGAAGCCGAATTCGAGACCGGCGGGCCATTGCAATGCGCGAGGCACGGGCTCATGCACGGTGAAACCGATCAAACCGCCGAATACGGCCGTCGCGATGTCGACGCCGCTGCCCTTGCCGTCCTGCAGACTGCGGTGCGCCGAGGCGGCGATCCGGTACAACTCCGTCTCCGGCACCTCCTTGCCGCCGAGCGCCGCGGTCAAAGCGACGGCGAGCGCAGCGCTCGAACCGAGGCCGACTTTCGCTCCGGTGGCGGGATCGAAAAACTCGCGGGTGTCGAGCGTCAGCGAGCAGCCACCCGCCACAGACGGCCGCACAGAGCGCCAGACGTATTCCAGCAACGCACAGTCGGCGCGTGCCGGCGCAGCGCCCAGCCAGTGGATCGCGCCGTTGGCGCTGCCGCGGAACGAGAGTGTGGATTCGTGCAATCCGGGCGACCTAACGCTGTGAAATTCACTTTCACCGGCTTCCACCTGGACGCGGGCGCGGCGATCGACTGCCATCGCAATCGCCGGCGCGCCTCCCAGCACGGCGTACTCGCCGCACAACACGGCCTTGCCGGGGGCGCTGGCGGCGCGGCTCATCATGCGGCATCCAGAATGCGTGCTCCCGCACCCAGGCCGCTCGTCACGACGGTCCGGACGCCGTCGGTTGCGGACAAAACGGCACTCACCGCCTCGCTGGCCCCGGGCAGGCAGACGGCTTTGACCTGCGGGCCGGCGTCAATCGTGAAAAACACCGGGTACCCGTCCTGCTGCAGCGCGCGCACCGTTTCCATGCAGGCGAGCGTCGCCTTGTTCCAGTACACGACCGGCGGCCTCGAGGTCCACATGAGGGAGTGCATTTTCAGGCAACTGTGTTCCGCCACCGCCGCAAGCGCTGCAAAGTCCCGTTCTGCCACGGCGCGTCTTGCGGCATCCAGGTCGCCCGCCTGGCGCTCGATCCAACTTGCATAGAATGGCGAGGTTGCGGCGCTGCGGAGCATCGCAATTCCGGAGCCCACGGCTTTTGGCTGTTCATCGTTGATCGCGATCACGACCTGCAGCGGCCAGTCGTCGACCGCTGCGATGCTGCGGACGTCGATCTCGTCGTCGCAGGCAGAAAGTTCGACGATGCCGTCGAACAGGGATCGCGCAGCCGATCCGGAGGCCGCGCCGGCGCATCTCGCGAGCGTCAGCCGGTCGCGGGACAGGCTCGCAGCTTCGCTCGCGGCCACCACCAGTGCCGCAAACGCGGAGGCCGAGGACGCGAGTCCGGCAGCCACCGGAAAATTGCTTTCGCTTACAATAGCGGCCTTTGGGCGCGCCGCGCCGAGCAGACGATCCAGGCAATCCGACACGCGCGGCAACATCGAGTCGCCAGTGCTGCCGTTGACCGACAGGCTGTCTTCACGACGGCGGGTGTCGAGTTCGACCGACATGCGCGTCCACAGCGCATCGAGCGTCACCGACAGCGAACCGACGGCCGGCAGATTCCTGACCGGATCGCGCTTGCCCCAGTATTTGACGAGCGCAATATTCGGTTGTGCCTGGGCATCGGCCCGCATAGGGTTCATCCGCGGATAAAATAAATGGCCTGTTCCTTGCCATCGAGCGCGAAATTATAGCCCACGGAAGCGGTGCTCCGCTGTCAGCCCGGCCGAATCGGTGTAGGCTATCGGACGATCGAAGTAGCGAGAGGGTCCCGCATTGCCGGAGTCATTCGCCGACCGGTTTTCCGCATACAATCAACGAATCAGCGAGTGTCTCGATCGGGCATTGCCGGAGGGCCATGAAACGCCTGAACGCCTGCACGAGGCCATGCGCCACGCCGTGCTCAACGGCGGCAAACGGGTGCGGCCGCTGCTCGTTTATGCCAGCGGAGAATGTCTGCACGTGGATCAGTCGCTGCTGGACGCACCTGCCACCGCGATCGAACTGATGCACGCGTTTTCGCTGATACACGACGATCTGCCGGCGATGGACGACGACGATCTGCGCCGCGGAGAACCCACGTTGCACCGGAAGTTCGACGAGGCGACGGCGATTCTCGCCGCTGATGCATTACAGCCGCTTGCGTTCAACGTCCTGGCAAGCAATCCCGGTATCAGCGACCATGAGGCCGTGCAGCTCGTGCGCCTGGTGGCGGATGCCTGCGGCTCACTCGGCATGACCGGTGGTCAGTCCATCGATCTGTCGTCGGAGGGCCGGACGCTGTCACCGGCCGAACTCGAACAGATGCATTCCCTGAAAACCGGCGCGCTGATCCGTGCCTCTGTCATGTCGGCGTGTTGCCTCTCCACAGGCTTGAACCCGGAGAACCGCGACGCGCTCGATCGTTTTGCAAGGGCGATCGGGCTGGCGTTTCAGATCAAGGACGACATTCTGGACGTCGAAGGTGAAACGAACGTAATCGGCAAGCCCGTCGGCAGCGATCAACGCCTGCAAAAGGCGACCTGGCCCTCCGTATTCGGCTTGCAGGAATCGAGACAACAATGCAGCGACCTGCTGCGCGACGGGTTGCAGTGCCTGGACGCGTTTGGCGAAGACGCGAGCTCGCTGCGCTGGCTCGCACGCTACATCGTCGAGAGGGAGCAATGACGAAAGCGTCGGCACGCAGAATATTGCATGTCGACATGGATGCCTTTTACGCATCCGTGGAGCAGCGCGACTGTCCTCTACTACGCGGCAAGCCCGTGGTTGTGGGCGGCGGTACCCGCGGCGTCGTGGCAGCGGCGAGCTACGAGGCCAGGCAATTCGGCATTCGCTCGGCCATGCCGATGCGCGAAGCGGAACGGCGCTGCCCGGCCCTGATCCGCGTTCCGCTACGCATGTCGCATTACCAGTCCGTGTCCAGTGACGTATTCGATATCTTCCGGGAATTCACGCCGCTGGTCGAAGGTCTGTCACTCGACGAGGCTTACCTCGATGTGACGGAGAGCGCTGCGTTGTTCGGCTCGGCGGAGCATATCGCTGCCACGATCAAGAGCCGCATCGTGGCGCAATGCGCGCTGACGGCATCGGTCGGCGTGGCATCGAACAAGCTCGTGGCGAAAATCGCGTCGGATCTCGACAAGCCGGACGGACTGATCGCCGTCACCAACGAGCGCGTGCAAGCCGTGCTCGACCCGCTGCCCGTCGCAGTCCTGCCCGGCATCGGCAAGAAGACGCTTGCCCGTTTGCATGCCTGCAATATACGGACGATCGCAGACCTGCGAGGCGCTCCCGATTCGGCCCTCGAACCGATCTTCGGCAGGTTCACGGGGCGTACGCGCGAACGCGCGGCGGGCAAAGACGATCGTCCGGTCGTGCCGTCCCGACCCGAAAAATCGATCAGCGCCGAGGAAACCTTCGACAGCGACCTGACGGAACGAGTCGCGATGTACCGCGAGCTGTTGCGCTTGACGGAACACGCGACGCGCCGCTGGCGCACCCGCTCGCTTGCGGCAGGCACGGTGCAGGTCAAGATTCGACAAAGCGACTTCCAGACGTTCACCCGGCAGCGCGCATTGCAGCCACCGACCAACGATGCCGACCGGGTGTTCGCGGTCGCGAGGAAACTGCTGCAGGACTGGCTCGAAGAGTATCCGGACGCCCGGATTCGCCTGCTGGGTGTCGGCGGCAGCAAGCTTGCGGCAGCCTGCCAACCCGACCTGTTTGCGTCCGACGCGAAGCCCGGAAATACCGGACTCGATACGGCCGTCGACGGGATTCGGGACCGGTTTCCGCATCTGGCGGTCGGCCGCGCGCGAACCTTGAGACCGCGGTAGGGTAGAATCGGCGGCCAGGGGAACGTTGACCTTGGACTGCCCTGGGTGCGCTGCAGTGTTCGGTGGCCCGCATGGCGGGTTCCTGCAAGAGGCCCGATTCGACTGCAAGGGAACACCCAGGATGGTAGGAGCGGAGCCTGGAGCGGGGAGGGCTTTTCAGGATCGTGCGAAACAGGATGTTTCGCCCGAAGCCTACAGGGACGTATGTACGGCGTTCCTGAAAAGCTGTCCCATGGGAAGCCTCCGCCTGCCGGCGATCTGAACGTCCTTCAGTCACCCGTCCAGCTGCTGCCTGC
>JBOHZD010000229.1:0-5816 GCA_050738315.1 Woeseiaceae bacterium
GGGAGACACGCGGCAAAGCGAGACGATGCACATTCAGTTCGAAGCGGGTTTTCTCGCGCGGCCGATCGGGTAGCCACTCCGCCGTAAGCTCAGCCGTACCGCCTCCGGACATCCGGCCATGCAAGGAGGCGTTCGCCGTGATGCCCCCTGCGACGCGCCTACGCGTGATCGAACCATCGATCCCCTCTACTTCGAGTCGGTGCGGTGCTCGGAGACTGTGATCGGTGAACGCCACCCTGCCGTCGGACACTGCGAGCGTCACGCCGATGTCGTTGTTTGCCGACGGTGCGGTTATCAGGAAGCCGAGCGCGTGCGGCAGGTCGAACTCGCCTTCCGGGCCGCGCCGCAGGTGTATCAGCGGCTGCTCGATTCGCAGGTCGTCGAACGAGGTCGAGGCAAGCTCGGGTCCGAGGACGAACGTATCGGCCGCAAGCGACTGCGCCGTTAACGCGGGTGGCTGGCCGGGGTCATCGGCAACCTGCAAGGAGCGGATCGCGACGTCGCTCAGGCGCAGGGATTCTTCACCGAAAACAAAACCTTGCATGCGGCCCTCGAACCGCTCGAAAGAAACCACGGGTGGGTTTTCCGGTCGAAATAGGGTAACGTTGTCCAGTGCTAACGCGAGGGTGAACGGATTCACCGCGACGGCCCCAATCGCGAGGTCAAGATCCGTTTCCTCCCGGACCATCGCCTGAAGCTTGCGTTCTAAAACCAGGGGCGCGATCCAGAAACCGGCCATTGTGTACAAGGCAACGCCGGCCACCGCGAGAGCCGCGACTGTCATGAGTGTCCGCTTCAATAGAGCGCTCCTGCCGGTCCCCCGTGTCGATGTCCGTCCCATCGGTTCAGTACTATTGTTCAACTATGAGCGTGGCACGAGCGATGAACAGTATCAACGAAATCCGACGCGAGCATGGGAAGGTCGATCAGCGCGTGATGATCGGCATCGTCACCGCTGCGATTGTCCTCGTCGCTGCAGTGTGGCTGTTCACAGGTGAGGAGCCGGAGCCGGTCCCCGCGCCGGGGCGGCCACTCGATACTGTCGAGCCGGCTGAAACGGCAGCCGAACGAGGCGACTCGGCGCGCGAGATCATCGACGAGTTGTCGTCGGCAGAAGGCGACATCGACTACGCCCGGGCATACGAGCGGGCGCGGGAGTTCCAGTCGGAAGACCGCCTGGCCGACGCGCAGCTCCTCTATTTTTTCGCGGCGCGCGGCGGCCATCGAGAGGCAGCCTTCGAACTCGCGACACTTTATGACCCGAATCACCCTGCGCAGACATCCAGCCTCATGGGCGAGCCCGATCCGTTCCAGGCTTATCGCTGGTACAGGGCAGCCGAGGAGGCGGGTCATGAAGCCGCGGGCGAGCGTCTCGCCGAGCTTCGAACCTGGACCGAGCAGGCGGCGAACGAGGGCGACGCGGAGGCGGAACGGCTGCTGCTGCAATGGGAGTAATCGATATGTCGGGAAAGCATCTGGTTACCGGCCTGAAAATCGTCGTCGCCATTGCTTTGACCCTGGCTCTGGCCGGTTTTCTGGCCGATGCGAGCGCGCAGGCGAGGCGCCCGCTTCTGCAGGAAGGCAAGTCCGCGCTCTACCAACGTGTCATTGCCGTGCCCGGCGCCGAACTGGTGAATGCCCCGGGTGACACGACGGACACACGTCCCGTTGTCCCGTTCACCACGTACTATGTGTACGACCGGTCGGCGCAAGGCCAGCGGGAATGGCTCGAAGTCGGCGTCGACACCACGGGTACCGTGGACGGCTGGCTGCCGGACGACGAGGCGATCGCCTGGAAGCAAACACTGACCGTGGGGTTTCGCGATCCGCAAGAGCAGGAGCGTGTGCTGCTGTTCGGGGATCGCGACTCGCTGAAGAACCTGGTCGACGAAAACGATGTCGCGACCTATCGTAGATTTCGTGAACAGGCGGCGGCCGGCAATACCAAAGACTCCCCGGTCGTAGCCATTCAGCCGGATCAGCACATCGACATACGGCGCGATTTCTACCTCATCCCGATCCTGGGTCACGAGGACGTGCTCGTGGGAGGCATTCAGGGACGCCTGCTGCGCGTCGCGACGGTGCCGCTGCAGGATACAGCGGAGATTGCCAGCACCTACCGGACCGGCATCGTGTTCGTCATCGATTCCACCGTTTCGATGGGTCCTTACATCGAGCGAACCGCGGCCGTCATGCGGCGAGTCTATCAGTCGATTGAGGAAGCGGACCTGGCGGATCGTGTCAGTTATGGACTCGTCGCGTTCCGCGACAGCGTGGACGCCATCCCCGGCCTGGATTACGTCACGCGAACGTACGCGTCGCTCGACGAGGTCCGCACGGGTCAGGACTTTCTCGCGCGGATCGACGAAGTCAAACCGGCGGACGTCTCGAGCTCGGGCTTCAACGAAGACGCCTATGCAGGCGTCGCCGAAGCCATCCAGAACATCGACTGGGACGGATACTTCGCAAGGTACGTCATTCTCATCACGGACGCGGGGCCGCGCGCCGGCGACGATCCGCTGTCGAAGACGAAGTTCGATGCAGAGTCGCTGCGGCGTTTGGCCGACGACAATGACATCGCGATCGGGGTGTTTCACCTGAAGACTCCGGCCGGCGTCGAGGATCATGCTTACGCAGAAAGTGAGTATCGCAGCCTGTCCGAAGTGCCCGGCGTCGGTGACTTCTACTATCCGGTTGCGACCGGCGACGTCGGTCAGTTCGAGCTCGCGCTGACCACGTTGACCGACCAGCTCACCGCGCAGGTGCGCGCGGCCGCGGCCGGACAACCGCCGTCGAGGCGAACCGAATCCTCGCCGGGATCGGAGCTCGATGCGTTCCGCGAGAAAGTCTCGCGGCTGGGGTACGGCCTCAGAATGCGCTACCTGAAAGAGCAGGCGGGCGAAGGACCGGGCGTGCCGTCGCTGTTCAATGCGTGGATGGTCGATCGCGACCTGGGCTCGCCGTCGGACCGTTTGCTGGACGTCCGCGTGCTCCTCACACGCGACCAGCTGAGCGACCTGCATGAAGTGCTCCAGCAGGTGCTGATCACGGCCGAGGAGGGTGCGCTTGCCCCCGGCGACTTCCTGAACGATCTCAAGAGTCTCGCCGCAACGATCAGCCGCGATCCGGAGGCCGCGCAAACGGCGACCCGGGCCGTGAGCGGCGAAAGTCTCGCGGATCTGGGATACATGCGCGAATACCTCGAAGGACTGCCGTACAGGAGTGAGGTCATGAATCTCGATCTCAGCATCTGGGAGCAGTGGCCGGCACAGCGTCAGTTCGAATTCATCAATCAGCTCGACAGCAAGGTCGCCTACTACCAGGGGCTGCACGACAACGTCGACCTCTGGGTGTCGCTGGATGAAGGACCGGTCGACGGCGATTCCGTCTATCCGCTGTTGCTGGAGGCACTGCCCTGAGCACGGCGGTTTTCTCGCTGCGCAACGTCGTAAAGAGCTATCAGGCGGGCGGCGCCGACTTCCGCCTGACAATTCAGCACCTCGACATCCCGTCGGCCGCGAAAGTCGCATTCGTCGGCGAGAGCGGTTCGGGGAAGAGCACGTTGCTCGAGCTGCTCGCCATGATTCTGCGGCCGACGGGAAGCGATGCCTTTCGATTCCAGCCCGACGGTGACACGCGCGACATCGCCGATGCGTGGCAAAAGGGCGAGCGGGACCTCCTTGCCGACCTTCGCAGCCGACATATCGGGTATGTGCTGCAATACGGCGGCCTGTTACCGTACCTGACGGTAAGGGAAAACATCGAGCTCTCCAGACGACTCTTGCAGCTTCCGGTTGCGGACACGGCCGAGCGCTGGACCGGGCGGCTCAACATCGGCGGGCAACTCGACAAGCGGCCCGCCGAGTTGTCGGTGGGGCAGCGGCAGCGGGTCGCGATCGCGCGCGCGCTGGCCCACGAACCGAGCGTTCTGATTGCCGACGAGCCGACCGCGGCGGTCGATCCGCTCAATGCCGAACGCATCATGGAGGTCATGGTCGGGCTCGTGGAGGAAGCGGGGGTGACGTTGATCGTCGCGAGCCATGCACACCGGCTGATGCAGCGCGCCGGTTTGCGCATGATCGAGCTTCATGGCAGCTTGCACGGTGGCAGCTCGATGCAGGTCACGGTGTCTGATGCTCCGAAATGACTCGCAGCCGCGTCTCGTCCTGATTCTCGCGTTCCGGGACTTCATCAACGAACGGGTGATGTCCGGGTGCTTCGTGCTTGCTGTTGCCGCCGTGCTGCTGCCCTTGCTCGTTCTGTTCGGGCTGAAGTTCGGCATCATCAGCAACCTGCTGGCGCCGCTCAAGGAGGACCCGCGTTACCGCCAGATCATCCCGACCGGCAGCGGACACTTCGAGTCGCAGTGGTTCGAAGCGATGTCGGAACGGCCGGACGTCGCATTCATCGTGCCGCGCACGCGCGCGATAGCGGCGACGATGCGGGTGCGGGACCCCGGGGCGGATACCGGGCGCATCATCAGTGTCGAGCTCATACCGTCTGCGGAAGGAGATCCCGTGCTCGGCGAGCTCAAAGCTCCGACGGGTTACGAACACGTTGTGCTGTCGCTCGATGCGGCAGACAAGCTCGGTGTTGCCGCCGGCGCCCGCATCGAAGGGATCGTGTCACGAACGTTTTCGCGCGAGCAGCAGACGAAGCTGCTGCCGCTGACCGTCACGGGCGTCGCCCCGCCCGGTGCCTTCGCCCGTGATGGCATGTTCGTGTCGCACGATTTGCTCGTTGCCACGGAGAATTTCCTGGACGGTCGCGCAGTGCCTGCCCTGGGCTGGGGAGGCTCGCAACCGCAGGATGGAGCACGGTCATTTGCGGGTTTCCGATTGTATGCGCGGGATATCGGGGACGTCGCCGGTCTGCGCCGCGGGTTGATGGCGCAGGGCATCGACGTGCGAACCAGGATCGCCGATATTCAGCTGGTCGAATCGATGGACCGGAATCTCAGCATCGTGTTCTGGATCATCGCGATCATCGCCGGCGGTGGGTTCGGGCTCTCGTTCGGCTCGAGCGTCTGGGCCAACGTCGACCGGAAACGCCGCGAGTTCAGCGTCCTGCGCCTGACCGGATTCCACAGCCACAGCATCGTCTGGTTCCCGATCGTGCAGGGCGCGCTGACGGCCGGCCTGGGTTGGCTGATCGCTGCGGTTGTGTTCTTCGTCGTTCAGGCGGGACTCAATGCGCTCTTCGTTGATAACATCGGCGGCGGCGAGCCTGTCTGCCGGCTGTTACCGATACATTTTCTAATTGCACTGGCGCTCACGGCGGTCGTGGCAGCGATAGCAGCAACCGCGGGTGGTTCCCGGCTGGCAAAACTGGAACCGTCGTTGGCGTTACGCGAGGGATGAAGCAAGGAGCGCACAAACGCTGACGATAATGGCTGACGATCTGATCTTTTATACGAATGTAGGTTCATGATATGCGAGGCCACGTCCCTACCAGGTGAAAGCGATCCACCGGCTGCAGTCTGCGGTTGCAGAGGGCAGGGATCGCTTCCTGTCCGAGATGGCCACGGGCACCGGTAAGACACGCGAGAATCCGTGCAGGGGCCAGCGCCTTTGCCTCGCGCAGCTGGTGGTGCTGGCAACCATTCGTAATCCGGATCGTTCTCGCCCGGCCGCCCGTCTGCGGCCGCGCGCTCATCCGGACGTCGGCGTCCTCGATTCTCGCTATATCGCTTAGCTTCATCCAGGGTCTGGGCCTCCGATTCCTTCGCAATGAACGTCCGCGCAACGATGCCATAGGCACCATTCCCGCGCCACGACACTCTGCTTGTTGACCTTGCCGGCCCACCAGCGGAGTGC
>JBOHZD010000230.1:0-3083 GCA_050738315.1 Woeseiaceae bacterium
GCTGGTAGGCCCGCACGACATTCGCGAGCGGCAGTTCGACCAGGCTGCCGTCCTGGATTTCCACGACATAGCTGTCGCGCTCGATCTGCGCATACAGGTCGCCGAGTTCCTGTTGCAGTTTCGTGTAGTGCGTGTCCAGCGCCGCGCGCCGCCGCTGAAGGTCGGCAATGCGCTCCTGCGTCAGTGCATCGGCCAGCTCGAGCCGTCGGCGTTCGAGCCGCAGTTGTTCGAGGTCGTAATTGATCGAACCGACCGTACCACGCTGTAGTTGCCGAATCCGTTCGCGCAGCTCCGCTACGCGTGAATTGCGCGCCTGGAATTCCGGCCAGGCGGCGGCGCCTTCTGCGACGATCTCGCCGCTTTCCTTGATCGTGCGCAGGAAGCCGATCTGGTCGCCCCATTCCGTGCGCTCGATGACGGCGACGTCGGCAGGCTGCCAGCGTTCGAGAAGCCAGGGTTCGATCAGGAACCGGAAATCGCTACCGAGCTTGTCACGGTTGCCGACTTTCGCGAGATGCTGGTCGATGAATTCCGCATCGCTGTCGAATTGCATCCCGGCTTCACGCAAACGCGCCGAGGCAACGGCCTCGGTATCGCGAATGGACGCTATGACATTGGTCACTGCACCATCGGCTTCCTGGTAACGGAATGCATACACGTCGGGCGGCCAGAAATGCGCCAGCCCGCGCAGGCCGATCAGCACCAGCAAGCCCACGACCGCGAGTATGCAAAGGCAGACGGCACCAGCATTGAGCCAGATCCACGGCGCGCCGCTTTTCCACCAGTGCGAGAATCGGCTCTTGTCCGTCATGATCAGATCGCGCTGTACTTGCGGCGCAGCCGCTGGCGAATGACTTCGGCCGCCGTGTTGAACAGGAAGGTGAACAGGAACAGCACCAGCGCCGCGAGGAACAGCACCCGGTAGTGCGTACTGTGGACTTCGGACTCCGGCATTTCCACCGCGATGTTGGCCGACAGCGTGCGCATGCCCTCGAAGATGTTCCAGTCCATCACCGGCGTATTACCCGTCGCCATGAGCACGATCATGGTCTCGCCGACTGCGCGGCCGAAGCCGATCATGACCGCTGAGAAGATGCCCGGGCTGGCGGTCGGCAGCACGACGCGCACCAGTGTCTGCCAGGGAGTCGCACCCAGTGCCAGCGACCCGTAACTCAGATGTTTGGGCACGCCGAATACGGCGTCTTCGGCGATAGAGAAGATCACCGGGATGACGGCGAAGCCCATCGCAATGCCGACGACCAGCGAATTGCGCTGGCTGAAGTCGATGCCGAGTTCGCTGGATATCCATTGCGGGGTGTTGCCGTCGAAGAATGCATTTTCCACCGGACCGCCGAGCGCGAAGCACAGCCAGCCGAGCGCCAGGACCGGCAGCGTCAACAGCACCGGTTCCCAACCGGCGGGCACGAGATGGCGGATCGACGACGGCAGGCGCGTCCAGAGAAAGCCACTCAGCACAATGGCGGGCGGGAGCCCGACGATCAGCAGGAATGCCGCAGCAAGATTCGCTTCCATCAGCGGCGCAAGCCACAGTCCCGCGAGGAAGCCGAGAATGACCGTCGGCAGCGCTTCCATGATCTCGACCGTCGGCTTGACCATCCTGCGCAACGCCGGGGTCATGAAGTAAGCCGTGAAGATAGCGCCCATGATCGCGAGCGGCATGGCGACCAGCATGGCGTAAAACGCAGCCTTCAATGTACCGAAGGACAGCGGCGCGAGACTGAATTTCGGCTCGAATTCGTTGCTCGCCGAGGACGACTGCCAGACGTATTCCGGTTCCGGGTAACTTTCGTACCAGACCTTGCCCCACAACGCGGACCAGGAGATTTCCGGGTGCTCGTTTTCGATCTGCCATTGGCGAAACTGTCCGTCGCCGGTTGCAGCAACGATTCGATTGCCGCGGGGAGAGATCGCAATCTCCCCGAGCTGCGCCTCGCTGACCTGGCTTTCGATCAAGGTGCGCGCGGAAGTCGTGTAATACACGCCGAGCGCACCATTGGCATGTCCAGCTATGAAGCCCTTGCGCCGGTGCTCGGGCGCGATATCCGCCACCGCGCTGTCCGGCCCCTCGAAGACGCGAACGCGATGCAGACGGTACCGGTTTTCCGCATCGCGCACCGGGAACCACTGCAGTACGCGGCCACGGTCCGTGCCGGCCAGCAGCGAAATGCCGCCGGTCAGAAACTGGAGTTCGGTCAGGTTTTCAGCGCGGTCGACGAGCCGTAGCCGTTCGTTCAGAACGAATCGATCCGCGCGACGCTGCAATACGACCGCATCTCCACTTTCCGCAACCAGGTAAATCCATTCCTGCATCGGGTCAAGCAAAGCGAAAGCTGGCCCCTCGTCGTTGCCGATGCGGGCGTTCAACTGGGTGCTTTTCGTTTCCGTGACCGACGTTTCCCCGGTGAGGAAAGACAAGTCCATGCCGACTTCCGTAACCACCACCGTGCCGTCGGCAAGCACGCTGACGAAGCGCGCATGGTCCTCACCGATTCTGCCGGATACCGCGACAACCGCACGGCCGTCGTCATCGACAACAATCGGCTCACGGCCCAGGGGATAAGCAATGCCGGGCGTGACCCGGCGGATATTGTCGGGGTAACTGACGGCGTATTCGGCCTGGGTGACAAGGATTCGCCCGTCATCGAATCCGAGAATGACGCCGTCGCCGGCCAGGTCGGATATCCCCAGCGCGCTCACCATCACGTCGTCGCCGGCCGGCGTCTCACGCTCGACCACGACGCCATCCGCGGTTCGGAAAAACAGGATCTCGCCGGCCGCGGTGTAGCGCGCCGCGATTTCCGACTGCTCGTCCAGGCTGAGGTGCAACGTCTGCGACGAGGCACCGGGCAGATCGAACGTGCTGCCCGCCGTCATGGAGGCCGGCCTGAACAGCGGCAGGACCACCTGCAGCAAGTAAAAGAAGATAAGAACGATGGCGAGAATGACAACGATACCGCCCACGGTGACGGCATAGCGAGCGCCCAGGTCCTTCAGCGTGCGCAGCCGACGGCGCGCATCGTTCGCGGCAAGAGAATCGGCGGCGATCGTCATGGGCAGAGGAT
>JBOHZD010000231.1:0-6234 GCA_050738315.1 Woeseiaceae bacterium
GATTCCAGCCGCGCATTGACGACGCTGGAAAACATGCTCCGGCTGAGCCGACCAGCATTCGAAGCACGCGATCGGTGACGAACGCAATGATCGGAGCGACGATCGGCGCAATATTTGGCAGGCGGTCCAAGTGCCAGTGGCGGCCGCACCGTCGGCGCCGGTCGATACTGGCCGCGAGCGACCCGCTACCCGTGCGGGGAGTGGTCGCTCTCGCCCCTGCGACCGAACTGGTCGAACTGCACGGAGAGCAGGTCTATGACGGAGTGATCGGCAAGCTGCTGGGTGGCTCCCCGCAGGAAGTGCCAGAACACTTCGATGCAGTCACGCCGTCCCGGCTTGCCCCGTCCGGGATCCCGCAGCACATCATAACCGGCCGACACGATAGCGAATGGGGCTGGCACGGTCCGGCGTACGTTCGCGCGATTGAAAACGTGGAAACCGCACCTGTCCGCCTGGTGGAGATCGAGGACGCGGGGCATTACGAACTCATCGCTCCCTCGAGCAACGCATGGAAGCACGTCGAGAGTGCCGTCTCCAGCATGGTCCGCGTTGCATACGGAAGGAAATGAAGAAGTTCCTACTAATCGCAATAGTCCTGGCAGCTGCATACTTGGGTGGCGTCGAAACCGGCTTCGTCCCTGATCCGTCTGGTAGCTCCAGCAGCAGCACCGGCCGAGCCGAACAGGTATTGGCCGAGGCATTCAACAATCGCAAAAGCAACATTCAGGTTCAGGCCGAGGGCCGGGTGACCAGAATTCTCGGCGATGACAACGATGGAAGTCGTCACCAGAGATTTATCGTCGAGCTGGAAACCGGGCAAACTCTGATGATGGCGCATAATATTGATCTGGCTGATCGCGTGGCCTCAATCAAAATGGGCGACCCGGTAGAGTTCTACGGTGTATACGAGTGGAATTCCCAGGGCGGTCTCATTCACTGGACGCATCGCGATCCTCAAGGCCACCATACGGCTGGTTGGATAAAGCACAATGGCCGTACCTATCAGTGAGGCCGCATCCAATCGCCGCCTGCCGGGGGAATCGTTCCGGAGATCGAACGAAAACGCTCCGCGTACTCCTACAGGACGAAGCTCAATAGCAGAAACCCGATCGTGGCAATACCTGCGCCAATCAATGCATAAGGCACCTGGGTCCGCACGTGATCGATGTGATCCGTTGCGGAAGCCATCGAGGCGACCACGGTCGTGTCGCTGATGGGCGAGCAGTGGTCGCCGAATATCGAGCCGGCAATCGCGGCGCCGAGAAACATCGGGACGTGCAGTTCGAGGTTCACGGCAATCGGCACCGCGATCGGAATCATGATGGCGAACGTGCCCCAGCTCGTCCCGGTGGCGAACGAAATGAATGCGGCTGCGAGAAAGACCAGCGGGGCGAGCAGGACGACCGGAATGTTCTCTCCGAGGAGATTTGCGACGTAGTCTCCCGTACCGAGAATTCCGGCAACGTCTCCCAGCGCGAGCGCAAGCAGCAGAATGGCCGAAATGGGCAGTAACGAGCCGGCGCCTTTCATGAACTCGCGCATCAATTCGTTCACGGTGCCGCGTTTCGTGACCAGGATCATGAGCCACGCGATCGACAGCGCAAAACAGACTGCCCACAGGATCGCCTGCGGGCCGGAGCCTTCGATCAGGTTGCCGTTGCCGGTGATGTAAAGTCCAACCGGCATCATCAGAATCATTGCCAGGATAGGCACCAGCATGAATGCCGCGGACGGAACCTCGTCCGGAGATTCGTGGACCTGCTCGGCGGACACGTCGACGAGCGGCGTGGCCCCCGGCCACAGCACCTGGCCCCGTTGCGTGCGTTTCTCCGCTTTCTTCATGGGGCCAATGTTGAAATCCTTCCAAACCGTGAATCCGGCCAGCAGGATCGCGGCGATCGCATACAGATCGAACGGCAGGGAGGCAATAAAGATTTCGAGCGGATTCTCGACGCCGGTCGATGCGACCAGGCCGATGATGATCGCGCCCCAGGCATTCAACGGGATCATCGCACAGACCGGTGCGGAGGTTGCATCGATCAGGTACGCGAGTTTTTCCCTGGAAACCTTGTAACGGTCGAACAGCGGGCGGCTGACGGCGCCCGCTACCAGGAGTGTGATGTTGGATTCGATGAAGATGATGAGACCGGTAATCCATGCAAGCCATTGCGCGCGCTTGCCGTTGTGCACCCAGCGCCGCGTTTCCACGAAGTGCACGAAGCCGCGTACGCCGCCGGAATATTCGACGGTGGCGATCAGCGAGCCGATGAGCAAGGCAAAAAGGAGTACCCGCGCGTCGCTGCCGTCGGCGAAGACCGCGATGACGCCGTCCAGTCCCGCCGTCATGCCGGCGAGCGGATTCATGCCGTTCAGCAGCGTGTAGCCGATCCAGATACCCGCGAACAGCGCGAGGATGACCTGCTTGGTCCAGATGGCGAGGACGATGGCCAGTACGGGCGGAAGCACGGAGTACCAGGCAGGTTCGGTCATGGATTCCCTTCTGTCACGCCGAGGTCCTTGTTATTCTTGCCGAACAACAAACAATGGAGCATTGACTCATGCATCGCAAGTTTTCCGCTTTGACGATGGCTATTGCCCTTTGCGTCGCCGCCGCCGCGTTTCGCGTGACCGCTCGGGCGGAAACGACACCGGAGGATGCGAAGGATTACCGAATCTCCGTCATGTCGTCGATGGGCGGCCATATTGGTGCTATTTCCAAGCACGTGCGCGGCCTGGTCGAAGATCACGGTTTTCTTGCGAAACACGCCGAGGCGCTCGCGAATGGCGCTGCGGAACTGCAGTATCTGTTTCCGTCCGGCTCCGGCGTTGGGGATTCGGAAGCGCTGCCTGCGATATGGGACGAACCCGAGGAGGTCGCAAAAGCGATTGCCGAAGCGGAGCAGGCAACGGCCGCGTTCAGCAAGGCGGCGTCCGCGGGCGACGAAGACGCCATCGACGCGGCGTTTCGCGAGGTGGGCGCGGCATGCCGCGGTTGTCACGACCGCTTCCGCAAGGATGACGATTAAGGCAAGCCTCTGTTTTGCTGCCGCAGTGCTCCTGCCTGCGGCGATGGCTGTGTCGGCCGACGCAACCCTCGTTCAACAGGGACAATACCTGATTTACGCCGGGGGCTGCATTACCTGTCATACGGCCGAAGAGGGTGGCGCCGTACCGCTGGCCGGTGGACGCGCGCTGGAATCGCCCTTCGGAACGTTTTATACGCCCAATATCACGCCGGACACGGAGACAGGCATCGGCGGCTGGTCCGACGAGGAGTTCGTCAACGCGTTCTGGAACGGCGTGAGTCCCGAAGGCGATCACTACTTCCCCGCGTTTCCGTATACCTCCTACACCGGCGTGACGCGCGAAGATCTGCTCGCGATCAAGGCCTATCTCTTCAGCGTCGAGCCGGTACGGAAAGTCAACCGTGAGCACGATTTGTCGTTCCTGGCGTCGAGATTCGGCGCCGGCGTGTGGAAAAGCCGCTATTTCGAGCCCGGGCGATTCGAGCCGGATCCGGATGAGAGCGAGCAATGGAATCGAGGCGCTTATCTCGTCCGGCACTTGGGCCACTGCGGCGAATGCCACACGCCGCGCGGCCGCTTCGGCGTCCTGCAGCAGGACCGGGCACTCTCCGGCAACAGGCAAGGCCCCGACGGCGAAACCGTCCCGAACATTACGGCCGATCCGGAGGACGGCATCGGCCGCTGGTCCTTGAGCGACATCGAATACTTCCTCGATATCGGCATGTTGCCCGACGGCGACTTCGCGGGCAGTCTGATGGGGGAGGTCATAGAAGACTGCACGAGCCACCTCACCGACGAAGACCGCCGCGCGATCGCGATTTACCTGAAGGAGCGTTAACGGCACCCCTTAATAGCCGACGGCGGCGCCGTCGGGGGCGCGGGAGTCGGCGGCGCCCAGGTAGACGTCGTTTTCGAGGTCATGGTAGACGCCCATGGCGGAGCCGAAGGAGTCGGATTCACGGACTGCGTGGCCGAATTCTTTGTACAGGCGCACCGTGTCGGGTGAGAAACCCGGTTCTTCCATGCGAGTGACATCCGGCAGCCATTGGTGATGGATGCGGCCGGCCTCGATGGCTTCGGCGATATCCAGTCCATGGTCGATGACGTTCAGGATGACTTGCATCGTGGTGTTAATGATCGTTTTCCCGCCGGGTGTGCCGACAGCGAAGATCGGCACGCCGTTCTTCGCGACGATCGTCGGTGACATGCTGGACAACATGCGCTTTTCAGGACGGATGAGGTTCGCCTCGGTGCCGATGCGGCCGCGGGCGTCGGTGACACCCGGTTGTGCATTGAAGTCGCCCATTTCGTTGTTCAACAGGAAGCCCGCGCCTTCGACGACAATGTGCGAGCCGTAGCCCCACTCGAGCGTGTAGGTGAGCGCCACCATGCTGCCGTCATTGTCGACGACCGAGATGTGCGTGGTCTGCGGACTCTCGTAGGTCTCCGCGAACAGCGCCGGATTGCTTTCCGACGCCTTCGTCGGGTCGATACTCTCCCGCAAGCTTCGGGCGTAATCCTTCGAGGTAAGTTGCCCGATCGGCATGTCTTCGTTGAAATCCGGATCGCCGAGATAATGGGCTCGATCCGCGTAGCCTCTGCGCATCGCTTCGGTCAGCAAATGGAGGTACCTCGCCGAATTGTGCCCGGCTTCGGCCAAATCGAAGCCCTCCAGTATGTTCAGCATCTCGATCATAACGACGCCGCCGGAACTGGGCGGCGGCATGCCGACAATTTCATAGCCCCTGTAAGTTCCCCTTATCGGCTCACGCTCCACGGCTTTGTACTTTTTCAGGTCGGCGAGTGTGATGAGGCCGCCGTTCGCCGCCATGAAATCCGCGATCAGCTCCGCGGTCTTGCCGCGATAAAAACCCGCTTTGCCCTGCCGCTGAATCCGTTCGAGCGTGTCGGCGAGATCCTCCTGCACCCACAAATCGCCCGGCCGATAAAACGAGCCGTCGGGCTTCAGAAACTTTTCCGCCGAACTCGGATACTGCTCCCAATATTCCTTGCGTTCCCTGAAGTCGTCATGCAACGCCCAGGTAATCGGGATGCCGTCGCGCGCAAGTGCGACAGCGGGGGCGACAAGCTCCGACCATTTCAGCTCACCGTACTTCCGATGCGCCGTCTCGAGCCCGGCAACGGTGCCCGGCACGCCGACAGCCAGGATTCCTTCGTGATTGGAGTTGTCCCGGACATTGCCTTCGCCGTCGAGATACATGGTCTCAGTGGCGGCCAGCGGCGCCTTCTCGCGAAAATCGAACGTCGTCGCTTCACCGTCAACTCCGTAATAGACCAGGAAACCGCCGCCGCCGATATTGCCGGCCGCAGGCCAGGTGACCGCCAGTGCAAACGCCGTCGCAACCGCGGCGTCGACGGCATCGCCCCCTTGTTCCAGGATCTCGACACCGACTTCCGACGCCAGCGCCGATGAAGACGCGACCATTCCGTGCTTGCCGCGCGCCGCGATTCGTCCTGAAGCATCGGCGGTTATCGACCCGAACAGCAGCACGAACGTGAATGCTGCTACGATAAATGGGCGCGTTTTGCTCACAAACACTGATTTCTTCCCGGCCATCATTGACAAAGTCGCGCATTGTACAGCAAGCGGCCGACACCTTGGACCGCTATGACCGGCGAGGGGACATCGCCGAGCGGCCGCCGGTGACGGCGAGCAGCGTGGAATCTGCATGGAAACAACGTGATGAGCGAAGCCAGCGCCGAACCCGGTATTACGCGCGACTTATACGACTTGCTCACAGGCGACGAAGATGCTCGCGTGTGCCGTGACATACCCGAAATCGCCTGCCGCGAGCAGCCGAGAAACTTTTTCATCCATATCGGTTCGCTGGTGGCGACCAAGAGCGGCGATCTGCTGTCCAGCCCGAAAGTCGTCCTGTCATGGCTGTTGATACGCAAGACACACCTGATCGACATCGCCACCGCCGACAATCGGGCCAGCTACGTCGCAGTCAGCAACGCGATCATCGGCGTCATGCTGCTCGCCGGCGGCGCGTTCAGCGCCCTGGTATCGATTGCCGGACCGGCCGTCGCGGTACTGGTCCTGTCCATCCTGTCGCCCGCCGCAGCCGGCGCTGCATTGCGCCTGAAGGAAGCCCAATAGCCGTTGTCGCCCGGGACTGAAAATGCTGTGATAGGGTTTCGCGGCCCACAAGAATCAAGGATTCCCGATTATGAAGCGTCATTT
>JBOHZD010000232.1:0-4407 GCA_050738315.1 Woeseiaceae bacterium
GGACAACCATGTGCAGATCGTCGAGGATTGCCGCCTGCGTCCACGCTGGATCGTCCAGGCGTCCATCGACCCGCGGCGGACTGTCCGTACGGATCGCTGCGATCGATTTCGTATCGCGTTCTTCCGCTGTCGCGAGCGCGGCAATGCCGCAGGACAGCAGCAACGCCAGAGTACCCTTCCCCCAACCCGTCATGCCTTTCCCGGGACGGCGTCAGCGTTCGCTGATGTCGAGATAGATATCGGTAATCGGTCCACGTATTGCTCCGGATTGAAATCGGCGCGTTTCGAAAGCATGACAATGGTAAGGCGATCGTCCGGATAGCGCGCAATGTGTGTCCTGAAACCGACCCGGCTTCCGCCGTGACGGATTCGTCGACGGCCGTGGTAGTCGTCCATAGTGCCTGGTTCCACCTGAAGAGCTCATGAAGTGTGGTATACGCCGTGAATCTCGATGGGGGATAATCGGGCCGTGATTAAGGAGCGCGCAGCATGCTCGATACCCTGATGCTGTCGCGGATCCAGTTCGGGTTCGTGATCTCCTTTCATATCCTGTTTCCGGCTTTCACGATCGGCCTGGCGTGGTGGCTTCTGTTTCTGGAAGCGGTGTGGTTGAAGCAGCGCACGGACCTGTGGCGCGATCTGTATTTCTTCTGGATGAAGATCTTCGCGGTGTCATTCGGACTCGGCGTTGTGTCGGGCATCGTAATGAGCTTTCAGTTCGGTACCAACTGGGCCGGCTATTCGGTCGCCACCGGCAACGTCGTGGGGCCGCTGTTGAATTATGAAGTCCTGACTGCGTTCGGTGGTATTTGCGGTTCTGGGTGGCGATGTCGCCTGCCGGGTTCGTCGCTCTACTCACAGGCTGGTATGTCGCCGAAATCGGGAGACAGCCCTGGGTCGTGTACGGAATCATGCGCACCGAAGACGCGGTCAGTCCGGTGGCAGCGGCCGCGGTACTGACGTCGCTGATCGTGTACGCGGTGGTCTACACGGTCCTGTTCGGTTTCGGCAGCTGGTATCTGTTGAAATTGCTGCAGCAAGGGCCTGTGCCGGCGCCACCGCGCGACAGCCAGCCCCATCAGACCCCGGCGCGGCCCATTTCCGCCGCCGAAGAATCCAGGGACGTCGAACAGTGAGCGCCGATTTCATGTTGCCGGTCGCCTGGTTCGGCTTGATCGGTTTCGCCATCATGATGTACGTGCTGCTTGACGGCTTCGTGCTCGGCATCGGCATCCTGACTCCGTTCGCCGACGACGATGCCCAACGGGATGCGATGATGAACACTGCCGCGCCCATCTGGGACGGCAATGAGACCTGGCTGGTGATGGGCGGCGCCGGGCTGATGGCGGCGTTCCCCAAAGCCTACGCAATCCTGTTGTCGTCCCTGTACCTGCCCGTGCTATTGATGCTGGTGAGCCTGATCTTTCGGGGCGTCGCCTTCGAATTCCGTTTCAAGGCCGAACGGTCTCGCTGGGTCTGGGGCATCGCTTTCAGCGTCGGCTCTCTTCTGGCGGCGTTTTCGCAGGGTGTGATGCTGGGTGCGATCGTCGAAGGCATGCCATTGAAGGGCGGCAAGTATCTGGATGGTGTGTTTGCCTGGTTCAGTCCTTTCTCGGTGCTGACGGGCGTGGCGCTGGTATTCGGCTATGCGTTGCTGGGTGCCACCTGGTTGGTGCTGAAAACCGAAGGTCGCCTGCAGCGTATTTCCTTGGACCTGACGCGGCCGCTGATGCTGGCGGTCATCGCGTTCATGCTGCTGGTCAGTTCGTGGCTGCCGTTCCTCGAGCCGGCATTGATGCACCGATGGTTCACCTGGCCGAATATTCTTTACCTGTCGCCGGTGCCGATTCTCGCAGTCATCAATGCCGTTGCACTGTGGCGCGCGGTGCTCGGCAATCGCGAACTCGCGCCGTTCGTGTTGTCGATCTGCTTTTTCGCGCTCGGGTTTGCCGGGTTGCTGGTCGGAGTGTGGCCTAATATCGTGCCACCCGGGCTGAGCATCCGGGATGCCGCTTCCCCGCCCTCGTCGCAGGCATTCGTGCTGGTTGGCGCGATCGTGCTGCTGCCTGCGGTGCTCGGTTATACCGTGTTCTCCTATCGCGTGTTCCGCGGCAAATTGGTGGGCGGCGAGGGATACCATTGAGGCAGGTGCGCGTTCGGCATCAGACAGCCGTGCCCAGGCCGCGCTGCAGCGCTTCCGTGAAAGCAAGATTGGCGATCGCCGTATCCTGAACGCCGGTGCCGGTGAGATCGCAGACGGTAATCTCGGCCGCATCCTGACGCCCGGGTTTGCTCCCGCTCGTCAACTGCCCCAGTTCGATCACGTCGACATCCGACGGCAATTCGCCGTTCACGGTCAGGTGCTGCAGCTCGCCGTTGGTCCGGCATTGCGACAGGCGGTCGCAGACCAGCCGGTCTGCCATGCGAAGTACCGGCACTTCGAGTTCCTGCTTTCGGGGAAAGTCGGAGCCGACGGCCGTGATGTGCTGGCCTGCACGCAGCCACGCCACTTTCACCAGCGGCTCGTTGCTCGCTGTGGTCGTAACGAGCAAATCGCATCCACGGACGACTTCCTCGATGGAGTTTGCAGCAACGACTTTCAGACCGTCGGCCTCTTGCAATTCGTCGATGTATAACTGCACATGGTCCGCCGACCGGCCCCAGACCAGCACCCGTCGGAATGGCCGTACGTGCCGGAGACACCGGACCTGGTAACGCGCTTGCGTACCGGTACCCAGCACGCCGACGGTATCGACCGTTTCCGGCGCCAGGTACTTCGCAGCCACGGCACCCGCCAGTCCCGTTCGAAGATCCGTGAGGTAACTGTTGTCGAGCAATAAAGCCTCGCAGAACCCTGTCTCCGAGTTCAGCAACACCATCATCGCGCTACCCGCGGGCAGGCCTCGATCCGCATTGCCGTAAAAACCGGATGCGATCTTGATGGCAAAATACGGAAGGCCGTCGACGTAGGCACTCTTCACGTCGACGTCGCCGCGATTGCCGGCCTGGATGTGCATGATGGGCGGCATGCTGACGCGGTTCTGCTCGAGCCAACTGAACGCGGTCTCGATGGCCGCCAATGCATCGTCGGTAATGCCGACGACTTGCCGCAGCTCGGACTCGCTTAGAACCAGGCGGTTGATCATTGCTCTCCCGATGACTCGATCGCCGGATGTGGTCGATAACCTACGAGAATAATACCCGAAACATTCGCACAATCCGGTGTGGTTAAAGTTACAACGAGCGCAGCGCGGCGTCGATTTCACAATATGGGTTCGTGCTGTTTTTCGGATACCGATGGGTGCATTGTCCCAGCATGGGTCTGCAACCCATGTCAGCAGAGCGTTCGTTACAAACATGCAGTGTCCCACTCGGGGGAGTGTCACAATGAGCAAGATGAGTCGGCCCGCCGTTTCGCGGACATCAGCACTTTTGTACTCATCCGGGCCGACTGGGAAAACAAAACGGGCGCCTTCAATGACGCCGCTGGCCGCCGCAATCGTCGCTGCATTGAATCCGGTCGGCGCTGCGATGGCTCAGGACGAAGATCCCCGCCAGGGCCTTGAGGAAATCGTTGTCACCGCGACCCGGCGCGAAACCAGCTTGCAGGACGTTCCCCAGAGCATCACGGCGTTCTCCACGGACGATATCCAGCGGCAAGCCTTCCAGAATATGCAGGACTACATCAAGGCGCTGCCGAGCATGAACCTCGTCAGCATCATGCCGGGCCGCAATTCGGTCGTGATGCGCGGCATCTCGACCGGCAACGCCGAATATCGCACCGACAGCCAGGTGGCGGTCTATCTCGACGAGCAACCGATGACCTCGATCTCCCAGCAGGTCGACGTGCGCATGATCGATATCGCGCGCATCGAATCCCTGCCGGGCCCGCAGGGCACACTGTTCGGCTCGAGCTCGCAGTCGGGCACGCTGCGCATCATCACCAACAAGCCGGACCACACTGGATTTTCCGGGCAGGTCGAGGGACTGGCGGCGACGACCAAGGGCGGAGAGGAAAGCTACGATGTGAACGCCTGGCTGAATATACCGCTCATCGAAGACACGCTTTCGATCCGGGCCGTCGGTTTCACGGCGGTCGAAGGCGGTTACGTCGACAACATACTGGGCACGGATCTTTCGGGGACCGGCGACAATGCGGATGTCGTCGAGGAGGACTGGAACGACTACGACGTCAACGGCGGCCGGCTGCAGGCACTCTGGACCGTCAACGACGACTGGGACGTGCTCGCGAGCTTCATCCTCCAGAACAGCGAAGCGAACGGCACGTGGGAATCCGACCCTGCGCTCGGCGATTACAAGATCACGCGGTTCTTCGACGAATACCGCGAGGATGACTGGTACCAGACCGCAATGACCGTGACCGGCGATCTCGGCTTTGCCGAGTTG
>JBOHZD010000233.1:0-1724 GCA_050738315.1 Woeseiaceae bacterium
GTACTGTTTGTTTCGCTGTCGGTGGCGGCGAGCCTGACGCTGGGCGGGCAGGCGGCGATTGCTCAGCAGAGCGGCAGCGGTGCGGCGCTGGATGAGATTGTCGTAACAGCACGCAAGCGCGGTGCGGAATCGGTCCAGGATATACCGATCAGCATCAGTGCAATCGGTGAAAACCGGCTACGGCTGATGAACGTCGCGGACTTCGAGGATTTCGCCTACCAGGTCCCCGGCCTCACCTTCAACGACACGGGTCCCGGCGAACGCCGCTATATCATTCGCGGCATCCAGTCGGCAGGCCAGCAACAGGTTGCGGTGTATTACGACGAGGTTGCTCTGCCCGGCGTGCAGAGTTCGACCTCGGACAGCGGCTCGCAGACGCCGGACCTCAAGCTGTTCGATATCGAGCGCGTCGAAGTGCTGCGGGGCCCGCAGGGCACGACGTTCGGCGCCAACTCCCAGAGCGGCACGGTGCGGATCATCACGAACAAGCCGGATCTGACCGAATTCGGCGGGTCAGCCACCGCCGAGGTGTCGAGCACCGCTTCTTCCAGTGACAACAATTACGAGATCTCGGGGGTCCTGAATCTGCCGATCATCGAGAATCGACTGGGGTTGCGGCTTGTCGCGTACGACGGCCAGGACGGCGGCTATATAGACAACCGGCGATTGAGCCTCGAAGACATCAACTCCGTCGACACGACGGGCGTGCGGGCGTCCCTCCGATGGCAGGCCACGGACACGCTGACCATCGACGGCATGTTCTGGTACCAGGACCGCATGCTCGCCGGCGACAATCGTTATCACCCGTTCGACAGCTACGGCCAGTTCCCGGGGTCGGACCAGGGCGACCTTGACAGTGTCGCGCCGATCACCCTGTTCGAGACCGGAAAATTCATCGTCGGCGATTACACGCAGACGTTCAAGCCGGACGAGCAGACGATCGTCAGTCTCACGGCCAATGCCGAGCTGCCGTTCGGCGACCTGACAGTTGCGGCGTCAACCTACGATCGCGACTTCGGGTTCAAGTTCGATTCCACCTGGATCATTCTTTTCCTCGGCGCTGCGGGAGTCCGCGACGATCTGTTTCCGGCATTGACCGACCAGTCGCAGAATCTCGAGCAGGAGCAATTCGAGATCCGGCTTTCGTCCCGCGGCGAGAGTCCGTTGCAGTGGGTGGTCGGCGGTTTCTACAGGAACCGCGACAGCCAATTTCAAAGCTTCGTTCCGGTAACCAACGAGGATGGTCTGGTGTTCGATCCCGGCACCCCGTTTACCGGCAACTCGAGTGAGGTCGGTGCGGGCATTCCCGGCTGCCATCCATGCGTGTTTGCGCGCTTCGCCGAGAAGGGCATCGAGGAGACGGCATTTTTCGGGGAGCTGTCCTACACCTTTGCCGACGTCTGGGAGGCAACGGTCGGCGTGCGCCGCTTTGGTGTCGACCAGGACGAGATCGGGGCCACGCTGTTTCAGTTCGCGCTATTTCCCGGCGACATCCCACCGCTGAACACGGTGGCGGTCGATGAAGACCAGACGATTACGAAAATCGGGCTGAATTTCCGACCATCGGACAGCTTGACCGTTTATGCCACGCGTTCCGAGGGATTTCGGCTCGGGGGCACCAATAACCAGGGCATCGTCGCAGTCCCCGAGCTTTTCGCATCCGACGAGCTCGTCAATTACGAAATCGGCACGAAGACTCAGTGGCTGGACGGCCGCCTGGCGGT
>JBOHZD010000234.1:0-1720 GCA_050738315.1 Woeseiaceae bacterium
AGCCTGGCCGGCGTGTTGAACGAAATGTTTTCGAGTTCGCCGTAGGCGCGGGTCATGCTCGGATGGACGAGCACAGGGACTTCCGCCTCCCTGATTTCATCCAGCACGAGGTAGGCCTCTGCGGCGCCGTCCAGTATCAGGCGAAAATCGAATTCTTCGGCGAGCCGCAAAGCCGACATGATGTCGTTGTGCCTGTGCACCGTGATCAGCATCGGCACCTCGCCTTCGAGCACGCGGGCCAGGGTTTCGAGGTGCAAGTCGCGGCCGGGCGGGTCTTTCTCATCGTCGTCCGTGGACGCGCGCTTGTCGGCGTATTCCCGCGCCTTGACCAGTTCTTCGCGCAGCAGAGCGACTGCCTTGCTGCGGTTGCCGGGCGACTTCCGGCCGTTTTCATTTTCTTCTTCAACAACGGCGCCCTCACCCAGCGTCGCGGCCACCATGGCGAACGGCACCATGACGGCGTCCTCGACCGTATTGCCGGTGGTTTTGGCAATGAGCGTCTGGCCCGAGATGACTTCACCGGGCGCGTGGCCGGTATGCACGGTCGTGATGCCGAAACTCCGAAGCCATGCGATCAGCGGTTCGCGCGTGTTGTAGGCGTCGATGGCGCGGAGCTCCGGCTGAATCGCCGTGGAATGTTCGAGCTGGTCCTGGTCCTCTGGCTGATTGAGATAACCGGAGAGTCCGACGACGGAGTGCGCGTCGATCAGCCCTGGCGTGACGACTGCTGCTTCGATGACCTCCATGCCGTCCGGCACCGAGATGCTGTTGGCAGGCCCGATGGCAGCAATCTTCCCGTTCTCGATGACGACGATGCCGTTTTCAATCGGTGCGTCGGTGACCGGATAAACGATGTCGCCGCGTACCGCGATGTCCTGAGCCCCCGCGGTGAATGCGAATGCAAGCAAGGCCGCGCAAGTCAGCGCGCGTAACGGGGTCTTCATCGGTGTCCCTCCCCGTAACCGTGGAATCCATGCGTCATCGACGAGGGCACCAACGCGCCGTACGCGCCGTCTGCGACATCGCGATCTTCCGGCTTATCCAGATCGAACACTTTCTCTCCTTCCACCCAGGTTTCCAGCACTCGCGTATAAACGCTGAATGGGTCGCCGGAGAGGATCACGAAATCGGCATCCTTGCCGCGTTCGAGCGAACCCGTGCGTGCATCGAGGCCGAGAATCTCCGCACCGGTCAGCGTCAACGCCTCGAGTGCTTTTTCGCGCGACATCCCCGTGCGGACGCCGATCGCAGCCATGCGCAGGAACAGCCGCGAATCCGTAATGTAATCGTCCGTATGGAAGGCGACATGGACACCGGCGCGCTCGAGTATAGGCGGGCTCTTGAAGTTCAGATTCTTCGCCTCGAGCTTGCCGCCCGGGCTGTCGACGAGGATGAGCGATACCGGCACATTCGCGGCGGCAATCTCCGCGGCGACGCGATGCGCTTCGCTGACATGGTGCAATACGACACGAAACCCGAATTCCTTTTTGAGGCGCAATACGGTGAGAATGTCGTCGTGGCGATGCGTGTGAAAGTGGACCACGCGCTCGCCGTCGAGTACTTCCAGCAGTCCTTCGAGCGCGAGATCGCGATCCGGCACCTTCTCGTCATCGCCGTCTGCGCTTTCGATCTTGTCGCGGTACTCCAGCGCGTCGACAAAGCGCTGCCGCACCAGGGCTGCCGATTTCGCGCGGGTGCCGGGGAAAGGCGCCTCGCGCAT
>JBOHZD010000235.1:0-3182 GCA_050738315.1 Woeseiaceae bacterium
ACTTTCATTCCTGCCTCGTTATTGTTCTTGCAGATGCTGGCCAAAGCGAAGTGGGAAGACTGCGCTCCCAATGTCGACCGACGCGGATGATCCCTACAACCGCGGTCTCTCGGAATTCGCGGCGAGATTTGAGAGCGCAGCGTTCGAAGACGTGCACGCGCCTGTGCTCGGCTTCCTACCTGAGCGGCCCGGCGCGGTGCTCGACGTGGGGGCGGGCTCAGGACGTGACGCGAGCTGGTTTGCCGAAGCTGGCTGGGACGTCGTCGCCATAGAGCCTGCCGCAGACATGCGCAGCTTCGGGCGTCTTGTGCATCCGCATCCTCGGATTAATTGGATCAACGACCAACTGCCTTCCCTCGAAGCGACGCATCGCCTTGGTCAGACTTTCGATCTGATCTGGCTAAGCGCGGTCTGGATGCACGTGGCACCGAGGGAACGGGCTCGCGCTTTTCGGAAGCTTGTCACGCTCCTGCGACCAGGCGGGCGGCTGATGATCTCCCTTCGGCATGGGTTAATGGACCTCGGCCGGACGGGACACCCTGTGAGCGCGCCAGAGATCGAGAGGCTGGCCGCGCATCACGGGCTTCAGGTACTCCTAGTCCGGGAGCAGGCGGACGCGCTCGGCCGGTTGGACGTAACTTGGACCACGGTCGTGCTCGGAATGCCCGACGACACGACCGGAGCTTTACCGCTGATACGAGGCATCATTCTGAACGATCGCAAAACCTCGACCTACAAGCTCGCGCTGCTCCGGATTATCGCCCGGATTGGGGACGGTGCTGCCGGATTCGCCGAGCCCGCAGATGACGACCATGTGAGACTTCCCCTTGGTCTCGTTGCGCTTTACTGGTTGCGCGCCTTCAAGCCGCTCATCCGACAGTCATTTCCGCAGGCCGGCACTGATCGGGGCACGAGTGGTTTACGATTTGTGAAGGCGCCTTTTCTTGCGCTCGATGCCGTTTCACCCTTCGACTTCCGCATTGGTGCCGTCTTCACCGGGTCTACTGCCGATGCCCTCCGGCTCGCTCTCGCCGATGCGGCTCGAACGATTCAGTTGATGCCGGCGACCTTCCTTACCTACGCCGACGGCAGACCGCTTCTCCCGACCCGATTCGGTCGCACACCACCCCGCTCGCACCACGTTGTCCTCGATGGCGATCTCCTCAAGGCTTATGGCGAGCTCTGGGTCCCGAACCACCTCTGGCTCGCGCTCCGTCGGTTGAGCGTCTGGATCGAACCGATGCTAGTGGCGGAGTGGATCCGGCTGATTCAGAATTACGCTGAGCGTCGGGGACGGATCCTAGCCACCGATGATGTCGCTGCGGCGCTTCGTTGGTTCGACCCAGTACGAGAGACCCAGAGGGCCCGCGCTCGCGCCGAGGCGCTCCTCGATGCGGGAAGTCCGATCCGATGCGTGTGGTCCCATGAGCCGCTAAACGCGCGGACGCTCGACATCGATCATTGCCTGCCGTGGAGCGTATGGCCTTGCGGCGACCTGTGGAACCTCTTGCCAGCGCACCGTAACGTTAATCGGCATCACAAGCGCGATCAAATCGTATCTGCCGAACTCCTTCAGAGGTCTCAAGGGCCGATCAGTGACTGGTGGCAGCACGCCTATCTGGACGCTTCTGAAGCTCTGCTACCCATCCAATTCTGGCAAGAGGCGCGTGGCACCTTGCCATTGCTCGATCCTCTGGATGAGAATGAAAATTTCGACGGCCTTTTCATGGCTGTTGACCTGCAGCGATTACGTTTGCGACATGATCAACAGCTGCGCGAGTGGAACGGCGTCGGACACACCTAACAAGAAGAGGCCCGCAAAGGCTGTAGGACAAAAGGATAGGGACCCAACATGCCGCAGCGATGCTTAGATCCCGCCGGCCTAAGCATTCACTCCTTCGACTTAACGGATGAGCAGTGGCGGTCTCTGGAGCTTGAGAATAGAAGAGCACGCCACCTCAGAATGCCGTGCTGCTCCTCAGCGGTAACGCTGAAGAGGTCTCGTCTGGGCACACCGTTCTTCGCCCACAAGGCTGTCGGCACATGCACGACCGCCCCCGAGACGGAAGCACATCTCCACCTTAAGAGGATGGCGGTCGAGGCAGCACGTGGCAATGGCTGGATGGCCCATACTGAGGTGACGGGTACTTCGCCTTCTGGCGAACAGTGGAAAGCTGACGTTTTCGCCCAGAATGGCAAAAGCAAAGTCGTCGTCGAAGTTCAGTGGTCGAGCCAGACCAATGAGGAATTATTGTGCCGGCAGGAGCGCTACAGGCAGTCGGGTGTTCGTGGTCTCTGGCTCCTGCGCCATCCGGGATTTCCAGTCACTCGTGCACTTCCCGCGGCATGCATCGGCGGAAGCTTGGAAGAGGGATTTTTAGCATTAATCCCGTCGTGCTCTGGGTCGCAGCAGGCGGTGGCTATGAGAGGGTTTCTGGACGCCGCGTTCAGCAAGCGCCTCGGATTTGGTCTACCGCTTGGTATTCACGCAACGGTGTCCATCCGTGCCGGTTTCCTATGGTGCTGGTCCTGCGGCGCACTAACACGCATCATAACGGGTGTCGATGTCGCGTTCGGCCCGGACGAATTCGGTTTCACGATACCTGAGCTTGGCGAGTACTCGCAGCCGCTCGACAGCGTCCTAAGTCGGTTACCCGGTGATCTAGAAATTGGGCGAATAAAACCTCGCTTCAGCAAGACACAAGGTAGATCGTACATGAGCAACGGATGCTTCCATTGCAACGCGTTCATTGGTGAGTTCTTCGAGCACGATGCCTGGGATGAACAAGACACGGTATCTACCTTTTCAATCCGAATTTCGAAGGAGTGGCGCAAGGCCATCGAGAACCATTGCGCGTACAGTAAGGCATGGGGCATCTATCCATCTGCTGGTGGTAGCGTTTAGATCCCGTCCTTTGGAATGCGGCAGCATCGTCGTACTGGAGGAGGCACGAATTCGCGTTCGCCCGCTTCCGGTCAGCGGTGAAGATGATCAGACTGCAGTCTCATGCTGACCCAGCTCAGCCCCTTCCGCCTCCGCCTTCTTTTTCGTCCGGCTCCCCGGCGGGCGGCCGCGGGGGCGCTTTTGCAGGGTCGCGCTCGCCGGGGCAGGCGGCTCGGCCGCCCGCGGAGCCGCGAGCATGGGCGCGTCGGAGTCGTCCGGGCCGCCGAAGTCCTGCACC
>JBOHZD010000236.1:0-6458 GCA_050738315.1 Woeseiaceae bacterium
GACTGGATCCACTGGATTACCTCCGCCAAGCGGCCAGAGACTCGCGCGCGTCGGATCGACAATGCCTGCGAAATGCTCGCTGCCGGGAAGCGACGCGTTTGCTGCTTCGATCGGTCTGGGTTCTATAGTAAGAGCTTCGGCTCTCCTAAAGCGGCGGATTAGACAAGTTCCAGCTTTGTGTCGTCGCAGGCGCCTAACAATGGCGTGGAGCTGACAGTCTGCCAGCGGCTAACAACCGATTGCGGCGGACGGTGAAACGACGCAGGCATTGGGCCGCATGACGATGAGCGTAGCAAACATCATCAAGGGTCCACCCTGCAGCGAAGCGGCTTAACTAAACCGTCAAGACGCCGGCGTAAGCCTCTGCAATTGGAACCTGATATGAAATCTGAATTTCCAACGGCCCGAGAGTATTCATCTCAGAGGGCAAACTATCCGCCCATGACTGTCGTTGACATTCGATCGGAGCAAGCTGCTATCACCGATTCCTACAAGAATCAGGTCCTGTTTAATATCAACAAGGACTGCATGCGGATTTCGGTATTTGAGGGAGAGTATCGTTGGCATCACCATCCGGATTCTGACGAACTCTTTCTTGTAGTGGCGGGCGAGCTTCAGATTGATTTTGAGGGTGGTGCTCAGGTGACGCTTACCGAGTGGCAAGGCGTCGTCGTGCCGGCGGGCACCGTGCACCGAACACGTGCGATAGGGCGCACGGTTAACGTTACCTATGAAAAGCAGGGCGCCCAGACCGTTTTTGTGGAGCCGCCGTCCAACAACTCATTCAAGCCGAACCCGCTCCGCGGATCGACTTAATTCAGGCGGTGGGCGGGCTCAGGATCAAGCATGCTCATGGAAATCGGACACGTAGAGGCGATCTACCGGTATCCCGTGAAGTCAATGCGCGGCGAACGACTCGAGGTCGCCAACCTCGGCTGGCACGGCCTCGATGGTGACAGGCGCCTGGCATTCCGGCGAATTGATAGCCGCAGCGGGTTCCCGTGGCTGACGGCGAGCAAACTTCCCGACCTGCTCCTGTTTGCGCCGCACCGGCTTGAAGACGATGCTCAGGGGGAACTTCCTACGCATGTCCGCACGCCGAATGGCCAGGAATTGCCTGTCTTCGGGGAGGATTTGGCCACGGAGGTCGGGCGCCGGTACGGAGCTCCCGTGCAGATGATGCAGTTGAAACATGGCATCTTCGATGAAGCGAGCATCTCCGTGATCGCCTTGGATACGGTGCACGAGATCGGACGACTCTCAGGGCGGAGCCCGGACGTGCGACGGTTTCGCCCGAATGTTGTGGTTCGTTTGCTGCGATCTGTTCCTTTCCAGGAGGATGAGTGGTTGGGCGGCGTGCTTTCATTCGGCGGGAAAGTCGACGCCCCCGCCATCACCGTCACGATGCGCGATGTTCGCTGCTCGATGGTGAACCTTGATCCCGACTCAGCAAATCCTGCGCCAGAGGTGCTGAAGGCGGTCGTTCGTGCGAACCAAAACAACGCGGGAATCTACGGCGCGGTCACTCGCATCGGTCGGCTGGCGGTCGGGCAGCCCATACTTCTCCATGCGGCGACCCAAAAAAAGGAACGTGGGTGATCGAAACTCAATGTCTCGGAGGTCAACCTTTGCACCCTCTCGATGCAATGAGTGCCGCCCCTGAGCGCCCACGAGGTCGTCCTGGAGACGTCGACGGCAGGCAGGCCAAGCGATGATTTCCGGATCTCCTCGTCATGGCTTGCTGCTCGCGATCCAGTCGTCCACCCGCCGCTCCAGGATTTCGAGCGGCAGAGCGCCGCCGCCCAGTACCGTGTCGTGGAATTCCCGGATGTCGAATCTGTCACCGAGCTCGGCCTCGGCGTTCGCTCGGAGCTCGAGAACCTTCTTCATGCCGATCTTGTAGGATGTCGCCTGGCCGGGCACAACCAGGTAACGCTGCACTTCCGAGCGGATCGCGCCTTCGGCCAGCGAAGAGTTCGCCAGGAAATAGTCGACCGCTTCCTGCTCGGACCAGCCCTTCGCGTGCAACCCGGTGTCGACGACGAGCCTGATCGCCCGCCAGATTTCCGTCGAAAGCCGACCGAAATCCGCATAGGGATCCTCGTAGGCGCCCATTTCCTTTGCCAGACGTTCGGAGTAGAGCCCCCAGCCTTCCGAGTAGGCGTTGAAGAAACTCTGCGTCCGGAACTCCGGCACGCTTTCCAGCTCCTGAGCGATCGAAATCTGCATGTGATGGCCGGGAAGACCCTCGTGATAGGCGACCACCTCGAGCTGGTGCTTGGGCATCGCGTTCATATCGGAGAGGTGAGCGAAGTAGATACCCGGGCGTGACCCGTCGGGCGATCCCGGGAAGTAATGCTGCGCCGCGCCCGGTTGCTCGCGGAAGGCCTCGACCCGCTTCACCAGAAGATCGGCCTTCGGAAGAATGCCGAAGTAGTCGGGCAGGCGCGTCTCGATGAAATCGAGATGCTCGCGCGCGGCTTCCAGGTAGCCTTCCCGGCCCCCGTCCGTGTTGGGGAAGAAGAACCGCGGATCATCACGCAGGAAGATGAAAAAGTCCTGCAGCGTCCCTTCGAACCCGACTTTCTCTTTGATCATCTCCATTTCGCCCTGGATGCGCGCGACTTCCTGCAGGCCGTACTCGTGTACCTCGTCCGTGGTCATGTCGGTCGTGGTCGCGAACGCAAGCCGTTCGTCGTAGAACTCGAGGCCGCGGGGAAGCGCGCCGACGCCGTCGGCCTCCTCTTCCGCGTTCGGCATGTCGGATTCGATCCAGGCGATGAGCGCGCCGTAGGACGGCTCGAAGCTCCGGAGCAGCGCCTGCCGCGCGGCGTCGCGCAGTTCCTCGGCTTTTGCCTCGTCGATTTTGCCGGCCTCCTGCAAGGCAGCGATCCTGGCGTTGGCGTCGGCCCAAAGCGGAGCCTCGCCCTCGCCCTCGAACGGCGCACCCTGGATGAGCGCCCGCGACTGCTTCAGCACACCTTCATAAGCGAATCCCGGCGGACGTATGCCCTCGTCCACGGCGAGTTTCGCGCGTTCCAACAGTTGGTCGATACCGCGCGAGATCCCGGCGATGCGCGTGACGTAGGCTTCCATGTCGCTCGCCGTATCGACCTTATGGAAGCTGATGAGGAACTGCGGGAGAAACGACTGCGGACCCTGCATCTGGGTAAACACGTACTGGTGGTGGCGGAAGGGCAAGGCGTGCTCCGCGCGCTCGAGTTCGTACGCCCAGACGTCGTACGACATCTTTGCCTCGTCCGTCAGGAGGTCGTAGTCGAACGACGCCTTCATCTCCGCCGTCGTGCGGCGGCGCCAAGCGAGCTGCTCGTCTTCGGCGGCCTCGGAGAGATCGTCGATCTTGTCGTAGTCGTCCTTCCTTCCGAGGAAGGTCTTTCGGATCGGGCTGAAATCGAGCTGTTCTGCCCAACGTGCCGCAAACCAATCGTTGAGCCGCGCTGTCTCGGCCTCGACCGTGTTCGGCGCAGCCGCGGCGCTCTGTTCCTGCGCCTGCGGCACCGCCGCCGGCCGGTCCTGGCCTGGCCCGCCGCAGGCGGCCAGCAGTGCCGTCATCAGGAATACGCTCAAGAACTTTTGCATCAGGAGATCCTCTTTTTCCCCCGCGACCGGTCGTGCCGTCCGCGAAGTCATGCCGGGTATTGCGGTCGTGCCTGGAGCCGCATTAAAAGTCGCCAACCATCTCAGGTTCAAACGAGAATCACAAGTTCCCGTTGCCTTTGGCCCCGGCCGGACGACTATACTTTCCACAACGAAAGAGACCGGTAATCCAGCTTCCAGGCGGCGGGTTCGGCCGCTCAAAGCGGGGCGTCAGGCGCGAACGCATCCAGCGGCGATTTCGCGCGCACATGAGGTTCGTATGTCACAGGTTGCAAAAGGTGAGTTCACTGTTTCGCTTCAGCCACTTGCGTTTGAGGGCGTCGATGCAGAGGCTCAATTGGGCCGCATGAGTATCGACAAACAAATTACCGGGGACCTTGTGGCGACCACGAAAGGTCAAATGCTCAGCGCGATGACCAATACAGAGGGGTCCGGCGGATATGTAGCGATCGAGCGTGTAAGCGGAACGTTGAACGGTAAGCGCGGCAAGTTTGTTCTTCAACACACCGGATTCATGAATCGCGGCAAGCCGAGTCTCTCGGTTGTCGTAGTGCCAGACTCAGGTAAAAGCGAGTTGGTTGGACTTTCCGGCGACTTCAAAATCATCATTGAAGGCGGAAAGCATTCTTACGAGTTCACTTATTCGTTGCCGGCTAAAAGCGGCGCCTAACCATATTGGCGAGCGTGTGTCATTGCCGTGGAACTGAACGATTCGCAGGGCCGCATAACCCCTGTGCACTCGTTACGCGCACGCCTTCTACTCGGTTTCGCAGTCGTCGCAATCCTGTTGATTCTGGACCGCGATCACGATCTGCTCTCTCTATTTCCTTTCTATCGCGACTTGAATCAGGCTTATACGTTCTACGTCCTGCAAGGAGGTAGAAGCCTTCTCCAGATGGCACTGGTCGTTGTCGCAGTAGCATTGTTGGGGCGGCAATCACTGCGCTCCGCGGGGCGCGAACTGGGGTTCTCCGCTTCCCTTTTGCGAGGACTGGCTTTCGGTTTTGGTGCGGCTACTGTCATGTTCGTCGGCTTCGCCCTGACGATGCCTTTCAAGGTGCCGTCCGACATCGTGGCTCTACTGTATCTCGCGGGCTTGTCGCCACTCTCCGAGGAGGTACTGTATCGAGCTTTTGGCGTTGGCACTTTGCGTGATCGATGCGGCGCGCCCACATGGCTCGCACTCCTGATCCCCGCGACCATCTTTGGATTGGCTCACGTCGGACAAGGGGCGACCTGGAGCGAGAACATGGCGCTATTCGCCCTTACGGGTTCAGGCGGTCTCTTCTTCGGCTGGTTCTACCTTCGCTGGCAGCGCAATTTGTGGGTACCGTTCTTTCTCCATGCGGGTATGAATTTGAGCTGGGAGTTGTTCGACGTGAGCAGCAACGCAATCGGCGGTTGGTGGCCGTTCGTGCTGCAGACAAGCGCTATAGTCATCGGAATTTTGGCGACCTTGAAGTTTGCCCCGCGACGAGCGGCTTCGATCACTGTTGAAGTGGCGGCCCAAGCATTTGCCGCCGACGCACCGCTGCGCTCAGCGCGGCCGAACCGCGGCGCTGGGCCGCCTGGCAGCACGTGATCCCCGGCGCAAGGAGAGGATCGATGAAAGTTCTCGTCACGGTATTGATGGTTCTGGTCGCGGTTTCTGCTTCTGCACAAGAGCGCGAGCCCGTGATCGACATGCATCTGCATGCTTTGACGGCTGACGCGAACGGGCCGCCGCCATTGGCCCTCTGTATGTCTCCCAGGGAACTGCCAATGCGCGATCCGGTAGAGCCCTGGGGAAAGTCTTCATGGCGTGGCGTAAGCTTGCTCATGCCAGGCAGCCCGACTATAGCTTCCAGGGACGGTCCCACTTTGCGGGCCCGCCGCTGAAGCGCGCGTCAGATGGCACGAGGAGACCTACCTATGGAGCGTACCCGGTTTCCATCTCGCATCAGGTCCCTTCCAGCGTTCGAAGGACCGTTCGATGCACATCGGCTCAGCGCGGAGGGATGTGACGTCCTGTTTGCCTCTTACCCTGCGGGTACGGTGATCGCAGCGCATACGCATCCAACCGAGAACTGTGGCGTCATCACAGCGGGGAAGCTTATCCTCGTTGTAGATGGCGAGGAGGTGCATTACCGGCCAGGAGATTGGTATCACTTGCAGCCTGGGCAAGAGCATAGCGCGCGGTTCGAGGTCGACACTTCCGAGATTGAATTCTGGTTCCGGAAGTAGTGAGAGTGCCACCTGGAATTTCATTGGAGCCGACGGTGACGTCATGGGGTTCCGGCACGCCCTTACCGGCCGCGAGCGCACGCGCCGCGGCCGTGATCAGCGAGCCCATCTGAAACCCGCCACACTTGTCACTCCCACTGTTCGAGACACGGCGCTGATCTATCTCATGGCCAACGACCACCGGGTCGTCTCGAGACACCTTGTCCTCGCCGAGACCTCGGAACGAGCCGCTCAACCCGAAGGAAGGAGATAAGAGCGATGACGAAGCACTTGACAGGGACACGTAAGGAATGGCTAGCAGCGCGGCTTAAGCTGCTCGAGGCGGAGAAGGAACACGCGCGGCGCAGCGACGAGCTGGCGCGGCGGCGTCAGGGACTGCCGTGGGTTCGTATCGACAAGGCGTATCGATTCGAGACGGATGAAGGCAGCGCTTCGCTGGCAGACCTGTTCCGAGGGCGCTCGCAGCTCCTCGTCTACCACTTCATGTTCGGCTATGGATACCGGCTCACCGGCGCGCGCCGGGGATGCACCGGATGCTCCCTGGTCGCCGATCACTTCGACGGTGTCGTCCCGCACTTGAACGGCCGCGACATTACCCTCGTTTGTGCGTCGATCGC
>JBOHZD010000237.1:0-6445 GCA_050738315.1 Woeseiaceae bacterium
GATATTCCGGCTATCTCGAGCATCGGTAAGTTTCGGCGCCGGGTTATTCCCCGATGTCCTCGTTCCAGAGAGCAGGTTTCTCCCTGATGAACTCCTTCATCAACCGCAGACATTCCTTGCTGTCCACAACCTCGAGTTCGACGCCGCGAGATCGCAGGTAATCCTCCGGGCCCTGAAAGGTGCGACTCTCGCCGATGACCACCCGCGGAATCCTGTACAGCAGAATCGCGCCGCTGCACATATCGCAGGGCGAAAGCGTGGAATACAGGACGGAGCGCCGATACTGATCCGCGCTCAGCCGGCCCGCATTTTCCAGGCAGTCCATCTCGGCGTGCAAGACGGAGCTGCCGCGCTGCACTCGTCTGTTGTGCCCGCGACCGACGATTTCGTTGTCGATCACGAGGACCGAGCCGATGGGAATCCCGCCCTCACCGAGGCCGAGCCTCGCTTCATCAAGCGCTGCTTCGAGGAACTTGTCCGCCATTCTTTTCTACTCGCGGTTCTGGCTACCGATACGAGGGTGGATTGCCGTTATTCCCGAGCAATATTAAACCACAAAATATTTCAACCGAGTCGCTGCATCGTGACGCAGCGCGTGCACTTTCGCACCCGTGTTCAATCAATCCCGATGCTTCGGCAACGCCGGCGCGAAATTTCGTTATGCACATTTGTTATCGAAGTGTTGCTCGTTTGAAACAAATAACAATTCGGTCTAATTGCGCTGTTGTCGACCGTGATACAAGGTTTTCATATCGCATATAAGAACAACCTCTCAATGCAGGTGCTGCTATGAAAGCCGATTACGATCGCCGTTTTGGTTCGGGCCGAACGGCCCTTTACAGAACTTTTGGTTATTGTGTTTTTCTTGCAACGTCGTCGTTGTCGTTTGCGCAAGTCGACACAGGTAGTTCGCCGACAGACGAAACTGACGCAGTGGCGGACGACGACTATGAAGAAATCGTCGTTACCGGCTCGCGGCTCAAGCGGGATACGTACACCAGCATCTCGCCGCTGCAGGTCATTACCTCGGAAGTCTCGCGCGAAGTCGGTCTCATCGATGCCGGGGAAATCCTGCAGGAGTCGACGGCCGCGAGTGGCCAGCAGATCGACCTGACGTTGTCCGCATTTGTAACCGACGGCGGACCGGGCGCCTCGAGCATCAGTTTGCGCGGCCTGGGAGACGCACGAACGCTCGTGCTTTTGAACGGACGCCGCCTGGCGCCGGCGGGAGTCGAAGGCGCGCCGTCCGCCGCGGATCTCAACCTGGTGCCTGCATCGCTGGTGCAGCAATACGACCTGCTGCTGGACGGTGCGTCGTCGGTGTACGGCTCCGATGCGGTCGGCGGCGTCGCCAACATCATCCTGCGCAAGGACTTCAACGGCTTCGAATTCGAAACCTTCAGCCATATTCCGGAACAGGGCGCAGGCGTCGAGCATACGTTGTCGGCGGTCTGGGGCAAGAATTTCGATCGCGGCTTCATCGGCGTCGGCGCCGAATACACCGATATCGAGGAAGTCACGTTGGCAGACCGCGAGTGGACGGATCAATGCCAGCGGCACATGGAAGTCGACGAATTCGGGCAGGTGCGGACGACCAGCGTCCTGGACGTGGTGGGAAGCGGCATGGCCCCGAACGATTGCACCACGGTTGCGCTGGCGGCGCGTTTCGCCGTGGATCCGTTTGCGAGGGAATTCGGCACCGGCTTCGGCAGCATTTATTACACGCCGGGATTCAGCAACTCGGGCGTCCCGAATTTCTCCGAGTCGGGCCAATTCGGCGTCGGCGTCGACGGCGACGGTGACGGCCAGACCGACATGGACTTCGCAGACTATGCACTCGACAGCCGGGCGCAGGAGGCGCACCTGTTTCCGGAGTTGAAGCGAAGCAGCGTGATGGCTTACGGCGAGTACGCGTTCGACGGCGACATGAACATCACGCCGTATTTCGAGGCCCTGTACTCGGAGCGCGAATTCTTCATCGACATCGGCGCCTTCCAGCTCTTCCCGGCGGTGCCGGCCCTGAACCCGTTCAATCCCTGCAACCCGAACGCTCCCGGCGGCGTCGATTGCGGCCTGGCCTACGATTCGCTGATGAACAACCCGAATTACATCCCGGGCTTCGTCGCCGTAAACGGCGCGCCGCCCAGCGCGTTCGGCCTGGGCGACGACGGCCCGGCGGGACCGGTCGGCGTGACGCCGATCGTCTCCGTCGAAGACGACCGGACCCTGAACACCGTCGAGGTCCAGCAGATTCGCGCGGTGCTCGGCCTGCGCGGCGACTTGCCGCAGTTGTCATGGGGATCGCTCGACAACTTCAGCTTCGACCTTGCTGCCGTGTATGCGACGTCCGACGGGACGTCGAACCGGCCCGGTATCCGGGACGATCGGCTGTCCCTGGCCCTGGGCGCTTTTTCCACGACCAATACGCCCTGCGTAAACGATGCGGGAGTACCGCTGGCCGCCGATGCGGCGCCGGGATGCGTGCCGGTAAACATGTTTGCGCCTTCCCTGTACGAAGGCGTCGTCGGCGACTTTGCCACCGCGGCCGAGCGTGCCTACCTGTTCGACAGCCGCGATTTCGATACCGAGTACACGCAGACGATCGTGACCGGCTTCCTGTCCGGAGACCTCTTCGAGCTGCCGGCCGGCGCGGTGAGCGCGGGTATCGGCATCGAGCGCCGCGAGGACGAGATCCAGTCCATTCCGGACGCGGTGGCACGCGACGGCCTGTTCTTCGGTTTCTTTGCCGACGGCGGAGCGTCCGGCGAAAAGTACACGCAGGAGTACTTCGGCGAAGTCGAAATTCCGTTGCTCGCGAACCTGCCGGCCGTGGAAGAACTGACCGTCAACCTGTCGACGCGCTATACCAAGGACGAGTTCTACGGCTCGGCATCGACGTATTCCTACAAGCTCGGCTACCGGCCGCTCGAATCGCTGCTGCTCCGGGCAACCGTGGGAACGTCCTACCGGGCGCCGAACCTGCGCGAGAATTTCCTGCAGAACCAGTCGGGCTTCAACAACTATTTCGATCCCTGCGCCATCCCTGACGCAGCGCTCGATGACCTGGGCGGGTACGACCCGACCCAGGACACGCGTGACCCGACGGTGCTGGAGAACTGCCTGGCGAACGGGGTGGACCCGACCGTGTTCCACAACAACGGCTTCAACACTTACAGCGTCGAGATCGCAACCGGCGGCACGCTCGACCTGTTCGAGGAGGAATCCAAGTCGTGGTCGGGCGGTTTCGCCTGGGAGCAGCCGTTTTTCCAGGCCTTCGACATGACGCTCGGCGCGACCTATTACGAGATCGACATCGACAACGCCATCATCGAACCGACCGGCCAGTTCATCATCAACGATTGCTACAACAGGGCGACTCTCGACAGCCCCTTCTGCGACCGGATTACCCGGGATGCGGACGGATTCCTCGCGCTGCTCGAAGCCGGCTTCCTCAACCGCGACAATGAAACGGTACGCGGCGTGGACATCAACGTGGCGTACGACCAGGAGTTCTCGATGTTCGAGCGGCCGGTCAATCTCGGCGTCGATCTCAGCGCGAATCACTCGTACGAGGCCTCCGAAACCTTCCTCGATGACGACGGCGTTCCGACCTATGACGACGACCAGGGCGAATTCGGGTTGCCGGACTGGCGCGGACGCTTAGGGATCCGCGCGGACGTCGAAAAACTCCGCCTGAGCTGGACCGTCAACTACCTCGGCGCCGTTGAGCAGGATGCCGCGACCATCGACGAATTCGGCAACGCCCTCGACGGCACCGCCGACACCTGCCTCGGGCCGGACGGCGGCGATGTCAACTGCCGCGACATCGGGTTTGCGGACGAGTACTTCCTGCACTCGCTGTCTGTCTACTACTACGGCGATGTGTGGACCTTTGGCGGCGGCCTGCGTAACGTCTTCGATACGGCGCCGCCGCTCGTCGATTCCGACGAGAGCCTCGAGGTGACTTCGGTCAACAACGTGCCGGTGGGCTACGGTTACGACCTGAACGGCCGCACGTACTTCCTCAATATCGCGGCAAGTTTCGGCGGCGACCGGTAACGTGATTGCCGGACTGGTTGCTGTCGCGGCTGCCATTGCAGCCTGCGACGCGACCGGAACCGAAGCTTCGGGCACCACATACCACGTCATTGCCGGCGGCTTCGCGCCCGGGCGAGGGCCGGATGGAAACAGCATCTTTTTCGACGCTCCCGAAGGCCTGATTCTGGTCGATACCGGCCGGCATCTCGAACATCGGGAAACTCTGCTGGCCTTTGCAAAAGACCGCGGCCAGCCGATCGCCGCGATCGTCAATACACATTGGCATCTCGATCACAGCGGCGGCAACGCGGAGATCAAGGCCGTGTATCCGGACGCGCCGCTCTACACCAGCACGGCCATCGAAGGCGCCTTGACCGGGTTCTTCGAACGCAGCCGCGTCCGGGCTGCGGAGTACCTGAAGTCCGGCCAGGCGAGTGCCGGGCAGCAAGCAGAAATCAAGCGTGACCTCGCTGCCATGGATGACACTGACTCCCTGAAGCCGACGATACCGGTGACGGAATCGGGCACGATGACGATCGCTGGGCGATCTTTCACGGTCAACCTTGCGCCTTACGCCGCGACGGAAGGCGACGTGTGGATTTACGAGCCGAGCGAAAAGCTGGTGATTGCCGGCGATCTCGTGGTCGCAATGGTGCCGTTCATGGACACGGCCTGCGCCGAAGGCTGGCGCGACGCGCTCGACGAAATCGCAGGGACGCCGTTCGAGACGCTGATTCCCGGTCATGGCGACGCGATGAGTCACGCGCAATTCATGACGTGGCGCGGGGCGTTCAACAACCTGCTCGATTGCGCGGCAAGCGATTCTTCGAGGGACACCTGCATCGCAGGCTGGCGCCGCGACGCGGCTGAATTCATTCCCGCCGGGGAGACGCGTGTCGACGAGATGGTCGGTTGCTACATCGACACGCGCCTGCGCACGGAGCCCGAGGAACGGTTGCGCTACTGCGAGCGTTGAGCTTGCCCTTCAGACAGCCGGCTCGATGTTGCTGTTCAGCCGGAACAGGTTCATCGGATCATGTATTCCCTTGATTTTCGACAGGCGGTCGTAGGCCGGCCCGTAATTCCCGTCACCTGCTTCGCCGTCATACTCGATGTTGGTGTAGTAACCGCCGGTGAACGGCTCGAGCTGGCTGAACCATTCACGAGCCAATGCGATGGCCTCGGCATCGTGTTCCGGGTCCGTCCAGGCGCCGGCCACGATGAGCATGGATTCGACGTTACGGTGCGGAAACGCGGTCGCCAGTTCATCGACCCGTTTCACCGCGCCGCCCGCGGTGTGCGTAAAGAAGGCGAGGCGCGGGTCCTGGACGTACGCTTCGAGCATGACGTCGACCAGTTCGGGCGTTATTTCCTTCGCCATGCCGTTCTTGGCATAGGAACGGATGCCGTGCGCGAACGTCGCGTCTTCCTGCGTCTGCATCATCATGTAGTCATTCAGCGCAACGCTGTTTTGAACCGGCTTGCCGATCTTCTGGAGCGGCGCCACCTCTTTCTCGCCCAGTGCGGGATCGCCGGCATACACGACTTCCATGATCAGCACGCCCGTGCCGTCCGGCATCGTAACCATGGCCGGACCGGCGTACAGGTCGTCGGACAGGCCGGCATACCAGTCGACAAAAAAATCCAGGACTTCGCGTGCCTGCTCGATCGGCCACACGATGTTGCCTGAATACACGCTCCGTTCGAAAGGATGCAACTGGTATTCGAACTGCGAAACGACGCCGAAATTGCCGCCGCCGCCGCGTATCGCCCAGAACAGGTCCGGATCCTGCTCATCGCTGACCGTGCGAATCCTGCCATCGGCGGTGACGATCTCCGCGGACTCCAGATTGTCGATCGCCAGTCCGAATTTTCGATTGAGGCGGCCGAAGCCGCCGCCGAGCGTAAATCCGCCAATACCCGTGTGCGATACGACCCCGGCGGTCGTGATCAGGCCATGTTCACGCGCGGCGGTATCGAGCGCATTCAACAGCGCGCCGCCACTGGCGTGGGCGCGTTTTTTGGCGGCGTCGACCGTGACGGTATTCATGAGGGACAGGTCGATCATCAGCCCGCCATCGCAGACGGATTTTCCCGGCCAGCTATGTCCGCCGCCGCGCACGGCGACCAGGAGCTGCCGCTCGCGGGCAAACGTGACCGCGTTGCTGATATCGCCGGCACTCATGCAGCGCGCGATCAGCGCCGGGCGTTTGTCGTGCATGCCGTTCCAGATCTTGCGCACATTGTCATAAGCAGGGTGACCCGACAGCAGCACCGACCCGGACAGGCTCTCGGTCAGTTCGTCGATTGCGGCTTTTTCGAGTTCGATTTCGGCGCCACTCAGCGAAATACCGGGAATACTCGTATCCGCCTTGGTCGCGACGGGTGTCGGGCGCTCGCAGCCGGC
>JBOHZD010000238.1:0-14270 GCA_050738315.1 Woeseiaceae bacterium
ATCCGCGCGGGTATCTCAATCTCGCGCGCTTTCTCGTCTTCGAGGGCGACGTCTTGCAGATGCGCCTTTGGGCAGAGCGCGACATCTCCCGCGATGCACTTCCGATACTGGGGCTCGAAGACACCCAAGAACTCGTCGATCGGGTTCGGCTGGATGACTATCTCGATCGGCTACCGGGTGGCCGCTGGACGACGCTGCGGATTCCGCTCGATGCCTTCGATGTGAAGACGTCGGACGGGCGGGTACTCGACCCTCGACGACCGACCCGCATTTTCTTCGAGCAATGGCTGGACGACGGCGAGCCCCATACGGTCTACGTCGATGACATCCGGATCGTACCGGCGAAGGCGTCAGAGACCGCGGCGCCGACGGCGCCCCGCCAACTTGCTGCACGGGGTTTCGAGCGGCACATCGAGCTGGCCTGGGCGCCGCCCGAGACGAACCCGTTCTACGTCCGGATCGAACGCTCCATCGACGGTGAACTGTTCGAACCCATCGGCATTCAACAACAAGTCTTTCACCGCTACGTGGATTGGCTGGGCGAGCCGGGTCTGACGGCAAGCTACCGCATACAGGCCTGCGATCTCGATGACCGCTGCTCGGAACCGTCGGACACGGCGCGTGCCGAAACGCGCTCCATGACGGACGACGAGTTGCTAACGATGGTGCAGGAGGCTTCCTTTCGCTACTACTGGGACGGCGCGCACCCGGAGTCCGGACTCGCGCTGGAGAACGTGCCTGGCGACCCGAACCTGATCGCCATGGGCGCCTCCGGGTTTGGCGTCATGGCGCTGGTTGCCGGTATAGAACGGGGCTTCATCACGCGTGCCGAGGGCCGGGCGCGGTTTGAGCGGATCCTCGACTTTCTCGAGCGGGCCGAACGCTATCGCGGCGCCTACGCGCACTTCTATGACGCGCGGTCGGCACGCCCGTGGACTTTCTTCGGCCCTTCGGACGACGGAGGCGACCTGGTCGAGACCGCGTTCCTGATGCAGGGGCTGCTCGCGGTGCGCCAGTACTTCAAGGACGACAAGGAAATTTACGAACGCATCACGGCGCTCTGGGAAGCGGTCGAATGGGACTGGTACCGGCGCGGGCCCGACAGCGACGTCCTTTACTGGCACTGGTCGCCGACGGTCGACTGGAAACTCGGCCACGCACTCATCGGCTGGAACGAGACGATGATCGCCTATCTGCTGGCCATCGCCTCACCGACGCACTCTGTGCCGGCCGAACTCTGGCACAGCGGATGGGCCGGCACTTCCGAGCGGCACATCGAGTATCGCCGAGGCTGGAGCCGCACTACGCAGGGCGATCACTACGTCAACGGCAACAGCTACTACGGTATCGAGCTGCCGGTCGCGGTGGGTGACGGCGGTCCTCTCTTCTACATCCATTACTCGTTCCTGGGCTTCGACCCGCGCGGCAAGCGCGACCGGTACGCCAACTACTTCGACAACAATCGACGCATTGCCGAGATCAGTCGCGCTTACAGCGTGTTGAACCCGCTGAAGCGCGCGGGTTACGGCCCGGCCGCCTGGGGACTCACCTCGAGCGATGGACCTTCGGGATACGCGGTGCACGCGGCCATCCCGAGACAGGACCTCGGCACGATCACGCCGACGGGCGCGCTCGCGTCGTTCCCCTATACCCCGGAGGCGTCCATGGATGCGCTGCGCCACTACTATCGCGATCTGGGCGACCGCCTGTGGGGCGTCTACGGTTTTCACGATGCGATCAATGTCGGCGCGGGCTGGGTGTCGCCGGTGTACCTCGGCCTGAACCAGGCGCCCATCGTCGTCATGATCGAAAACCACCGCACCGGTCTGCTCTGGGATCTGTTCATGGCCAATCCGGAAATCCCGGCAGCGCTGGAGCGCATCGGCTTTGTCCCGGATGGAGCAAAACACCGACGGATGGCGGATTCGCACGCTGCGCGTCCAGGAATTGCCAGACGCGATTGAGTGCGCTGCCGAACATCCCCGAAAAATCAAAGGCCAAGCTAATTGTCGTCAGGACATTCCGTCGTACAGAAGACGCCCTCGGAGAACGTCTGGTTGCCGCTTTCCTCAATCGCTCCAACCTCGAACTTGAACACCGTTACGCCTTGAGCGACATAGGTATCGAGGAATTCCCGCGGGACCGTCACGCTCGTCTGACTGGCAGGAAGCTGGACGCTGAACACCCGCAAAGGGCTGACTGCCTCTTCGTCCGCCGGCTCCACCACGACCTCCCACCCGACTTCCACGACAGAGCCGGGATCGGGAACGAGCTCATCAAAAGGGCACTCGCCGAGATCCTCACCCGGTGCCCACTCGATAACCGCGTCCGTGGTCTGCACGTTTCCCGTGCCGTCGAAGTCATCGATGTCTGGAGCAGCCGGAAGGTTATAGGTGAGCAGCGCCGTATCCGTCAGCGTTTCGCCGTCGTTCGACTTGCCCGTAAAGATGTAGAGCCCGGCCGGAAACCGCTGCTGGAACTCGGCGAGCGTGACGACCACGTCGTCTTCTTCTTCCGCCAGTGCCGGGTCGCACAACGGCTCGTCGCTTTCGAAGAAATTCTCGCTGAGCCCCTGATCAGCCAGAGTACCCTTAACCTGCTCCTGGAAAAGTCTCTTGCCGCCCGGGTCGTCGATTCGCACCCGACGCCACGCGTCGGCATCGAGCAACACGTGAAGTCCGATGTCACCATCGGTGGCGTTGATCTCGACCAGGACTTTGGTCTCGTCGAACGGCTCCTGCGCCAGGCCTGGTGTGCTTGCCGACGCCATGGCCAGACCAAGCACTCCAGCGACGACAGTCGAAGCAAGTATCTTCTTGTTCATGGCGACGTCTCCTTCTACAAGTGGCACGGCGCACGCGCCGTGAGAGGCAGGTGACGTGCGCGCGCGGCCAACACCGCAACTGGGGCACGTCGGCGCGTCAAGGAATCGGCGTTACCAGTGAGACGTTGGAGACGGAAAAATCCTTCGCACCCCGGACGGAATGAGGGCACCGTGTATGTACGGTTTTGTCGAGGATTCGGTTCCAGTTTGCATTCCGCGTCCGTGGACTATCAGTTGCTCGCGGACGAAGTGACTTCGAGCCCCATCGTCGACTGCGATTACGATGTCGGCGCATTTGTCGGAGTTGCCTTTCGCCTCGGGCATCGAAAGGAATCCGGTTCTGGTAGTTGACCCACGTGAACACCTGTTTCCAGATCGTTTTGACTAAAAGGACCGCCGATGCCGTTTGCCTTATACTTCGCCGATGCGCGAACTCTTTCGGCAACTGCAAAAACGAAGCGTCATCAAGGTCGGTGTGGCCTACCTGGTGGGCGCGTGGCTTGTCCTGCAACTTGCCGATGTCATCTTTCCGGCCATGTTGTTGCCGGAGTGGTCGATCTCGATGGTGCTCGCCCTGCTTGCCGTTGGTTTTCCGCTCGCGCTGATACTGAGCTGGGTGTACGAGATCACTCCGGAAGGAGTGCGGCGTTCGGATAGTCTGGCAGAATCATTGCCCGTCTCTGTCAAAAGCGACGGCCCAGGAATGAGCAGGCCATCGATCGCGGTACTGCCGTTTCCTGACATGAGTGCAGAAAAGGACCAGGAACATTTCTGTGACGGCCTTACCGATGAACTCCTGAACGTTCTCACACGCATACCGAATCTTCGTGTTGCGTCGCGCACTTCCTCCTTCTCGTTCAAGGGCAAAGTGACGGATCTCAAGGCCGCTGCGGACAAACTACAGGTTGCCCACATTCTCGAAGGCAGCGTCCGCAAATCCGGCAGTCGCATCCGCGTGACTGCTCAGCTGATTGAAGCCGCGACCGACTCGCACCTGTGGTCGGCGACCTATGATCGCGAACTGGACGATATATTCGTGATACAGGACGACATCGCCGCCCGCATACTCGAGGCTTTGCAGGGCAGGCTCAGCACCGACTCCCTTCCGGATCGAACGACAGACAACCCGAAGGCGTACGAGTATTTTCTGCGCGGTCGCGGCTATGCAATCACGGCAGGCGATCGTGACCTGCAACTGGCCATGGACATGTTCCGGAAGGCGGTCGAAATCGATCCTCGATTTCTTCGGGCATGGATTGAGCTGGCCGAACACTCTGCGACTTACGCCAATTTTTATTCAACGGACGGCAAGTGGTGGCGTCTGGCGGACGAAGCGGCGGCGAAGGCAATGCAATTGTCGCCGGACAGCGCCGACGGCTACTTTGCACGGGGCAATGCGCATTCGGCGAACCAGCGATTTGCGGAAGCTGAAAAGGATTTCCGCAAAGCGCTGGAGCTGGACCCGAAATATGGCAGGGCCTATCATCACCTGGCGCGCGCCGAGTATCACCAGGGTAAAATTTCGCAGGCTATGGACAGTTTCGGGAAGGCCACCGAGCACGATCCGGATGATTTCGAGAGCCCGCTTCTGGCGACAACGGTATACGACTCCGCCGGTAGTCATGACGCTGCACGGCGCACCGCTGAAATCGGTGTCGCGCGTGCCGAAGCAATTCTGAGAGACTATCCGGACAATCAACGCGCCTACTACCTCGGGGCGGGCGGACTTTACGTTCTCAAGCAGCACGATCGTGCGCACGAATGGATCGGTCGCGCGCTGGCTCTGAATCCCGACGACCCGGGCACCCGCTACAACGCGGCCTGCTTTTTCATAAGATACGGCGAGATCGACAAGGCGCTCGACTGCCTCGAGAACTCCCTGGTGTCACGAACCTGGATCGAGAACGATCCGGACCTCGAAGGGTTGCGGGATCACCCGCGTTACACCGCGATTCTGGCGGCCCTTCCCCGATAGAGCATAACGGCGCGTGTCTGCCGGGGCGGGCGTAAACTGCAGTTAATCGATGCGAAATATGCTCGTCTGCCGGCGTGATTTATCGTCGGAATTCCGTGTCGACGCAGCGGATGCAGTGTGTGGCCCCCGGCGGACGCAGATCGTCCGATCCGGACCACCAACGATATGCGCGACTCGCTATCCAGCACCACATGGGCCGGCGCTTCTGAGACCCTCCGAAACACGATTGCCAAGCTTAAGGGAGTCTGAGCGCTGCCACTCAACTCGATCAGCGGTCTCAAATGTGACGCGCCGATAAGGTTGATAGGACTCAAACCAGCGCTTGAAGTGGCCACCCTCGGCATCGCCGAGACGTTTAATCATGGCTGCATATCGATCCACCAGTACCGTTTTGAGCGCCACTGGCATCTGCCTGTCAGACGATGCATTGACTTTCTTTCTTCCGCCTTCAACGACTGCTGACGACGGCATGGGAGCAATCTGAAGAAAGTCGCACACGCGTGCCAGGAGTTGTTGCGGGTTTTCCACGATTTCATCAAAGAACGCGGTCAGCAATTGCTCTGGAGGAAACACTTTGCGCCAACGGGTGAGGCTCGATTCATAATCGGACTGTTCAAGTATTGCGGGATGCATTGCGCGTTCGATAAGTTGGGCATCAGGCATACACGTTAACTGCTGTCCCCACCGCTTTTCGTGATATTTCAGAATCGACCAGGTTCGATCAACCGGCTCCCGCATTACGAATATGATCTTCACACCGGGAATCAGTACTTTCAGGCGCTCAATGTCCTCGGCATCGAGGATACAATAGCGAGGTGTAATCTCACCCGTTGTTTTGCCAAATCCCTGCGAAAAGAGGCTCGCATACCACGCATCACTCGGGTTTCTGAGCAGGAAATTTGCGTCCCAGCAAAGCTTGCTTACAGAGGGGCGGACTATGTTGGATGCGATGGCACGGAACAGTTTCCGGCGATACCTCCTGTACGGCTGTGCCGACGAAAATAGCCGTTGCGCGACAGTTCCGTTCTGCAACTGCGACGGTCCGAGATATTTTGAAGATCGCGTGAAGTAATGAATTTCCTTCAGTCTGGGAATCCAGACGTCCGGATGCGACGACAGGCTGTTAGAAAGCCATGTGGTACCGCATCGTGCAGCTCCTATACCCAGAAACTTCGGAAAATGCGCCTTTTTCGTTCCCATGCGGCCCTAGTAAAAAGGGCGCGCATGACATTCAAGTGACAGACCGATTAACCTTCCGTGTTGATTTCCGTCGGCCAGGCTCTTTCTCCGTACAGGCAAGAGGGACCTCCGCCAACCATACGGAGATTAACCCGCCTGTTCTCCGCATGCTTCATCAAGGACATCGAGAAAGACGAAGGGAAGAAAGATTGATGTGAAGTGCGCCACTTGCAGATTCGCAGCTTGCGCTCGCTCTGCCCGAGAAGCGGCTCGGGAAAGCCGCCGAACTTGAGCAGCAAAGTGGAGCATGATCCATTTTGCAAGGGCTGCTGGAGTTCGGGCCCTATGCCGCCCGTGCCGGCGGATCCGATAGCGGCGCCGTATCCGGGTACAGCTCGTTCAACGGCACCGAGCGACCATTGCTCATGACCACGCGGCAATGAAAACGCCGTAGCCGCCGGGGCTCCGCGACACCGCAGGAATGGGCGATCACCGCAACCTCCTGGTCGACATGCCGTGCGTAGTTTGCGACGCGTTGCGCCTTGTCGGTGACCACCAGACCCCGCTGCAGGCGCTTGTTGTGCGTCGTGATGCCGGTGGGGCAGGTATTCCGGTTGCACTGCAGCGCCTGGATGCAGCCCAGCGAAAACATGAAGCCGCGCGCCGATACGACGAAGTCCGCGCCCACACACAGGGCCCAGGCCACTTCAGCCGGTGTCACCAGTTTGCCCGAACCGATCACCTTGATGCGATCGCGGAGATTGTGACGATTCAGAATATCGACGACGAGGGGCAGGCTTTCGCGAATCGGCAGCCCGACGTAGTCGATCAGGCTCATCGGCGCGGCGCCGGTACCGCCGTCGGCCGAATCCACGGTGATGAAATCCGGTGCGGAAGCAAGGCCGCGCCTGCCGATTTCCTCGCACAATTCGTCCAACCAGCCATATGCGCCAATCACGCATTTGAATCCGACCGGCTTGCCCGTTATGTTGCGAATGTGCCCGATCATGTCGAGCAGGTCGGCTGCGGAGTCGATTTCGCGATGGCGGTTCGGACTGATGGAATCCTGTCCCGCCGGAATGCCCCGAATACCCGCGATTTCCGCCGTCACTTTTACGCCGGGCAGTATGCCTCCCTTGCCGGGCTTCGCGCCCTGCGACAACTTGATCTCGAACATCTTCACCTGATCGAAGCCCGCGATGAGCCGGAGTCTGTCGTCGGAAAGCCTACCGTGCTCGTCGCGGACGCCGTACTTGGCCGTGCCGATCTGAAACACCAGATCGGCGCCGCCCTCGAGGTGCCAGGGCGACAGGCCGCCTTCACCGGTATTCATCCAGGCACCCGCCCTACGTGCGCCGTTCGACAACGCCAGCACGGCCGGCTTCGAGATGGCGCCGTAGCTCATGCCCGAGATGTTGAAGATCGAGCTGGTGGTATACGGTTTGTCGCAATACGGCCCGACCGTAAGCGGCGCGATCGGCGCGGCATCCTCGTCCAGCGTCGGATACGGACAGTTCACGAACAGCGTGGTGCCGACCGGCCGGAGGTCGCGAGTCGAGCCGAAGGCCACCGTGCTGTCGACGGCCTTCGCCGCGCGGTAAACCCAGGAGCGTTCCGCCCGGTTGAACGGCAACTCTTCACGGTCCAGCGCGAAGAAATACTGGCGGAAGAACTCGCCGAGGTGCTCGAACCAATAGCGAAAGCGGCCGATGACCGGATAGTTGCGCCGGATCGCGTGTTTGGTCTGAGTAATGTCGATAACGAACAGCACCAGCGTCGTCAGCAACAGCAGGCCGACGACGAAGATGAACAGCGTCGCCAGAAAATTCAGAACGCTGGTCGCGAATGAAACATCCATGGTAACCCCTGTTGCGGGCGGCAGTGACATGCGAATCGTTGTTCGCACTTTCCGCTACATCTGACCCGTTGGTTCTGCAATATATTACCCGGGCCTCTCTTGTCGCACCCAAGACAGCAGCGAATAGGCGCGCGCCACCGCTGCTCGTGATTCCAACGTGACATGGGCCGCGAAGAGGGATCGCGTCATCCGTTTCCGGGTCGGAGCTCCCTGGCAAGGCGGCCGACGGTGGCTATCGCATCTTCGACGTCGCGGGTCCACGAATGCGAGAAACTGAGCCGGATGCAGTTTCCGAAGCGATTCGTACTGGAAAAGAGCGGGCCGGGCGCAATGGCGATGCCCGCCACGCGAGCGCGTCGAAACAGCTCGACGGCGTCGGTGCGCGGCGGCAGCTCGACCCACATGACGTAGCCGCCCGCCGGGCGAGTGATCCGCGAGCCGTCCGGAAAACAAGCGCCGACAGCGTCGCGCATGCGGAGCGATTCCTTCTGCAGCTTGTGACGTAAACGTCGCAAGTGGTGATCGTAGCCGCCGCCGGCGACGAACTCCGCCAACGCAAGCTGCGCGAGCTGAGAGGTGAACAGGGTCGCGGAGAGCTTGAGCAACTCGATCTCGCGCTGCTGGCAACCGGGCACGATCCATCCGATGCGAAGGCCCGGAGCCACGGTCTTGCTGAATGACGAACACAACAGCACGCTGCCTGCTTTGTCCCAGGCCTTCAGAGGCCGCGGGCGCGACTCCTCGAACGTAATCTCCCCGTGAACGTCGTCTTCGATGATCGGAATCTCCCGCGCGGCGCATAGCTCCACGAGCTTCCGCTTTGCCTCATCGGGCATGGAGCTGCCGAGAGGATTCGAGTACGTTCCCATGACGAGCACCGCGCGGACTGCACCGGGTTTCTGAGTCGCCAGATCCAGGGCATCGACGGAGATGCCCGTGCGGGGATGGGTCGGGATTTCCAGAACCTTCATCCCTAAGCCGGCGATCGTCTGGAGCAACGGGAAATAGGTGGGTGACTCCAGAGCGATGGTATCTCCCGGACGCGCGACCGCCCTGAGCGCCAGCGACACGGCCTCGATGCAGCCGCCGGTCACCACGATGTCGTCGGCCGAGATTCGCACGCCGCAGTCGAGCGCACGGCGGGCGATCGCCCTGCGCAGACCATCAGCGCCGCTGGAATAGACGTCATACGTGACGGCAAGCTCCGGATTCCGGCGTGCAATGGCGGCGAGCGAGCGTGTGATGCGTTTCGCTGGAAACATCGAGGGCTCCGGCACGACCGCTCCGAGCCGCATCATCTGCGGCGTCGCAAGCGTTTCGATGTACTCGCGCAGCAGAGGCGGCGTCCCCACGTATCTCGCGGTTGCCGGCGGGCGCGACGGAGCCGGTTCCGGCAGCTCCGACGGTTGACGCGCAACGAAGAACCCGGACCTGGGACGCGCCTCGATCAGCCGCTGATTCTCCAGAACGCGCAGCGCCTGAACCGCCGTGGAGATGCTGACCGAATGCTGCGCACTCAACTTCCTTACCGAGGGCACACGATCCCCCACGCGCAGCGTGCCGGCCCGCATGGCATTCGCCAGCTCACTGGCAAGCTCCTGATAACGATGCTCCTTGCGTGGGATCATTTGTCTTCTCCGCTGTCCGTCTCCGGGACTCCCTTGGCTGCGCAGGTGCACCATGCGCCAGCCCCGGCACGGCGGACAGATACAGAGCCATGCCACCTGAGCCGGTACAGCTTGGTTATTTCACGAACTGTACTGGGTCAGATTCTCTATTTCTATGTCTGTAACGGCTCAGACGCCGCAAGCACAATGCGCGCTCGCAACGTGAGTGACATCAGATGATTGCTTCAATCCTGGATACGACGAAGGAAGCGGCGGCAGCCGGAGTGCTGGTGCGTCTGGCAACGCGCGCGGACCTGCCGCAGATCGCATTGACCCAGACACTGTCCATCCGGGAGCTCGGCAAAGGCTTCTATAGCTGGCTCCAGATCGAATCGTTCATGGAATTCATGCCGATGATGGAGCACTACCTCATCGACGACGGAACGTACTTCGTCGCGGAACACGACGGCCGCATCATCGGCTGCGGCGGCTGGAGTTGCAGGTCGCCGAGCTACCGGGTGTGCTCACCCGGCGGGCAACCGGCCGCCGGTCGATCCGCCAAAGTACGTGCCATGTACGTTCATCCGGACGCGGCCCGCCGCGGAATCGGACGCACTCTGCTGGAGAGGATCGAGCGGGAGATGACAAGGTCCGGCCACAAGGAAGCCAGCCTGGAGGCCATTCTCCCGGGTGTGCCGCTGTACAGGAATCGGGGATACCGGGAGACCGGCGCGACGCGCGTGGAATTCCCCAACGGGGTGCATCTGCCGGTGATCTGCATGCACAAGCGGCTGGCACCCCGTGGCGCAAGGAGCGACGCCCGGTGAGCGCCGTCGATTGCATCACCGCCAACGTCCGTGGACAGGAGCGGCCGGCAAACCGTGGTCGCTGGTCTTCGCGCCTGGGGTTCGTGCTGGCGGCTTCGGCTTCCGCGGTCGGGCTCGGCAATATCTGGAAGTTCCCCTACGTCACGGGAACCAACGGCGGGGGCTCGTTCGTGCTCGTGTACCTGCTGTGCATTCTGCTGGTCGCGGCGCCGATCATGATCGCCGAGATCCTGCTCGGCCGCACGACGCAGCGATCTCCGGTGGGCGCGTTCCGCGCGATGGCGCGGCACGGCAGCCGTCACTGGAGCATCCTGGGATGGCTTGCGCTGGTGGCAGGATTTCTCATCCTCTCCTACTACTTCGTGGTGGCAGGATGGACGCTGCACTACGCGCACCTCGCGGTCACCGGGGCTCTGTTCGCGGAGGCCGGCGCGGACGACCTCCAGCAGATGTTCGCGGGCGTTTACGCAAACCCCGCGGTGAACGTTTTCTGGCAACTCGTGTTCATCATGCTCACGGTCGCGGTGGTTCTCGGTGGGGTGCAGAAGGGCATCGAGCGATGCTGCCGGTTCCTGTTCCCATTGCTGGTGCTCGTGCTGCTCGCGTTGCTGGCACAGGCCGCAAGCGGTCCCGGACTGGCGCGAGGCATGGAGTTCGTATTCGGTTTCCGCGCCAGTGGCGTCACTGCCGCCGGAGTCCTGGAAGCGCTCGGCCACAGCTTCTTCACGCTGGGCCTCGGGATGGGGGCGATGATCACCTATGGAAGCTACCTCGGCCGCGAAGAGGACGTGGTCGCCGCGACCGCCGCCGTGGCGGGGCTCGACACGTTTGTCTCCCTGTGTGCGTGCATGATCATTTTTCCGATCATCTTCGCGTTCGACCTGGCGCCCGACGCCGGCCCCGGGCTGGTATTCGTCTCGCTGCCCGTGGCATTCGCGCAGATGTCCGGAGGGCACATCTGGGCCGTCGTGTTCTTTGCGTTGCTGGCGATGGCCGCTTTGTCGAGCACCGTCTCGGTGCTGGAAGTGATCGTCAGCCACCTGTGCGACGAGCGCCGCATCAGGCGCTGGCAGGCCTGCGCGCTGAGCGGATGCGCGCTGTTTCTTGCCGGCATCCCGTCTTCACTGTCGGGAGGGACCTACCTGTTCGGCAGCTGGTTCGAAGGCGTTACGTCGACGGCCTTCGGCACGGGGAGAAACTGGTTCGACTTCGTGGACTACATTGCCAGTAACTGGCTGCTGCCGATGAGCGGACTGGGAATCGCCGTGTTTTTTGCCTGGCGTGTCGGCGGGCCGGCACGAGAGCTGGCATTCAGGTCGGGTACCGGCTTCGGCAGATTATACTGGGGCTGGGTCGGGGTGTTGCGGTATCTCGCCCCTCCGGCTGTGATTGCCGTGTTCCTGCACGCGGCCGGGATGGTTTGAGCCGCGACCCTCGTTCCTCGACGGACGGCTCCTGTTCGCCGACGGCCTGCGGTTCGACGGTACGACGGACACTCCTGATCCTTCAGGCGACGCGCACAATAGGTGCACTTAAGTGCAGATTCGTGCGTCGGCGGAAGGTCGCGGTTGCCGAAATAGAAGTTCGTAGCGACCGTCTCGCTATTGGCCGGGCGACGAAGCCTGTCAGTAGCGTGCGATCATGAAATTGATTCCTTGCTGCATGATTCGCCGCCAGGCGGACTCGGTGGCGTCGTCAATCTCGGGGTCGAATTCACGGATGGTGTCTATCAGGCATTCGAGCCAGACCTGGTACATCCACGGACTGATGTCGAGATGTTCATGGTCGTGCCGCAACGCCCGCAGTTCGAGCTGTTGCCACGCAACCGGGTCGTCGCCGACCGCCCTCAACAACAAGTAGAAGGAGTCACGCAATGCGCGGCTTTGCGCCCTCATATTCGTGTTGTCGAATTTCGCCGCGATTATGTCGGAGGAATCGCGAAAACGCAGGTAAAAGCTGTCGAAGAATTCGAGCTGGTTCGGGCAGCGCTCGAGGCTGTCGTTCACCAGCTCTACGTTCGCTTGATCTGTCATCCGATCAGTGTACATCGCATATCCATGAGATTGCGGCGGGCGCTTCGTCCACTCCGCGGCACACCCAGTAGAATATGCCGGGAAGATCGTTTATGCCGATATGCCAATAGGTATCGTCGCCCGCGAACTCATCGCTCGAGAAGCTGCGAATTCCGTAGCTCAACTTGAGCTTCTCTGCGAGCAACCCGACCGAGACACTTGCACCCACCTTGTCGTCGCTGGAAAAATCACTGCCCCATGTATGCGTGAGTGTCGGCCCCACTCCGACGCTGGAAATCAAGGGATTCTGCAGTCGACGTGTCACGAACGCAGTTGCCTCCGCCAATTCGATAGTCTCGTCGCCAGACCCCTGTCGCACATAAGGCCCGATCCGAAAATCCACGCCCCAGTCGTTTTTCAATCGGTAGCCGGGATTCCAGTAGAGGCCCCAGCCGCCATTTCGCGGATCGATCGCAAATTCGCTGGGGAAGACGGAGGCCAGCCACCGTCGTTCCGCCCGCTCGGGCACGCTTGTCTGGTCCCATAACCAACCATTGGGATCTTCCATGACCGATTCAGAGAAAAGACCTCCCAATGCGAGTACTGGTTTGATGATTCCACGGGCTTCTGCCGGTTCGACGGCAATTTTGTCGCGAATCTCTTTGTCTTTGTCTTCCAGGTTCAAAAGTTGCGGAATGAAGCTCTGGGAAAGAGGGTAGTACCAGGTTCCAACAGGGCGCTCGGAACGCTCCATCATGCGATCGAACAATTTGCTGTTTCTCGGCTGGAACACTTTCCGTTTTTTCGCGAGGGCTTTCACAAAGTGAACGAACGAATCCCGATCGTTGTACTCAACCGCAACATTGGCTTCCTGCAACGTCGCACCAATGAGCAGCAACTCCCGGCTCGAAGCATTCCAGTCTTCTCCAGTGTGCGAAGGAATCAGTTTTTCGATCCAGCGCCAGCGCCCCAATTCGCAAGGCTTTGAAAGAATATTCGTAGCATGTCCTGTACCACAAACTTCAAGAACTACTAGCTCATACAGAACAGCATTCGCATTCGGGCTGCTTTCGCGACAGGCTGCAATTTTGTCCGTCAGGATATCCGGAGCGCAAAGTTGCAGATAAATTTTCTTTGCAAAGCGTGCGCGACAGTCGTTACGGTCGTTGCTGAGACCTTCTTTGGACAGGCATAAAAATTCGGCAATGCCGTAAATCGCATCGTAGACGCCGGCGTAGTAATCAAAGTCCCGAAACCGCTCGTCGATAAAAGCGGCAAACGAGAACAGAAAATCACCGACCAGGGGGGTAAGTCGTGCCGGTTGAAAAAGCGGTCTCGAGTCGGGTTTTGCTTGATCGTAGACGCCATCGTGCCAGTTATTACGCATTAGCTCGTCGTACAGTCGATACCCTCTTGCCGAGCTGATCGAACCACCAATGAAGCCAAGCTGCGTCGAGAGCCCGGGAGGCATCTCTTCCAGAATGCTGATAGTCCGCTTACGCGTCTTGGTTTGTGCATCAGGTCGTTCTGTTGGCTCGCACGACGGTTCGAATTTCTCTTCAGGATCGAAAACGAGCAGGCGATCAGACGGGCGCACCACAATATCCGCCTTACTTAAATATCTCGCCTCCTTACCCGTACCCGGTCGGGTATGAACCGCGCCGACATAGAAATTCGAGTTGATTGACGTTTCCGTCAGCGTCACGTCATGGTCGAGTAAGGGATACCATGTGTCTGCGCCGGAATCTGCCCTGCAATGTCGCACCTTGACACTGCGGAACCGGCTTTGTCCGCCGTTATGACCCTTTCCCCCGGCCCATAGTGAAATTTCGAGTGAGTCTCCAGGTTGTCCATATTGGGGTACCTCGAACCGGAACAGTCCTGTCGGCGGTCGGCGTTTGTCGGGGTCCACTTTGATGTATTGAACCGCTGCTCTGCTGCGGCTCTGTGTGTGCCGTTGCTCTGAAAGCTGGCGGACCAGTTCCAGT
>JBOHZD010000239.1:0-5654 GCA_050738315.1 Woeseiaceae bacterium
GACTGCCTCCGGTGCGTTGAAATTGCTGCCGGACTGCGGCGAGGTCCCGTCGAAATCGACGGTCGCTGTTTGCCGGTCATGATCAACCGAAATGCGCACGCAAATGCGTTCGCCCGAATCGAGTTCGTACTCAAACTGCCCGTCGGACAGGGTATCGAGCAGCCGCCTGACGCTCGTCGCCGCATTTTCCCGCACGAACGTCAGGTAGTTCTGCACCGTCGTCATGCCGTAACGGTCGACCGCTTTCTGCAGTTGACGGATTCCCTGGCGATTCGCCGCCATTTGAGCTTTGAGGTCCGCCATATTCTGTACGGGATTCCGCGCCGGGTATTTTGCACTCGTCAACAGTCGGAGTACTTCCCGTTCCTGCAAGCGGCCGTCGCGAACGAGGTGGAAGTTGTCGATCAACACGCCTTCCTCGTGGATGTGCCGGCTTTCGGAGGGCATCGAGCCCGGCGTGATGCCGCCGATGTCGGCATGATGCGCACGGGAGGCAAGGAAGAACTGCGGTGCATCGGTATCCGCGAACCAGGGCGTGACGACCGTAATGTCCGGCAGATGCGTGCCGCCGTTGTAAGGCGAGTTCAACATGATGGAATCGCCATCTTTCAGATTGCCGCCCATGGCGGCGATGACGCTGCGGACGGACTCGCCCATGGAACCGAGATGCACCGGCATGTGCGGAGCATTGGAAACCAGCCTGCCATGCGCGTCGAACAGGGCGCAGGAAAAATCCAAGCGCTCGCGGATATTGACGGACAGCGCCGTGTTCTGCAGGACCGTGCCCATTTGTTCGGCAATGTGCATGAAAAGCCGATTGAATACCTCGAGGCGTACGGGATCGGGCTTGTTGCCGGTCGTTGCGGCGCCGGCGGCGGTCAGTTCCGCAGCGGTCCGTTCGAGCAGCAAATGTCCCCACTGGTTGACGCGGCCGCGCCAGCCCTCGTCGATGACCGTCGTGGCGTTCGCTTCCGCGACGATGGCGGGGCCTGCGATGATGACATTGGCGGCCAGCAGTTCGCGCCGGTACACCGGCACGTCCCGCCAGCCGCCGCTCGTCCACAGTCTGCGGATATTGTCCGGCTGCGGCGGCGGGCCGGCCGCGAGTGTCGGCTCGTCGAAGACCTGTTCGATGCCGGTGCCTTCGACGCAGAGGGTTGCGATCAGCAACTCGCTCCCGGCAATGTCGGTGCCGAAACGGTCGCGATACAAACGATCGAACTCCAGATTCATCGCATCAGTGTCGGCAAGCGCCAAGTTCAGGATGGTGTCCGAACCGCTGACGCGGACGCCGATCCGCGTCGCGAACTGCCGGTAGCCTGCCGGGACGTTCTGCTCGGACAGCAACGTGTCGCATTGCTGTTGCAACCGGGCAAGCGGCTCACGCACGGACTTCAGGCTGTCATCGGTGAGCGGCAGTTCGGCGGACTGCTGCCGTTCGACCCGGATGTCCGACAGGCCCATGCCGTATGCCGACAGGACGCCGGCCATCGGGTGCACCCAGATCTTGCCGATGCCGAGTACGCTCGCCACCTGGCAGGCATGCTGGCCGCCCGCGCCGCCGAAGCAGCACAGCGTAAAATCGCGCGCGTCGTCGCCGCGCTCGATCGTGATTTTGCGAATGGCGTTGGCCATGTTCTCGACGGCGACTGTCAGGAATCCCGCGGCGACCTGTTCGGGTTCCACAGGGCTGCCGCGATCCTTCGAAACGACGGCTGCCAGTTCGGCGAATCGATGCCGCGCCGTTCGGTGATCGAGCGGCTGATTCGCCTGCGGCCCGAACACCCGGGGAAAATAATCGACAGGAATCCGGCCGAGCAGCACGTTTGCATCCGTGATCGTCAGGGGGCCGCCGCGCCGGTAGCTGGCCGGGCCGGGGTCGGCGCCCGCGGAATCGGGTCCAACCTGGTAGCGCAGGTCGGCGTAACGCAGGTGCGAGCCGCCGCCGGCAGCGATCGTATGGATTTTCATCATGGGAGCGCGCAAGCGAACGCCGGCAACCTCGGAATCGTTGCTGCGCTCGTATTCGCCGCTGTACGCGGATACGTCCGTTGACGTACCGCCCATGTCGAAACCGATCAGCTTTTCCAGCCCGGCCGCGGTGGCCGTTTCTACCATGCCGACCACGCCGGCGGCGGGACCGGAGAGAATGCTGTCCTTGCCCCGAAAATTGTCGGCAAGGACCAGTCCGCCGTTGCTTTGCATGAATAGCAAACGTTCCGGCCTGCTGATACCCGCGAGTGCGCTTCGCAGACTGTCAATGTAACCGTTCAACACCGGCGTCAGGTAGGCGTCAACCAGCGTCGTTTCCGCGCGGCTGACAAATTTGATCAGCGGCTCGACCTCGTGCGACACGGAAACCTGTTGCATGCCGGTCTTGCGGGCGAGTTCGGCGATGCGCCGTTCGTGGTCGGGAAAGCGATACCCGTGCAGCAGACAGATTGCGACCGAATCGATGCCGTCCGCTGCGCATTGGTCCAGCGCTGCGGCGATTGCCTCTTCGCGCAGGGGTTCGAGTCGCTGCCCTTCCGCCGTGACCCGCTCGTTCGCTTCGATGACACGGCAGTAGAGCGGCGCGGGCTTCACGATCTCCAGCGCGAAAATGTCCGGGCGGTTCTGGTAACCGATGGCGAGGCTGTCGGCGAAGCCGCGGGTGACGACCAGCGCCGTCTGACTGCCGCGGCGCTCGAGGAGCGCGTTGGTGGCGACCGTGGTCCCCATCTTGATGGCCGCAATCGGCGCCGCGGGAAGTCCGCTCGCAGACCATCGTTGCAGCGCCTGTCGTATGCCTTCCGCGGCTGCGTCGGCATAACGTTCCGGGTTGTCCGACAGCAGTTTCGCCGCCTCGAGTTCTCCGTCCGGCCGCAACGCCACGATATCGGTAAACGTACCGCCCCGATCGATCCAGAATTGCCAGCGGTCGAAATCGGTCATCGCCTGTCTTCGAGTGAACTCACGCACGACCGGGGCCATCCCGGTTGAAGCGAGCCACGTTAGCATCATGCCGCGATCAGAGGAATTGCCGGCCGGCCCGAAGTCGTCATGAAGTTCCAATAGACGTTATGATGCGCAAACTTTTGCGACACGACGCAGGGCCCGGCATGCGCAGAGCAACACTCCTGATCATCGTTTTCGTCATGATGTGGCAGACGGCAATGGGCGAGGACGGTGCTCGCGCCCGCGATCTCGGCATCCCGTTCGAGGGCGTCACCGGGCCCCTGAACGCCATTACAGATGTCGCCGGCGTCACGGTGGGTCACGCGACGGTCATCGCGGACCTGTCCGGCGAACGCGCGGTCCGCACCGGGGTGACCGCGATTTTGCCGCGGGGCGAGATAACGTTGCAGAAACCGGTTTTCGCGGGCTGGTTTGCCATGAACGGCAACGGCGAGATGACCGGCGCGGCGTGGGTCGAGGAATCCGGTTTCCTCGAAGGGCCGGTCATGATCACGAATACGCACAGCGTCGGGACCGTGCATCAGGCGACGATCGAATGGCGCATCCGGCAAGGCGGTGCGGATGCAACCGGCTACTGGTGGTCATTGCCGGTCGTCGCGGAAACGTGGGACGGCTATCTGAACGACATCAACGGCTTTCACGTCACGCCGCAGCACGCATACGCCGCGCTGGAGCATGCGCGCGGAGGCGAGGTGATCGAGGGCAACGTCGGTGGCGGCACCGGCATGATCTGTCACGAATTCAAATGCGGCATCGGGACGTCGTCGCGCATCGCGGACACGGGTGAGGAAAGCTATACCGTCGGCGTACTCGTGCAGGCGAATTACGGCCTGCGCGAAACACTGCGTATCGCCGGCGTGCCGGTCGGCCGGCATCTCACGCAAAATCGTGTGTACACCGATCCCGAGCCGCCGGTCGCCGAGACCGGCTCGATCATTGTCGTTGTTGCGACCGATGCGCCGTTATTGCCGCATCAACTGAAACGCATCGCGAAACGTGCGGGTCTCGGCGTTGCGCGCATGGGCGGCATGGCCGGTAACGGCTCCGGCGATATCTTCATCGCTTTCTCGACCGCGGACGAAGTTGCGATGCAGGCGGACTCCATCACGGTCAACATGCTTTTCAACGACCGCATCAGTCCGCTTTTCGATGCCACCGTGCTGGCGACGGAGGAGGCCACCGTCAATGCGATGGTCGCCGCTCGCGACATGACCGGTGACCGCGGTCACTTCGTGAACGCGATCGATCACGAGAAGTTGCGTGACGTGTTGCGCCGTTACAATCGCTTGAACGACGGGGAGCGCAGCGATGACTGAGATGACGGTCGTACTGTTGACCCTGATGTCGGCCCTTTACGAACGCGGCCAAGGTTGACATCATGCACCGTCTCTACGCGGCACGCCATCGTCGTGCCCGGCAAACCCGAAGGAAACCGGAATGAAAACACTCACCACCGCCTGGATCGCTGTACTGTTCATGTTGGCTGCCTGCGGCGGCGCGGACAATGGCGCCAAACCGGAGCCGGAAGCGAGCCCTGAGACCGGCGCGCAGAAAGCAGGAGATGCCTCGGCCGAACTGGCAGCACTGGTCGAGGAATACTTCGAGCGCGAGCTGGAATTCAATCCGTTGTTCGCGACGGCAATCGGCGACGATCGTTACGACGACCGGCTGGCCAATTCGCTCAGCCCGGAGTACCTGGAAAGATACAAGGCGCACAACCAGGCCTACCTGGATCGCGTCATGGCGATCGATCCCGCACAGTTGTCGGAGCAGGAGCGCCTGACCTATGAAACCTTCCGTTACAGCCGTGAGATGGACCTCGAAGGTTTCAAGTATCCCGATCATCTGCAGCCTGTCGAACAGTTCTACTCGCCAATGAATTTCTTCGTGCAACTCGGCAGCGGCAGCAGCATTCACCCGTTCAAGACGGTGAAGAATTACGACGATTTCCTGAGCCGGGTGGACGACTTCGTGGTCATCGTGGACCAGGCGATAGCGAACATGAAGGTGGGCATGGAGCGGGGGATCGTGCAGCCGCGCATCCTCATGGAAAAGGTACTGCCACAGCTCGAATCCCAGTTTGCAGACGACGTCGAACAGAGCACTTTCTACAATCCGATCAAGGATATGCCGGCTGAATTCAGCGATGCCGAGCGCGCGCGACTGACGGCAGCGTTCAAGACGGCCATCAGCGAGAAGATCATTCCGGCGTATCGGCGCATGTACGATTTCATCAACGATGAGTACCTGGGCGCCGCGCGGGAGACCGTCAGTCTCGGCGCCTTGCCCGGCGGTGAGGCATGGTATGCGTACCTGGTACGCCGGCGTACGACCACGGATCAGACGCCCGCCGAAATCCACCAGATCGGCCTGGACGAAGTGGCGCGCATTCACAAGGCGATGCAGGGTGTCATGGATGAAGTCGGTTTCGACGGCGACCTGAAGGCTTTCTTCGAATTCCTGAACACCGACGATCAGTTTTACTACGACGAACCCGGAGAGCTCATTCAGGGCTATCGCGACATGTCCGATCACATCGAGAGCCTGACGCCGAAGCTCTTCAATATCTCCCCGAAGACCGGTTTCGAGGTCCGCGCGGTCGAGCCATTCCGGGAAAAATCTGCGAGCGGCGGACAATACCGGAGCGGCACGCCGGACGGCTCACGCCCCGGCGTCTTTTTTGCCAACACTTATGA
>JBOHZD010000240.1:0-8701 GCA_050738315.1 Woeseiaceae bacterium
TTCCAGGATCGTGCGAGACAGGGATGTCTCGCCCGAAGCCTACATGGAAGTACTTGCGGCGTTCCTGGAAAGCCCTCCCCGCTTAAGCCTCCGCGTGAACCCAAACTCTGCGCTTAATTGAGTGCCATTGTGCCTAAGAGGCGACCGCGGCGGCGACGTAGGCCGCGCGGTCGTTGGCGGCATCCGCCTGGCTGATCGTCTTGGTGTTGTACATGGCCTGATCGGCGATGCTGACCAGGTGCCATAGTTCCTCGCCGTGCTCCGGCATCAGGGCAATGCCCACGCTGGCCGAACATTCGATTTCCTGGCCCTGGATGATGTAGGGCTCACAGGCCGTTTCGATCAGCCGCCCCGCGACGTGTTTGACGTCGTCCACCGTGACCCCGGGCAGCACGATCGCGAACTCGTCGCCTCCGAGACGCCCGAGAATGTCCTCTGGACGCAGGCAGAACTCCAGCCGGTGTCCGAACGCCTTCAGCAGCGCGTCGCCCGCCTGGTGACCGAAGCGATCGTTGATCGACTTGAAGTGGTTCAAGTCGAGATACAGGACGGCACCGATCTCGTGTGTTGAAATAGCGGCCGCGGCGTCCTGTTCGAAACCGCGCCGGTTCAGGACACCCGTCAGGGGATCGCGCAAAGCATCGGCAAGGATTCTGTTTTCGTTCTCCTTGCGCTGTGTAATGTCGATCAGGGTGACGGAAAAGTCGTTGCCGATCGGTTCGGCGACGATGCGCAGCCAGCTTTCGCCTCCGGCCGTTTCCACCGCGGATTCGTAACTGATTCCACCGCTGCCGGATTCCCGATCGTCGAACCTGGCCAGCAACCGCTCCGGCTCCAGCAACGCAATCTTCTCCACCGGCATGCCGACGAGCGTGCCGTTGCCGAGGAATCTTTCCGCCGAGCTGTTCGCAAAAATGCAGCGGAACTTGCGTCCGGGATCGTCCTGGTCCCGTGAGAACCGCAAAATTCCGTTCGACGAGTGCTCGATCAACGACCGGATCAGGTGCTCACTGTCGGCCAATGCGCGCAGCGCCTCCTTGCGTTCCGTGACATCGCGGCAGACAACGACCGTCCCCTGATCCTGACCCGACGGACCGATCATCGGCGTCCGCGTCACTTCATAGTCCCTGTTCAGCCACAAGCGCACCGTGAGCGTCGCGTGCTGTGCCGAGCCGCGTTCGGCGAGGAGCGCCTGTGCGTCCGGCAAATCCTGCCACAACAGCTCTCCGATCAGTTCGTCCTCCGGCTTTTTCAGAAGCTTCTCGGCGGCCTGGTTGGCGCTGATAATCCGCTGCGACGGGTCCAGCACGATGATCGGATCGCGCAGATGATCGAACATCGTCTGATACGCGAGCGGACTGAATTCATGCACTTTGAGCGACAGGGTCGCCCACCAGTAAAGCGGCACCATCAGCACCAGAGTGAGTGACGTAAACGGAAAGCTCGCGGGGCCGATCGCGAAGATCTCGTTGGCAAGGCTGACGGCGTAAGGCAGCGTCGCCCCGACCAGCAGCAGTGCAACCTTGCGGCGATGCGCCCGCGCGATCGTCGGTAGCCTGCCGGCCAGTGCGAGAACCGCGTAGCCGAACAAACCATAGGCAAAAGGCGCGTAGATTGCGTAGAACCACGGATGTTCGATCGAACTCGTGAAGCGGGCACCATTGCCGGTATCGGTCACGTTCCAGAGCAGGTGGTGCGAGGGATTGGTCAGGGCCAGCAGTGTCGTGACGGTGGGCACGATGCATAACACTGCAAGCCACCCCTTGCCGGGCGGTCCGACGGTGAATTCCCGGTACATGAGATAAAGCACCACCGGGAGAAATCCCCCGCTGAAGAAACCCAGAACCTTGCCGATGCCATACAGGTTCTGGTCCGTGGCGCCGTACGCAAACGCACAACTGGCGACCATGGCGGCGATCAGAAACAGGAAGTAACTGACCGAATTCGACTCCCCATGCGGCGCGACGCGCAGGACCCGCACCGCGAGCCACAGGTACAGAATCGCTGCAAGGCCGAAAACCATCGGCAAGTTGTACTCGACGTTCTCGATCACTGACGGTCCCTCGCCCCCACTGTGACTGGTACGAACATCCGGCCATCCTAACGGGGGCAACGCTGCCGTGCTGCGACCTGTGCCGCATTCCGTACCTTGACTTTCAATGCAATCAGAGGTCTGCGGCGGTGTCGGCGATCAGGTGGTCGACGACCGACTTGAGTGCGTCGTCCTGGTTCGCCCCGCCGGCGAGCGCGCGTTCGTAGACCGCGAGTTGGCGGTGCGCGCTGGTACCCCGCTGCAGGATGTCCCGCACCGACATCAACTCCCGGGTGCATCCCAGAGCCTCCGCATCGGCAGCCGTCAGGTGCAGCAGCTCGGCCAGTAATTCCTCGAACGGCACAAGCCGCCCTTTGGCCAGGTCGATGAGCCCTTCATCGTAGCTGTAACGCATCGCGCGCCAGCGGTTCTCGCGGATCAACATCGATGTATAAATGCGCCAGCGCTGATTCTCGATGCGGAGTCGATACAGCATCCGCAGAATGCAGACCAGCAAAGCAGCCAGTGCGACTGCATCGTCCAGCCGGGTACAGACGTCCATGACGCGCGTTTCGAGCGTCGGGAAGCGGCCGCTCGGGCGCAGATCCCACCAGATTTTCGTCGTGTCCTCGATGAGGCCCGCGTTGATGAGCACGTCGACGTGCCGCTGATACTCCGCATAGCTTTGAAAACGCTCTGGAATTCCGGTACGCGGCAGCGCATCGAAGATCGTCAGGCGATAGCTCTTCAAGCCCGTGTCCTGTCCGTCCCAGAACGGCGACGAGCAGGACAGCGCCAGCAAATGCGGCAGGAAATAACTCATCTGGTTCATCAGGTCGATGCGCAATTCTTCGTCGCCGATGCCGACATGCACGTGCATGCCGCAGATGACGAGCCGCCGCGCCGCGCCCTGCATTTCGGAAGTCAGCGAATCGTAACGTTCCTTTTGCGTCTGCTTTTGCTCCGACCAGCGGCTGAATGGATGGGTCGATGCGGCGATCGGCGCAATTCCGTGGCGTCCGGCGACTTCGATGATGCCCTTGCGCAGTCGCGCGAGGTCCTCCCGCACCTCCTGCAGTGTGTGGCAGACCCGCGTTCCGACCTCGACCTGCGACCGCAGCAGCTCGGAGGTCACCTGTCCGCCGACCAGTTCCTCGCATTCGCCGATGAGCGACCGGGGCGGATCGATAATGAGCGCTCGACTCTCCCGGTCGACCAGCAGATATTCCTCTTCCACGCCAATCGTGAATTCCGGCTCGAGCGGCTTCATGATCGCTGTCCTTGTGGTTCCTTGTGCCTGCCGGGCGAATGCGCTTGCGCATTGCCGCCAACGATGCTGTTCCCGGCGGAAAATACGGAGGGCGGCAGGCGCTCGATCGTTCGCTCGAGAATCGCGGCGACGCGCTTCACACCTGCGGCGTTGTCGACCAGGTCCTGGCGCACTTCGAAGCCGACGTGTGCGAGCCCAGCGGTCTCGGCGTGCCTGTCGACGGTGAAATCCTGCGGCGCTTTTCCGGAGTACGGCTGATTGTCGCCGACGACAAAGCCGGCCTCCCTCAGGCCCTGCATCGCCGGTCCGGCAATTCGTTTGTCCGCATCCCAGAGAACACCGATCTCCCAGGGACGCGAGACGCCATTCAGTACCGGCGTGAAACTGTGGATGGAGATGACGGCGGGCAGGCGGTCCGGCGCCGCCAGGCGCCTGATCTGCTCCTCGATTGCCCGGTGGTACGGCCAGTAGATATTCTCGACGCGCGCCGTTTTCTGCGCCTCCGTCAAATTCCGGTTGCCCGGGACATCGACCCCGTCGCCGCATTCCAGGAATGCATCGGAATCGAGCAGGTCCCGGTTGCAGTCGATAATGAGACGCGAATACCCGGCAAGGACCGCGGTCGCTTCGAGTCTGGACGCAAGCCGTCGCGTCAGCCTGCCGGCACCGATGTCGAACGCGAGGTGACTGCGGCGCGCGGCGGGATCCAGGCCCAGATCGCCGAGCGCTCGCGGAAAGCGGCGACTGGCGTGATCGCAGACGAGGAGGACGAGCCGGTCCGACCCTGCATTGAGGACGGTGAACGCGGCCGGTTCGTCGGCTGCAAGCAGCGCGGGCGCGGCTGCCAGCCCTGTACTGTCGTCCGCCATGGAGACCTGCCGGGAAACGCCAAAGACCGGAAGTATATCGTCCTCATCCGTCCGGTGCTGCGACGCCTCGATGAACAGAGCCGCGCTGCGGGCTCGCACCCGGGCGCATTTCAGGAACGAGGTCTACGCCAGCAGCGACGTGGCCACCGCATCGGTCCACGGCTCGAAGGATTGCACCGACGTCGGGCGGGCAATGAAGTACCCTTGCGCGAACTCGACACCGAGATCGCTCAGCTTGTCGAGCACCTGCTTGGTTTCGACGCGCTCGGCGATCGTCTCGATGCCCATTGCGCGACCGACTTCGTTGATCGCCCGCACCATGCTTTCGTCGACACTGTCTTCCGCGACGTTGCGGATGAACTGCCCGTCGATCTTCAGGTAATCGACCGGCAGGTTCTTGAGGTAGGTAAACGACGACAGGCCGCTGCCGAAATCGTCCAGCGAGAACTTGCAGCCCAGCTTTTTCAGCGCCTGCATGAAGTGGATGACCCGCGACAGATTGGATATCGCCGCTGTCTCCGTTATTTCGAAACAGATGGCGCCCTGGGGCAGGCGTTTCTTCCGGAGTTCCTCGATCACGAACTCGAGGAAGCGGTCTTCGCTGAGCGATGTACCCGACAGGTTGATCGCCAGCGTAAATCGCGCCTGGCTGCCGGCCGGGCTGCGGTCCGCAAGCCGCGCCAGGGCTTCGCGAATCACCCATCGATCCAGCATCGACATGAGGTTGTAGCGCTCGGCCGCGGGTATGAATTGATCGGGATTGACGATCTCGCCGTTTTCGTCCCGCATCCGGAGCAGCAGTTCGTAATGCCCGCGGGCGTCGGCTTTCTTCCTGCCGATACTGATGATGGGCTGATAAAACAGCTCGAGCCGATTTTCTTCGACCGCATTCGTGATGCGGGACACCCATTTCATCTCTTCATGGCGCACGGAAGCATCGCTGTGCTGGTACAGATGCACCTGGTTTCGGCCCATATCCTTGGCGGAGTAGCAGGCGACGTCGGCCGAACTCATCAGGTTTGCGACGCTGGGGCTGTCGTTGTCGATCAGAACGATACCGATCGAGCACCGCACGTTGGCGGATGCTTCCTGCCAGGTGAACCGGTAGGCTTCCACCGCGTTGCGTATCGCCTCGGCAACTTCGATCGCCCGTTCCTCGCTGCAACGTTCGAGGAGAATGCCGAACTCGTCGCCGCCCAGCCGGGCGACGATGTCGGTAGAGCGAATATTCGACTGGGCCAGTTCCGAAATCTGGCGCAACAGGGCGTCGCCGGCGGTATGGCCGAACGTGTCGTTCACGACCTTGAACTGGTCGAGATCCAGATATAACAACGCGTGACGTTGACCATTGCCCTGCGCACTATCCAGCGCGGACACCAGCCGGTTTTCGAATTCGCGACGGTTGATCAGTCCGGTCAGGGAATCATGCGACGCCTGGTAGGAGAGCTGCCGGAACAGGCGCGATTCCTTGCTGACATCGTGGAATACCATCACGGCACCGATGATGTTGCCGATCCGGTCCCGAATGGGCGCAGCGGAATCCTGGATCGGAATCTCGAGCCCTTGCTGATTGATCAGTACGGAGTTCTCGGCGAGGGCAATCACCCGCCCTTCCCGCAAGCAGCGCAGGACCGGGTTCTCGACCGTAGCGCGCGTGTGCTCGTTGATGATCATCATGATGTCGGCGATCGGTTTGCCCCGCGCATTGCGAATTTCGAGGCCGGTCAGATCCTGCGCCACCGGATTGATGTAGTCCACGCGGCCCTCGGCATCCGTGGTTACCACGCCGTCGCCGATGGATTGCAGCGTCACTTGCGCGCGCTCTTTCTCCTCGAATACGCGCGTCTCCGCGATCTTCCGTTCCGTGATGTCGGTGATCGTGCCTTCATGCGCCACCACGTTGCCGTTTGCGTCGTAGATCGCGCGCGAGTTCTCGAGCACGACAATTTCGCTGCCGTCCTTACGGCGCAACCGGTATTCGAAGTTCCGGACATAGCCTTGCGCTTCCAGTCGCGCGAAGACTCTTTCGCGGTCGATTGGATTGACGTACAGCATCGTGGTCCGCCCGGCCCGATTGAGCTCTTCGGCGCTTTCGTAACCGAGCATCTCGACCAGCGCAGGATTCACCGCAATGATGTCGCCCTCGCGCGACGTAATGTAGACGCCGTCAACGACATTTTCGAACAGTCCGCGATATCTCGATTCGCTGCTGCGCAATTCGTCTTCGTCGAGTTGCCGCTTGATGGCGATGCCCGCCAGCCGGGCGATGCGTGCGAGCCTGTCGAGTTCGTCCGTGGTCGGGCGTCGCTCCTGTTGCAGGTAAACGTCCAGTGTCCCGATAACACGGTCTGCGGCGCCGAATACCGGAAACGACCAGACCGATGCGATGTTGTGCCTGGCCGCTTCCGCGTGGAAATCGGACCATGCCGCGTCTTCGCTCAGTCGTTCGACGATTTTTTCGCGTGCCGCGAAAACCGCCGCCCCGCACGCGATGGCCGACTGGTCGGCTTTCGTCTGGTCCAGCAGCGCCTTGAAAGATTCCGGAAGTGCGGGCGACTGCAGCACACTGAGTGTCTGCGTGCCGGCGTCGAGCGCCATGATTGCCGCACGCATGCCGTCCCCGATTTTCTCGACGCACCGGCAGATCGATCGCAAAGTCCGGTCGAACGGTGTGCTCGATGCAATCATTTCGAGGATCTTGTTCTGCGCAAACGTCAGTTCGTCGTTCCGTTTGCGCTCGCTGATGTCGGTGATGCTGACACGAATGAGTTTGCGATCGCCTGCCGGCAGACAGCTGAAACGCACTTCACAGGGGAATTCCCTGCCGTTTGAATCCTTGTGCAGCCAGTCGAATGTCGGATGACCGCCGTTCAGCGCCCTGTCGATATAGCCGCGGCGGATACCGAACGACGGCTGACCGTCGGGCTGCATCTTCGGACTCAGGGCCTGTGGCCCGACGGAGAGCAGCCGGGCACGGGACAGATTGAACAACTGGCAGGCGTTCGAGTTCGCGTCGCAAAAGCGGTTGGAGTCGACATCGAGTACGACGATCGCTTCCGGTGCATTCTCGACCAGCGCGCGGTAACGTTCTTCGTTTTCCTGCAGCGCCTTTTCCGCTTCTTTACGTCCGGTCACGTCACGCAGGCTGATGACAAAAACGTCTCCGTCATGCGTTTGCAGGCAGCTCGCATGGATTTCGGCGATGAAGGTATCGCCGTTGGCCCGCGCCGCGTCGACTTCGCCGCCGCAAAAGTCGACGTGCGTGTCGTCCAGGTCTGTCATGAAAGGCTGGAGGAAATTCTGCAACTGCTGGCCTTTTGCGCCTGGCAGGATACCGGTGATCGGTGATCCGATCAGGAGGTCCCTGGACAAGCCGAAATAGCGTGCACAGACTTTGTTGCAGTTGCGGATCAGGCCCTTCGTACTCACCGATAACAAGGCATCGGTCACGCTGTCGAATATGGCTTCGATCGGGGTGCTCGTGGTCAGGGAGCGGGTGAGCGGTTCGCTGATCGTCGCGTCCACCTTTTCACAATGCGCTTCAATAGCTTTGAGCAGAGCAATGAACTCCTGGCTGTGAACACCGGTACGTTCGATTGCATCGTTGATTTTCTGCCGGAGTTCTCGATCCATCAATACCCTGACCCTCTGATCGCTACTCGGGACATCCCTCAAGTCCCGGGCCCGCAGGACGACTCCAGTCATCCCGCGAGGCGCTTGCTCGTGCGCGTGCTCGCACCAACGATTGCGTGTCGTCAGTGCGCTGGGCTGCAGCTTTCCCCTTGTCCGTACGGTCGGCCGGCAGTGCGGGTGGAACAATAGAATCGTTTGCTGGAATCGTCTGTGATCCAACTCTCGTATCGAAAAAAAGGTTGGGAAAATTTTCCCGGAAGCCCTTTTTGCATTATGAAAAATCGTCGCGATCGCGAGGCTTGCAGCGGTGCGCCCGAAGGGCAATCGAACATAATGGGGGGCGGTGGTGCGTTCGGCGGAAGTGCGTAGCAGCACGTGAGCGACACAGGCCCGACAAACGCAGGTCGCCCGCAGCCGCCTCAAACGGTGATGCCTGTCTCTGCAGGAGCCCGCCATGCGGGCGACCCACACGTCGCAGCGCTACTGATCGTCCGCCGGCATCGACTCGATTGCGTCGCCGTCGGCGTCTTTCTTGATCTCACCGTTGACCTCGCGTTCCGCCGGTGCGCTGCCGACCTGGATCGGAATGGCCATCGACTTCAGCATCATTCCGTCCTCCGTCTCGATTTCCGCCGTGACATTGAGGTACAGGCGCCCTTCCCGCTGCGGCACGACGGTCACCTGCTGGATGGCGGGCCGCCCTTCGTCGAGCCTTGCGACGGCGACCTGCCGCACCTGCGCCTCGGGAAACGTCAACGCGCTGGTGTCGACCACGCGGTAATTGAGGGTCACCGGCCGGTCCGTGAGCGTCGACGTGACGTTCAGGTCGATACTGACCGGATGCCCGACGATCGGGGTGCCGTTGACGGTGTAGTCGATGAAAATCGGTGCGGACGG
>JBOHZD010000241.1:0-8028 GCA_050738315.1 Woeseiaceae bacterium
TTTCGAGGATGGGCCAGCCGAAACCGAAGGCCGCCGCACCGATCAGGCCGCACAGGCCGCTCGCAATCGGTACAAATCGCCGCCCGCCGAAGAAAGCCAGGTAGTCGGGCAACCTGATGTTGCTGTAACGGTTGTACAGCCAGCCGGCGAGAATGCCGGACAGAATGCCGGCCGGCACGGACAACTTGCCGAGCTGCTGTTCGACATACGCGGTCTGCGCCAGCTGGCGCGACTGCTCCGTGAGAGCAGCGAGCGCCTGTCCCAGCAGGTCTTCCACGGCAGCCGGCGGAACCTCCAGCAAGGTCGCCGCCCCTTTGGTCGTCACCAGGTATCCGACGATCGCCGCAAGGCCGGCCGCGCCGTTGTTGTCGCGGGCGAGCCCGACGCCGATGCCGGCCGCGAACAGCAGCCCCAGATTCGAGAAAATGGCTGCGCCCGCCGCGCTCACCATCGGCACGTCGAGCAAATCCGGCTGGCCGAGGCGCAGCAGCAATCCGGCAATCGGCAATACGGCAATCGGCAGCATCAGCGCCCGGCCGAGCTTCTGCAGGTTGTCGAACAACGCTCTCATGTTTCGCCCGCGGCCCGGCGGTCGGCGAGTTGCTGCAACGACCGCGCGTCATCGAGCCGGAGTGCCCGCTGCGCGAGTTCCCGGCATGGGCCGAGCGACAATCCCCGGACGATGCTCTTCAGCTCGGGAATGACAGCACTCACCGCGGACAGAGTGCGCACGCCGAGACCGATCAGGAACGGTGCAGCCCCGGGATCGGACGCGAGCGCTCCGCAGATCGACACCGTGCGTCCCGTCGCTTCCCCCGCCGCGCAGACTGCCGCAACCTGGTGCAGCACGACGGGATGGAAGAACTCGAAGCTGGCCGCGAACTCCGGATGCGTCCGGTCCATTGCCAGCGTGTACTGGGTGAGATCGTTGCTGCCGATCGACAGAAAATCGGCCTCGCGAGCAATGGCAGCGGCGAGGACGACCGCTGCGGGCGTTTCGATCATGGCGCCGAGCGGGACGCGAGCGCGCAATTGCCTTTCCCGCGCGAGCGCATCGACGATTTCGCGTACGGCCCGTATTTCGCCGGGCCCCGTAATCATCGGCAGCAGGATGCGGCACTGCGAAGGCGGCTCTACCCGCAATATGGCGCCGAGTTGCTCGCGCAGCAATTGCGGAAAGCGAAGACTCGCGCGCAAACCGCGCAGCCCGAGCAACGGATTTTCCTCGCGCGGCAGCGGCAGGTAGGCGATGGGCTTGTCGCCGCCCGCGTCCAGCGTACGGATCACGAGCGGGCAGCCTCCCAGCGCGTCCGCGATCGCCTGGTACTCCGCCGCCTGTTCTTCCTGCGAGGGCGCGGCGCTGCGATCCAGGAACAGGAATTCGGTGCGCAGCAAGCCGCAACCCTCCGCGCCGGCGAGCGATGCCCGTTCCGCATCCGCGACCGAAGCGAGGTTCGCGAACACCTCGATGCGGCAGCCGTCTGCCGTATAGCAGTCGCGCGCGGCGTCCTTCAGGTAGCGCGTGCGTTTCGACCGGCGCGCCGCGAGCGCACTGTCGGCCGCGGCAATCGCTGCTGCATCCGGTTCGACAATGAGGCTGCCCGCGTCCGCGTCGAGCAGCAGCGGTGTGCCGTCGGGAATCTCGAGAATCGACGGACCGGCGCCGACGATCGCCGGAATGCCCCTCGATGCGGCGAGCAGCGCAACGTGCGAGGTGGGTCCGCCCGCCGCGCTGCAGAATCCCGCCACTTTCGAGAAATCCAGCCGGTTGAACTGTGACGGCAAAAGCTCGTGGGCCAGCACGATCGCATGTTCCGGAACATCGAATCGCGCCGGTGCGTCCGCGGATGCAAGCGCCTGCAACACCTGCGTCTCGACATCCTGCAGGTCGGCGACGCGCTCTGCCAGCCGGCGGTCGCCGGTGGCGCGGAGCTGGTCCTGCACGGCGCGGATGGCGGTTCGCCAGGCATGGCCGGCGCTCTTGCCGTTCCGGATCGCGGTGTGCGCCTGCCCGAGCAGCGCCGGGTCATCGAGAAACTCCGCCTGCACTCCCAGGATTTCGCCTGCGCCCGGGTGGGCGCTTTCCCGGAGCCGCGCCTTGAGCGCGTCGCGCGCGCGCGCGAGGTCCGCCAACTCCAGGGCGACACCCCGGCCCTGCTCCGCCACCTCGATGTCCGGCTGCTGGAACTGCTTCGCGACGCCCACCGCGAGCCCCCGGCTCGCGACGGTGCCGCGGATGTCACCGCCCTCGTCGCGCGGCGCCGCCGCGTCGAGTGCCGCGCTCGCGGCGCCGTTGGCGAGCGGCTGCAACGGGCGCACCGGCGACTCGCCGAGACCGGAAGAGATTTCGTTCGTCAACGCGCGCACCGCCCGGGCTGCATCGATGCCGAAACCACGCAGTTCGACGTCGTCGCCGCAACGGACGCCGAGCGACATCAGCGCCACCGTGCTGTGCGCGTCTGCATCGCGTCCGTGCGCCGAGATCACGACGCGAGCCCGGTATTCGCGGGCCGCGCGCGCAAGGCGCGCGGCCGGCCGGGCATGGAAGCCGTGCTGGAGCAGGACAGTGACCCGGCCCGCGGCATCGGGCTGCGCCGCCGGCAACGGCGCATCGTCCCGCAGGTCGGCTGCCCCGGCCGTTTCGAAAAACGGCTCGCCCGCGGAGACCAGTCGGCCGGTTGCGAAAACGGCGACCGGAAAGCGGTCTGCGTTGGTCACGACGACCGGGGTGACCAGGCTCGTCGCCCTGCGCGCGAGCCGGTCGAGATCGAGCTCGAGCAAGGGATCCCCGCGCTGCACCTTCTGGCCCTGCGCAACTTTTGCAGCCAGGCCGTCGCCGCGGAGAGCGACCGTATCGATGCCGACGTGCAGCAGGATCTCGGCGCCCGTATCCGCGCGCAAGGTCAGCGCATGCCTCGCCTCGGCGAGCATCGTGACGAGCCCGTCGCAAGGCGCGCGCAAGATCGAGTCCGTGGGGTCGATTGCCGCGCCGTCCCCGACCATGCGTCCTGCGAAGGCCGGGTCCGGCACTTCGTCCAGCGGCATCATCCATCCGGACAACGGCGCCGCCAGAACCAGCTTCGGCATCAGGGCTCGTCCGCGAGCGTCAGTTCGATCCAGTCGATGGCCCACATGGGATCGAGCTTGTCGGCGGTGAACCGAAAACAAAGATCGGTCGTCGCGTCTTGCGGCTCGGCGAACGGAGCCGTGAGCACGGTCACCGCCTGGCTGCGTGCCGCCTCTGCGAGCGGAAGGCGGGCGAGCAGCGGGCCGCCGCAGCCGGCCCGTACCTCGAGCTCGCCCGCAGCCGTCTGCGGCGCAGCCAGCTCGATCTTGTCGCGATCGCTGCCGATCTGGAAATTGAAGGGCACCTGCCCGACCGCGGCTTTGAGGCCGGTGACGGCGGACAGATCGGCCTGCGGCCAGATCCAGCACGGATTCATGATGTCGATCAGGAACACGCTGCGCTCGCCGCGGATCGGTGCGTCGTCTTCGAGAGCGAGGACCAGCCGCTCGTCGCACGTCTGCAGCTCGTGGCTGTCACGGCGCCTCGACATTTCACCGACGTTGCCTCGCATCACCCGCGATAGCTGCCGCCCGTTTGCGAAAGTTGCGGCCGCGAGCTCCATATCGAAGGAGAGCTGCAGCGGCTCGGCGTAAACGGCAGACCCGACGGCCGGGGCCGTGCCGTTCGTCGTGTAGCGGACCTCCCCGAGGCCGGCCTGGTTGGAGAGGACGACGGTGGCGGGCGCGCCCGGGACGAGCCCGTCTGCCGTCGCCCGCACGTCGAAAGCGCTCGTCGCGAACGGCATGCCGAGCAAGCGGTAGCGGTCGAACTGCGCTCCGAGGCGGCGCACGAAATCCTGCCAGTCGATATGCCGAGGCTCCGTCCACGCCACTTCCGCCACTGCCGCCGCACGTGGAAATATCATGTAAGTGAGCCTGTCTGCCGTGCGGATGTGCTCCGTCCAGACGTTGGCCTGCACGCCCAAGACGTGCCGCCGTTGCTCCTCGTTGAGCGCGGCCGGCACGGGATTGAAGCGGTACACCTCCTCGAGCGAGGCGATGGGTCCTCGCCCCGGCGGCTCACTGGCAAGGCCGCTTTGCCGGTAATCGAAATACAACGTCGGTGCCGGCGACAGGACCGTGTCGTGACCGTGCGTCGCTGCTTCAACGGCTCCGTCGAGCCCGCGCCAGGACATGATCGTCGCCTGCGGCGCGATGCCGCCCTCCAGTATCTCGTCCCAGCCGATCAGCCGCCGCCCTTTCGACTCCAGGAAGCGCTCGATTCGCTTGACGAAATAACTCTGCAGCCCGGTCTCGTTCGCGATACCGAGTTCTTGCATGCGTCGCTGTGTGCTTTCGGACGCGCGCCACTGGTCCTTCACCGCCTCGTCGCCGCCGACGTGAATATAGCGACCGGGAAACAGCTCCATCACTTCCGACAGGATCGCTTCCAGCGCCGCAAAGGTGCTTTCCTCGACATTGAACAGGTAGTTGTGAATGCCCCAGTCCGGCGACACGTCCGGATGCACGTCGTCCACACCCAGTTCCGGGTACGCGACAATGGCTGCCTGCGCGTGCCCGGGCATCTCGATTTCCGGCACGATGGTCACATGGCGCTTTGCGGCATAGGCGACGAGGTCGCGGACTTCGTCCTGCGTGTAGAAACCGCCGTAACGGCGCGGCTCCCCGGTTTGCGGATCGATGTCCTCGTGTGCCGCCGCGCCGGCCGGGATGCGCCACGCGCCGACTTCCGTCAGCCGCGGAAAGGCCCTGATCTGCAGTCGCCAGCCCTGGTCGTCGGTCAGGTGCCAGTGCAGGACGTTCAGCTTGTGCAGCGCCATCCAGTCGATGAGCTGCTCGATGTATTGCGGCGCCACATAGTGGCGCGCAACGTCCAGCATCAGGCCGCGCCAGGCAAAGCGCGGTGCGTCGTCGATCGACAACGCCGGAATCGAAATCGGCGCGCCGTCGTTCGCATGCGCCGATGCAAGCTGCCATACGCTGACCGCGCCGTAAAAGAGGCCGGCAGCATCGTTCGCATGAACGACGATCCGTTCCGGCGACACGTCCAGCCGATAGCTCTCCGGGCCGGCGGCATCCTGCGATGTGCCGAGCTCGAACAGGATGACGTCGCTCGAGGGCGGCGACGCCGTATCGCCGACGCGCAGGTTCAGGCCGCGCGTGCGCCGCAGCAGATCCGCAAGCCAGTCCGCGGTCCACCGGGCCTCCTCGCCGCCCGCGACAGCGATCTGCGTCGATGGCCGCAACTCGAACGCACCTTCATGCGACTCAACCTGATTCGGCAGGGGAATGATTGCGAGTGTCGCACCTTGCGGCGGGCTCACCGGATGCGTTTCCGGCCCGCAGCACGCCAGAACGATCCCGAGTGCAAGCGGCAGACGCATCGTCACGCCCTCCTCCCTGGCGCACACCGCTTTCCCAACAAAATGGCCTCCCCCATGCAAAAATTATACGCGTCGTCAGGCACCCGCTCGATGTCTGTGTGTCGATGATGGCCTATCACTCATACACGGCATCAACGGCGGCGCCGATGCCCGGCTACCGATTGACCTGGATTGCGGCCGTTGTCATAGAGCGCGCGCGGCCGGATCGGAGAAAAAGCGCGCGAGGCAGGTGCAGGCCCGGTACGACCGGGCCCGTTGCTAGCGCAATCTACCCACCCGATCCGAATGTCACCTGCAGCGAAACCTGATAACGGCGCCCGGTCTGGTAGCGGTTGGCCGGCTGGAAGGTCTCCCCGAAGTACTGGAAGTATTCCTCGTCGAGCAGGTTCTGCGCATCGAAGTTCAACTGTACGGTGTCGTTGAACTTCCAGCTCAGGCTCGCGCCCAGGTCGGCATACGAGTCCACGCTCACCGGCGGCGCGCCGGCTACGAAGCCGCCGGCCAGGTATTCGCTGCGCCAGCCGTAGGTCAGGCGTGCGCTGAACGGGTCCTTTTCGTAGTACGGGCTCAAGTTGTACTGGTCCCGCGATTGAAAGGGCAGGTCGTTGCCGGCCGCCGTTTCGCCGTCGGCGAACGTGTAGTTGGCGACGATGCCGAAACCGCTCTCGCCGAACGGCTGCTGGTAGCTCAGGTTGAAGCCAGTGATCTCGCCGTTTCCGGCGTTGCGCGGACGTATGACGCTGTAGTCGCAGAAGCCGTCCAGAGTGCACGCACCGGTGGCGACGAGATTCAGAAAGGCCGTCGGATCTGCATCATCGCTGATCGCATTGAAGTGGCGTTCGATGACCCCTTCGCTTTCGATGAAGTTCTCGATGTCCTTGTAGAACACCGATGCCGCCAGCACCGACTCGGGCGCGAAGTACCACTCGGCCGAGACGTTGTAGTTGGTCGACTCGTAAGGCCCAATGTCCGCGTTGCCGCCAGTTCCCTGGAGCGTGGTGTCGTTCAGGAAGGTATTGGGCGCCATCTGGTTGTACGGCGCCCAGGCCACGACCCTGGCGGCGGCGAAGCGCAACACAACTTCCTCCGTGGCGTCGAACACGAGGTTGAGTGACGGAAGCAGGTAGTCATCCTCGTTCGTCTGCGTCACCTGCCATTCCGGGAGCGGCGGCAGCACCGGCGTCTCGCCGCCCAAGTTGAAAGCGGTGCTTCCAATCTCGGCATTGACGAAGCGCAAGCCGAAGTTGCCGCGCAGTCGCTCGTCGTCGCCGAAGTTCAACTGCGCATAGGCAGACGAGTTGGTCTGCTCGACCAAGAAGGTGTTGTTGAGGAAGCTGGCCGCATCGGGATTGGCGAAATTAGGCGGGGCACTCGTGACCCAATTGAAGACGTTGTCGCGGCCCGCGTACACATGCTGGCCATGATCCCGAGTGAAGCCCTGGATGTCGGTGAGGCCGATCGTACCGACCTGCGCCAGGTCGCCGACGGGAGAGATACCGAAGACGTTGAGCGAGAAGTCCTCCTGGTGCTCGTGGCGCCGCACACCCACCAGCAGCTCGTTGAACACGCCGTCGAGCTCCTTGCTGAAATCGATCTGCGCGTAAGTGTCCTCGGCTTCGGTCGCGAAGATGCCGTGGTTGCCGAAGAATCCTTCCGCGCGCCAGTTCGCCGGATCGCGCGCGGCGTCCGGATCGTCGAAGGTGATACCCGTCTCGATGTCCCAACTGAAGCCGCCGGTAAAGACCGGCTCGATGAACCACTGCTTGAGGTCGTTGTCAGCCTTGCTCTGGCCGACCTGGCCGGAGACCGTCCAGCCGTCGCCGTAGAAGGCGCCCTGCAAGTCCAGGCCCCGGGTGGTCGGCTCGGAACCGCGCACGTTGTTGTCGTAGAAAACGAGGCTTCCGGGCCCGGCATGGCCGCCGGTGATGATGCCGTTGGCGCCGCCGGTCAGCTGGTCGACTTCATCGGCGCGCAGCGAGAGGAAGTTGTACATCGACTGGTTGTAGTTGGCGAAATCTTCCTTGATGTACAAGCCGCTCAAGTTGAACTCCAGGGCCTCGCTCGGCCTGAATTGCAGCTTCGCGGTGATGCTGTCACGCTCGCGGGTCTGCTGGAACCAGGCAGCGTTGACGAAATTGGGCACCTGCGCGTTGGGATCCACACCGGCCGCGTTCGGGAAGGTCGACGCCGGCACATAGCCGAAAATCTCCGAGCCCTGGCGATCGACCTGTTCCTCGTAGTGCTGCGCGGCGACCGCGAGGCCCCACGTTTCGGCGGCGTCCTTCCAGCTGTACAGGGCCGAGATGCTCGGCTTCCCCTCGCTGGCCTGCTCGTTGTAGTTGTAGCCGAAGGTGCCGGTGACGGCGTTGGTGTCCAAATCCAGCGGTTTGCGCGTGTGCATGAGCACGGTGCCGCCCAGGCTGCCTTCGGGCAGGCGCGCTTCGGGCGATTTGTAGACCTCGAGCCGGCCGATGATCTCCGCAGCGATCTGGGTCTGGTCGAAGCCGCGGTTGGGTTGCTCGCCGAACAGCCAGATCGACTGCGCGACCGGATGGCCGTCGAGGAAGGTCAGGTTGAGGCTGGGATCGGTGCCGTCGATGCTGACGCGCTCGCCCTG